>CAYSPZ010000011.1:0-32190 GCA_964433065.1 uncultured Eubacteriales bacterium | reverse complement strand
CCTTTTTATTTCAAAGGCGGCTTTGCCGTTACGATTTGGTTCTAAATACTCAGCACAGAAAAAGCGGTTCGCCGATGATGGCGAGCCGCTTTTTATCGCTGTTTATGTATCCTGATTGTTCTCTCCTTTTAGGGTTGCAATTTCTCGCTTTAGCTCATCCACACGGTTCACGGCAAATATAGCGTTGCAAACGCTGATGTGTTCGCTCAGCTTGTCGAGCTCCTCGCTCATAGCGTTAAGCTGTTCAAGGAGAACATAAAAGAGGTTAGTTGCTCTTCTGAGCGGTTCGCTGCCGTTGTCTGCCTCGATGAGAGCCCCCTCGATAGAATAGGCTACATCCTTAATTTGTCCTGCTTTAATTAAAATCTTATCTAAGTTCATATTGCTTTTTCCTTTCGGTTTTGATATAATATTTTATAGAGTCACGACCATCAATAAAACGGATGCTATCTGTATCATAACAACTATTCTTTACTCACACCGGAAACTCGTTTTTTCGAAAAGGGATACCATTTACAAACCGAAGATATTTTGCCGTTTTATCAAGCAGTACGCACCATGTGTCGGTACACATGGGAAGGGCATTTGCAGTGGGCAAAGGCAAAAGAACGTGCACAAAAGAAAATGCGCCTTCGTTACTTGCTGGAAAAAACCCAAAACGTCGTTCGCCTTTCGCGTTTTTCGCTGTTTCATCATTATTATCGTATTGTGGATATCGACGGTTATTTGCAGCAGCGAATACGAAGCGAGAAATTGCCCGTTCGTATTCTCAAAAAACGAGGCGAATCACCTTTTGAACGGTTGATAATACGCGTTCGTCCGCGCAATGATGAAACGGTAAAACAGTTAGCCGAATCGGCAAAGCAATATTGTGTGCAACAGTTGTGCGAAGTATATGCATCGGTTTGCAAAAACGGTGTGTAACGTCAGAGCAAGTGCGCCGCTGAGTGCCGAGCAGAGTGAAGAGATCCATGCCGACTTTCAGCGTCGCGGAAAGAAGAAATAATTTTCCCATTTTATATAGAGAGAAGCAAAAAAGCCGCTGTTTCAGCGGTTTTTTGCTTTTATATTCAAATTTTCACCAAACAAACGGGATCAAGCGATACTTGACTTTTTGCTGATAGGCGCGGTAGCCGTCGAGTTCTTGTTCGAGAAGTTTTTCTTCGTCAAGGAGTCTTTTTACAATAATGAACGGGTATACCAGGAAGATCAAAAACGCGTACAGTGATCCGAGTACCAAAGGCATCGATAAAAACAGTAGCAAGGTCGCGCTGTACATCGGGTGACGAACAATGCCGTACAAACCTGTATCGACGACCTTTTGGTCTTGCTGCACCTCGATCGTGCGGCTGAGATAGGTGTTTTCGCGAAGCACTTCCGCGTATAGTGCGTATGCCGCAAAAAACACGACGGCAGCAGCAACAGACACACCGCTCGGCAAGATGTACCACTCAAAACGGAAACCCAATCCTGCTACGATAAATCCCGCCAAAAACATCAGTCCGCTGAGTTTGACCACTGTGCTTTGTTCTTTCCGACTTTCTTTGGCATTCAATCGTTTGACCAGCAATTCCGGATTTTTAAACATCATCACGATTCCCGCAAACAGCATCGTTACGAATAAGATTCCCATCAGCAACCAGCCGTTCACAAAAGACAGTGTTCCCGCAGGTAAAAAGATGAGCACACCCACCAACGCGACACCGAGCAAAAATTTTGTAATGGCTTGGACAAACAATTTAGGTGTCAAGGTTACCTCCCCTTTCGGTGTTGTTATTTTTACTGTAGCATATTTTCTTCTTTGTGCAAATATCTTATCAGAAATCGTTGAAAAACACCCACCCTTTTGCTATAATGACCGCAGGTGGTGATAGATAATGTATCCGTTACTGTTAAAACCTGTCGTCAAAGATTATCTTTGGGGGCGGTAACCGATTAAAAACCGAATTCGGGTTGACCTGCGATACCGAGATTGCGGCGGAAGGTTGGATGCTCTCTTATCACGAGGACGGCACCGCAATCGTAACCAACGGCGAACACACCGGCAAAACGCTCGTTGAGGTGTTGGACAGTTGGGGCAATCGCGCGCTCGGCAAAATGCGGCTCATTTTTTGAAATTTCCGCTTTTGATCAAGTTGATCGATGCGAAACAAAGTCTGTCGGTGCAGGTTCACCCCAACGACGACTAGGCGCTTAAAAACGAAGGTGAGTTCGGCAAAACGGAACTATGGTACGTGGTTGATTGCGACGAGGGTGCTAAACTGATATACGGGTTTACCGATACCGTTTCCAAAAAGGAATTCCGACGTCGCATTGAGGATCACACACTGACCGAGATCTGTAACCGTGTCCCCGTACACGCAGGCGACGTATTCTTCATCCCAGCAGGCACCTTACACGCGATCGGCGGCGGTATGATCATTGCCGGGATTCAACAAAGTTCCAATGCCACCTATCGTGTATTTGATTACGGCAGAATCGGAACGGACGGAAAACCGCGAACGCTGCATATCGAAAAAGCACTGGACGTAACCGTCTGCGAACGACCGACCGTTCCGTACGGACAAGTGGGCGAAGTAACAGAACACGACGGGTACACCGTGCGAACACTTGCACACAACGATCTGTTTTCCGCCGACCTGATAATGCTTGATCGTACGATGTCGGTCTTATGTGAAGACAGTTTCGTTTCCATCCTCTGTCTTGATGGAGATGCAACCGTTATCTGGGACGATCAACACCTTGATATCAAAAAAGGTGACAGTCTGTTTATACCTGCCGAAACAGCGGTTGAACTCAGCGGCGCGGCAACGTTGCTATACAGTCACCTATAAATTTCAAACGGATTCGGGGGGGTGTGAAAGAGTTTCTGATCACCTTGATCAACTATTCCAATCAACCGCAAAAAACGGGTTTTGCGCTTCATAACGGTAAGAAGATCGATACCGTTCTGCGCGGTGATCCCGAACATCTGCCGCCTTGTGACGGCGCGGTGTTCACCATCAAATGACAAAACATGAGAACACAAAATGAAGGAAGCATTATACCGACAGGCAACCGCCGTTTTGGAAGAACTGGAATAAAAGGCGTGATTAAAGCGCGGCGACATTGTGGTGATCGGGTGCTCAACCAGTGAGATCATCGGTTCTAAGATCGGTACCAACTCAAGCCCCGACATCGCCGGTGTTGTTTTCAGTGCACTGCACGATTACGCGACACAAAAGGGATGGTGGCTTGCGTTTCAGTGTTGTGAGCATCTGAACCGCTGTATCGTGATCGAAAAAGACGCGGTTCCTTTTGCGGAGCGCGTGAACGTGGTGCCGCAACCCAAAGCAGGCGGATCGATGGCGACCAAAGCGTATGCCGCCTTTAACGATCCCGTTGTGATCGAAGAGATCAAAGCCGATGCGGGTATTGACATCGGACTGACCTTGATCGGTATGCATCTGAAAAAGGTTGCCGTTCCCGTTAGACTGGAAAACAACCGTATCGGTGAAGCACTCGTGGTTGCGGCGCGTACCCGACCGCGATTTATCGGCGGATCACGTGCGGTGTACGACGAGCGTTTGTTGTAAAGAAACTAAGAAAGACAAAAACGGAGAGCAATTGCTCTCCGTTTTTTCGTTATCGAATAAAATTGGTTCGGGCGCGTGGTTCTTCGACGGCGGGTAAACCGTAGGTTTCTTTGCCGAGTGCGATGCTCTTCATCAGGAAGGTCATATTTGCCGCCAACGTGCGCATCGTTTGTAACCCTTCGGCATCCTGCGCAGCATCGCCGGGGGCGCCGCCGTGTACACTGTTCCAGTATTGGCTGGACGCGAGCAGCATACCGCAGATAGTGAAATACTTGTTGAGTTCGTCAAAGGTGGCGGAGCATCCGCCGCGGCGCGCGACCGTAACGGCGGCACCGACCTTCATCCGCTTTTCAAAGCGGGTACTGTAGAACAACCGATCCAGCACCGCGATGAGGGTGGCATTGGCGGACGCGTAGTACACGGGACTGGCAACCACCAATCCGTCACATTCCTCAAACAACGGCGCGATGCAATTGACCACGTCGTCGACCACGCATTTACCGAGTTTGGAACACCCACCGCACGCGCGACAACCGACGGCGGGTTGGTTGCCGACCTGTACGTATTCGACTTCTATCCCCTCGCGTTCAAACACGGAGATCATTTCTTTTAAGGCGATCGTCGTATTCCCGTTTGCACGGGGACTGCCGTTTAATATCAATACTTTCATAATCTCTCTCCTTACATTACCTTTACGGTCACGGGGGTATCCGTTCCGTTCATTTTTACGGTATACAATGCATCTTGTTTTGTGAACGGCACCTCTTCCCCGTTCACCTCAACACGCGTGACGGGACATTCGGTATAGAACGCAAAGTTACCGCCTTCGTGTAAAGTGAAGGTGCTTTCCGTCTGCTTTGCGACGGTGTGCGGTGCGATGTATTTATCGGTAAGACCGATCGGGGTGAGCGCACCGCGAACGGGGTATACGGTATACAGTTTCACGTCATCGGAATCGGCAAGGGTCACGTTCCACGCTTCGTCGCGTTTGACGGTGAATGCCGTTTTGGAAAAATGCTCGTATACCACAAACGCGTCACCGTCAAGCGACCATGCGGGATCCACCGTAAGCGTGGTATTGACGGGAACTTGCTTTTCGTACAGATGGAATGCGGCGATCACCGCGCAACCGTTGACCGTCGACCACATGGTAAACGGAATGGGATTGACCGCGGGGTTGACGGTGAGGCAATCGATCGTCGGCATCGCGGGACGGTCACAACGTAACAGACGACCATCGGTATAGACAAGCTGCATCACGAGTTCGCGCACACTGCGATCCAGTTCATCACTAAGATATACGGGGCCGCCGCTGATGGCATGAGCAATTGCATTTTTCTCCGCCTGATTATCGTCGGTCCACCACATATCCCAGTCGCACCACATCAACTGACCTTGCACGTACGAGTTATAGCAACACCGCATCAGGTTACCGATAAACCATTCTTTGTTTTCGGGGGCAAAGTCGCAACTGCACCGCGTAACGGCACTTTCGGGACGGTTCCAGTAGTTTTCGTTGCCCATTCCCATACAGTTGATCAAGCGGTTACCGAAGTGTTTGGTGGTCGACCGCTCGATCGCGTTGTGCAGGTTACGTCCTGCCACGCCGACCGGAACGACCCCTTTAAAGTTAGAAGAAATACAACTTTGGTTGTCGATCTTGATGAAGTCAGCACCACACGCTTCCAGATAGGTGTGAAACGCGTCGTAAAAGCGGAAGGCTTTGTCCTCATCGTCAATGCGATGGATCAGTCGACCGCCGGTTGAAACCACCAAACAGTCGGCGTATTGTTGGGCAACGGGTCCGTCTTCTTCCATACCGAGCCAATATCCCGTAGTGGGATGCCAGATCCCCACCGCTAACCCGTATTTGGATTTGATATCCGCAATGCACGGGGCAAGACCGCGCGGAAAGCGATCGGGATCCGCCTCAAACGAACGCATTTTCGAACGATGCATCGCCGTAACCATCGGACCAAACGCGATATCCGTCGGTAAGGTTTTTAAGTTGGGAATATCCGCCCACATATCGTCGAGAAGCGCCCAACGAACAGGCACGTTTTTATCTTTGAATTCCTGACATTTATCCAACAAACCTTGGTCGTTGACAAACACGTGGAACGCATCCCAACTGCACCAACCGAGATACTCGAAGATCTCGGGGAAATCACGGTCTTCGCGCATTTTTACGCGGTTGCCCAACAAGTTGACCGCGTACGCTGTAGCATTTTGTATCAGCGAATACGGATCCTCCCCTTCGGCAAATACAAAGGCGAGGGTATGACAGGCGGTCATTTGTCCCATCCAACTGAAAGTATGTATCTGCACACCGTTTTCGGCACCCGAGATGGTGGATTTGTATTCGCGGTCGCAGACCGGCAATACAAGCGAGAAGATACCGCTTTTTTTGCGCAATAACAACGCTTGGGTATTGTCTTCGATCTTCGAAAAATCGGTATCCACGCGTGGGGTTGCCCAATGCATCGCCATCTCGCTTGCCATATACCCAACCGTATCGGGGTCAAACGATAACGATAACGTGATCGCATCTTCGGGATGCAAGGTGTTCCCGTCGGCAAGGTCGGTGTGCAGGTAGACGGCGGTCAATCCGTCACGTGTTTCGCACGACAGTTGTACCGTGGCATCACCGTTTGAATACGATACCGCGTTTTCGGTCTGTTCGCACAACGGTAACAAGAGTTTCTCACCGTTTTCAAGGTTTAGCGCGACCGTATGGATGGTCGGAAAAGACATACGCTCTCCCCCTTTTTATAAGATCGTCATAATATCGCGCAACGACGAAACGGTATAATCCGCTTCGGTTGCGATCTTCCCGCTTTTCTGGTGATCGTACCAGCAAGTGTGCATACCGAAAGCATTGCCGCCGCCGATATCCGCCGTAAGCGAGTCACCGATCATGATACTTTCCTGTGGTGTGATCCCGTTTAGTTCGGCAAAACACGCGGCAAAAAAGGCTTCGCTCGGTTTTGCGGCACCGAGTTTTTCGGAAATGAACCGTTTATGGAAATAACGGAGCATATCCACCGTTGTCAGGCGGCGGAGTTGTTGTTCGTACGGTGCGTTGCTCGCGATACAGACGGTGTACCGCGGATACAAGTATTCGAGTAATTCGTATGCGCCGTCTATGGGAACGGCATCGGTCGCGAGGTGTTCCAAAAACCGCGCTTCTACCGCTTGTCCGTCCCCGTCGATACCGAGTTCACGCAACACCAGATTCCAGCGCGTGGCATGTAACTGCTCGCGGGTAAGAGTACCTTGTTCGATCTGTAACCACAATCCGTCGTTGACGCGGTGGAAGGTGGTATACATATCCTCCGTATAGGCAAGTCCGCATTCCGCGAAAGATTTTTGCATGGATAAACGAGAACAGGCTTTGAAGTCCAACAACGTGTTATCGATATCTAAAAAGACCGCTTTGATATTCATACCGATTCCTCCGCCAACATCCGTTCGAATTCCTGTTGATCGATGATGCGGATACCGAGCGATTGTGCTTTGGTCAGTTTACTTCCGGCATCTTCGCCTGCGAGTACGATCGACGTTTTTTTGGATACACTGCTCGACGTTTTACCGCCGTACTGCTCGATGAGCGCAGAGGCTTGGTCGCGCGTCATCGACGGTAATGTTCCTGTCAATACGAAGGTCATTCCTTCAAATCGTCGGTCGGAACGTTGCAATTGACAAACGGTGTTCACACCGATCTGCGTCAACCGTTCGGCTAATCGGCGGGAAGAGTCCAGTTCAAAGAACCGAACGAGGGATCGCGCCATAATGTCACCGAACCCATCGATGGTCAGTACGTCTTCTACAGACGCGTTCATTACGGCATCCAACGTACCGAAACGTTGCGCCAACAGTTTAGCGGCTTTCTGACCGATGTGACGAATACCGAATGCAAAAAGCAGACGGGACAGGTCGGCTTCTTTGGAACGTTCGATCGCGTCGATCAGGTTGTCGGCGGATTTTTCACCCAACCGATCCAATGCGGCGACCTGCTGACGATCTAACGTAAACAGATCGTCAAGGTGGATCACCAGCCCTTCGGCGACGAGTTGTTCGACCACCGCAGGACCGAGACCTTCAATGTCCATCGCGTCGCGGGACGCAAAATGGATGAGACGTTGCAACTGTTGCGCGGGGCAATCGGGATTGACGCAACGTCGCGCGGCTTCGTCGGGTTCGCGAATGGTCTCGCTACCGCAGGAGGGGCAAACGGTGGGCAACGCGAATGCAGCAGTACCCGTATGGTGGGTCACGCGGACCACTTCGGGAATGATATCCCCCGCTTTACGCAGCACGACACGGTCGCCGACCGCCAGTTGTTTTTCGTTGATGAAATCCTGATTGTGCAAGGTGGCGCGACTGACCGTCGTTCCCGCTAAGGTGACGGGGTCGAACACACCAGTCGGCGTGAGGACACCCGTACGACCGACGGTGATCTCCACGTCGCGCAGGACGGTTTCTTTTTCTTCGGGCGGGTATTTGTATGCGACCGCCCAACGCGGGAATTTACTGGTAGTACCGAGTCTTTGACGATTATCAAAGTCGTCCACCTTGATGACCGCACCGTCGATGTCGAACGGCAATTGAGAGCGCACCGTTCCGATCCGTTCGATCTCCGAAAGTACCTCTTCGGTCGAACCGGTACGGCGGTAGAACGGAATGATTGAAAAGCCGAGTTCACGCATCCGTTCCAGCGACGCGGCATGTGCGGTGACCGTTTCACCTTCGATGAGTTGCAGGTTGAACACGAAAATGTCCAATTTACGGGTTTTGGTGACCGCAGGATCTTTTTGCCGTAACGATCCCGCCGCCGCGTTACGCGGATTCTTAAAGGTCTTTTCACCGTTTTCTTCCTGCGCATGTACCAGATTGGCGAACTGTTCGCGCGACATATACACTTCGCCGCGAACGATCACGCGTTCGATCGGTTCGGTCAGTTTATCGGGGATGCTCATAATGGTGCGTAGGTTGGCGGAAACGTCTTCGCCCGTGTTCCCGTCACCACGGGTAGCACCGCGGTAAAAGATGCCGTTTCGGTATTCGATCGCAATGGATAATCCGTCGATCTTCGGTTCGACCACGTACACGGGATCGGATATCGTTTGACGGACGCGTTCGTCAAACTGTACCACCTCGTCGAGGGAGAACACGTCCTGTAAACTGCCGAGCGGTACTTCGTGTTGGACGGGAGTAAACAAATTAGACAGTTCACCGTGCACTTTTTGGGTATACGAATCCGCCGTGATCAGTTGCGGAAACTGTTCTTCCAGTCCGCGCAGTTCACGGGTAAGCGCATCAAATTCGTCGTCTTCGATCTCCGGTGCATCTTCGTCATAATACCGACGGCTGTGGTATTCGATCTCGCGACACAATTCTTCCATACGTACGCGGGCGGTCTCAAAATCCATTGACGGCACATCCTTTTTATAGCCGAAGAGAGTCGAACCCTCATCGGTCAAAATAACAATTTTGCTCTGCAACTACATTATACTTCGCTTGAAATACTTTTTTCATAACACATAAACAGTATACCAAAAAAGCCTTGTGCTTTCAATCGATTACGCGAAAAAATCCCAAAAGTTTTCAGAAAAGTGAAAGGTTTGCAAAGGTATCCGGCACATCCCCTACCAACACCGTTTCACAGATCAAAAACTGAGTATCCAGTTCAAACGAGCAACGTTCCAGCGGCAGGATCACCGACGCATACGCTTTCAGGTTTAAATGAATACGGTGGCAGGTCTGGTTGATCCCCGCATCGGTAAACGAATCGGACAGGGTGGTCACGATGGACGCGTGACTGTTGATCTTCACCTTTAAGAAAGGACCTCTGCCGATGAAGAAACTGCCGCCGATCAGACTGCCCATCGGGACGGATATGGTTTGATCGCGATACCGTTCCAGCCGTTTATTCACCGCAGAGGTGACGGTGGCTTTGAGTGAGTTGATCGCCGTCACATCCGCGTGCGCCGCCAGAATACTGCCATCTGCACCGTGTTCAATCTTAACAAGATCGTCGTATCCCGCTTCTTGTTCGGATAAGACTGCCTGAACACCGTCGTGTATTGCCAATACCAATCCGCGCCGTACCGCTTGTATACCGTAGTCTTGTATCAGCGGTCGCAAACGGGTATCGATATGTAACAATGAGATCAACAACAGTACGGTCACCAGAAACAACCCAAAAATGGCTTTAAACGGCTTTTTTCGACGTTTATAGTATCGTTTCATCCCCTGTGCCTCCCACGCAAAAAATCGACCTCATAGTCATCCTATGAGGTCGATTGCAATGTGTGAGATTATAAATTTTCGGTACGGGAGAGTAATGCCAGGAAAGCGCGATGCGCCATATACACGTCGGTTTTGGAAACGATCTCGAACGGTGCGTGCATCGACAGTACCGGTACACCGAGGTCAACCGTGTTGATATCGAGGTTGGCAATGTATTTGGCAACCGTTCCGCCGCCACCGATATCTACTTTTCCGAGTTCGCCGACCTGCCACAGCACGGCATTGTCGTCCATATTTTTGCGGAAGAAGCCCATCAGTTCCGCCGATGCGTCGGAGGTGCCGGATTTGCCTCTTGCGCCGGTATATTTGGTTAACACGATACCGCGATTTAAGAATGCGCAGTTGCGTTGCTCGGTCACTTCGGGGTAGAGCGGGTCAAACGCGACGTTAACGTCGGCGGAGAGACACATCGAATTTTGCAGTACGTGACGGCACTCGGTGCCGAATGCCGCCGCTAAATCGGCAATGAAGTATTTGAGCGATGCCGATTGCATACCGGTGTTACCGTCCGAACCGACCTCCTCTTTGTCCGCAAGTACGGTCAATGCGGTGTATGCGGGACGATCCAGATCAAAGATCGCGGTAAGCGCGGGATAGGCGCAGACGCGGTCATCGTGACCGTAAGCACCGATCAAACTGCGGTCTAAGCCCACATCACGTGCGCCGAACGCGGGAACCACTTCCAGTTCAGCGGAAAGGAAATCCGCTTCGATGATGCCATATTTTTCAAACAGAATGTTGAGCACGTTCAGTTTGACCGCTTCACTGCTCTCGTCCCCCATAAACGGACGGGAGCCGATGAGTACGTTCAGGTCTTCGCCTTTGATGAGATCCGATGCCGTGCGTTTCATCTGGTCCGCCGCTAAGTGAGGTAACAGGTCGGATACGCAGAACACGGGATCGTTCGCATCGTCACCGATCGAAACGGTGACCGAGGTACCGTCTTTACGGACGATCACACCGTGCAGTGAGAGCGGCATTGCAACCCATTGGTATTTTTTGATACCGCCGTAGTAGTGGGTATCAAAATATGCCAACGAATGATCCTCGTATAACGGGTTGGGTTTTAAGTCCAGACGGGGGGAATCGATGTGTGCCGCCGCAATGGACACACCTTCTTCGATCGGTTTTTCACCGATGACCGCGACAAACAACGATTTACCGCGGTTGTTGAAATACACCTTATCCCCCGCTTTGAGCGCCTGACCGCGCACGAACGGGCGGAAGCCTTTGGCTTCGGCTTGACGGATCGCTTCACAGACCGCTTCGCGTTCGGTCTTTGCGGCATCTAAAAAGCGTTTGTACCCTTCACAGTACGCATCCGCCGCAGCGATCTCTTCCGCCGTCAACGCAACACCCGCGTCTTTCGGCGCATAGAACAACTGCTCTTTCTTTTGATCGATTACCGTTTTTTCCGACATAATGATTGCCTCCTTAAATTGTCTATTCGATATCGTATAGATTTTGATACATTTTTTGCGCGTTTAACACCCGTTTTACATAATTTCGGGTTTCCTCAATGGGTATGGTATGCAACGTTTCACCGTCGTCCGAATACTCCTCGTTTGCCAACCATTTGGACACGTTACCGATTCCCGCATTGTATGCCGCCAACACCGTTTCGGTATGGGTATACTCGTCCGACAGGATGCGTAACAATTTCGTGCCGCAACGGATATTGGTATCGGCATTGAAAACGTCGCCCTCTTCTTCGCCGAGTTTTTGAAGTACCCAATCAAAGGTGGAGTCCATGATCTGCATAAGCCCTTTTGCGCCTACGGAGGATATCGCCGTTTCGTCAAAATGGCTTTCGGTATGGATCACTCCGTAAACAAGCGAGGGTGGTAAGTCGTATTCCTCGACATAGCGGTTGACCGTATCGGTATATTTTAACGGGTAGACCACCGTTAAAAGTACCCGTCCGCCGAACAACAACAGCAATACCGATACGATTAAAAGAACGGGAAGGAAAATTCGTTTTTTAATCCGCACGACACCACTCTCCCCGTGTGTCGAATAAGCGTTGCGCCTGTGCGCAAAGCGCGTCCCGATCGCCGTCGTTTTCGATCACCTTATCGGCGCGGACGGTATAAAAGTGAAGCGGTGGTTGGGCATTCATCCGCGCGGTCGCCTGTTCTTCGGTCAAGCCGTCGCGTTCGCAGATACGGGAAAAGCGAACGGCATCCAACGCGATCACCGCGATGGTACCGTGACAGATGGTATCCATATTCGCTTCAAACAACAGCGGTGCATCAATAATAGCGGTATGAACACCGCGCGCTTTGGCTTGTTCCAATTGTATCTGAGTCAAGCGAATGACCTCGGGGTGAACGATCGCATTGAGTTTCGCGGTCTGTTCCGACGAAGAAAACGCCCGTTTTGCCAATTCTTTACGGTTCAACGTACCGTCTTCACACAGGATCGCCTTCGAAAACACATCGACCAGCGCCGCGAGGCAAGGCGAATGCGGTTCCACCGCTTGGCGGGACAATGCATCCGTATCGATCCACAGGCACCCGTTTTGTTCAAAGATACGGGCAACTTCACTTTTTCCGGAACCGGTCGGACCGGTCAAGCCGATGTTAATCAAGGGTGATCACCTCAAATCCTGCGGCACGAAGCAGGCGGTTATACACCGCCAAACCGACCCCGTCGGTCTGCGGACAAGCGGTATACGCCGTCGTCACGCCGTCTTCGTCTAACCGCCGTAACAGTTCAAACAAGCAGTTGGCTTGTGTGGCGGCATCGGTTCGCGCACCGTACGTGTAGACGGGAACCTGTATTCCGTCGGTCTCGCCGTCGAAACAGACCGCCGCAACACCGTGCGCTTTCTGTTCGTTGACGTATTGCCGATAGGCATCGGCGGAACCTTGTACCAGGATCACACGTGCTTTGGGGGCATAGTGTTTATATTTCATACCGGGGGATGCCGCCGTTTCGTTTTCTTGTAACGGGCGGAGTACTGCACCGTCCACTTCCACCGTTCCGACTACCGCCTGTAACATTTCGACGGTGACAGCACCGGGACGTAACACCCGCACCGTTTCGCCGCTGACGTCGATGACGGTGGATTCCACTCCTACTTCGCAAGGACCGCCGTCTACGATGGCGGCAATACGACCGTCCATATCTTCGGCGACACGGTGCGCTTCGGTGGGGCTTGGAATACCCGAACGGTTGGCAGACGGTGCCGCGAGCGGGCAACCCGACAACGAGATCAGTCGCCGTGCGACGGGATGGGACGGCATACGTACCGCCACCGTATCCAATCCGGCGGTAACTTCGTTCGGAATGTGCGGCGCTTTTTGAAAGATCATGGTGAGCGGACCGGGCCAGAATGCCGATGCCAGTGCTTCGGCGCACGGCGGAATGTTCCGCACGAGCGAGGAAAGTGTATGGATATCGGCAATATGGACGATAAGCGGATTGTCTGCGGGTCTGCCCTTTGCCGCGAAGATCGCGTTGACCGCATCCCCGTTCAATGCGTCCGCCGCCAGTCCGTATACCGTTTCGGTCGGAATCGCCACCAGCTGTCCGTCGCGCAACAAGGCGGCGGCGGTGTGCAGGTCCTCTTCCCGATCGGTTAGATGCTTGGTTTGCATAGTCATTATCCCTTTTTGAGTTTTTCGGCGCGGTCGGCGGTGATCAGGGAGTCGATGATCTCGTCCAGATCTCCGTCCAACACGGCATCAATTTTGTAGAGCGTTAAACCGATACGGTGATCGGTCACGCGGCCTTGCGGAAAGTTGTAGGTACGGATACGCTCACTGCGATCGCCCGTTCCCACCTGTAACCGACGATCTTCTGCGATCGCCGAGCGTTGTTCCTGTTGCTTTTTCTCCAACAAGCGTGAACGTAATACCCGCATGGCTTTGTCTTTGTTTTTGTGTTGACTGCGTTCGTCCTGACATTCCACCACCGTACCGCTCGGCAGATGGGTGATGCGGATCGCCGATTCGGTCTTGTTGATGTGTTGACCGCCCGCGCCGCTCGAACGGAAGGTATCGATCTGCAGGTCGGCGGGGTCGATATCGATCTCCACATCTTCGGCTTCGGGCAGTACCGCTACCGTGGCGGTAGAGGTATGGATCCGTCCGCCCGCTTCGGTTTCGGGGACGCGTTGAACGCGGTGAACACCGCTTTAGAATTTCATGCGACTGTATGCGCCTTCGCCAGTTACCATAAATGATATCTCTTTATAGCCGCCGAGTTCGGTTTCATTGACGTTTAACAGTTCGGTCTGGTAGTGGCGCGTTTGCGCGTATAACCCGTACATACGGTACAGAGAAGCGGCAAACAATGCCGATTCTTCGCCACCCGCGCCCGCGCGGATCTCTACGATCACGTTACGGTCATCGTTGGGGTCGCGCGGTAGCAACAAGATCTTGAGGTCTTCTGCACATTGGGACACCGTGATCTTGGCTTCTTTGAGTTCGGCATCCGCCAAACTGCGCAGGTCACTGTCGGTTTCTTCTTCCAGAATGAGCAAAGCATCCTGCTCTTGTTGTTGTGCTTTTCGGTATTCGCGGTATTTTTCAACGATCGGTTCCAAATACCGACTTTCTTTTATGAGTTCGCGGTAACGGTCGGGATCGGCGGTGACCGACGGATCGTACAGGCGGGTCATCACCTCTTCATACCGTTTTTCCACTTCGTTTAATCGCGATAACATATATCCTTTCCTCCTTTACAGATCTTGCCGTAAAAGAGGTGGCTACTGCTCCCCTTCGCGTTCGATGCCGCGAATGTTTTTTTCCGCCTTGACGCGGGGAATCATCATTTCGTGTCCGCAGGTTTCGCAATGCAGACGGAAATCCATACCGATGCGCAAGACGCGGAAACGATTACCGCCGCACGGATGCGCTTTTTTGAGTGTGATGATATCGTTTAAGCGTATATCCACGGACACACCTTCTTTCCAATATATCAATATACCATAATTTGCAACAATACGCAAGGAGAAATCCGTCTCTTTTTATTTGACAAACGTTTTTATTTACGGTATACTAATTAACTGGCTTAATCGATGGGAGGTATCTTCGATGCAAGTGGATGTTGTTATCGTCGGCGCAGGTCCTGCCGGTATCTTTACGGCATTGGAACTGGTACGGCAAGGAAACCATCACAATATCTTGATGGTAGAAAAAGGACAAGCGATCGAGAACCGTCGTTGTCCGAAAAGCAAGACCAACCATTGTGTCAACTGCAAACCGTATTGTCATATCACCACCGGTTTTTCGGGCGCGGGTGCTTTTTCCGACGGAAAACTGTCGCTCAGTTATGAAGTCGGCGGTGATCTCCCCACCTTGATTGGTGCGGATCTGGCACAGGATATCATTCATTACGCGGATAGCATTTATCTGGAATTCGGTGCCGATACCCACGTAGAAGGTATCGACAATTCCGAGGAAGTAAAAGAGATCCGCAAACGCGCCATTCAGGCAGGTTTAAAACTGGTCGATTGTCCGATCCGTCATCTGGGAACCGAAAAAGCGCAGGATATTTATCTGGCGATCGAACGGTATTTGCAGGATAACGGTGTGGAAATGTGGTTCGGGTATGAATGTACCAACATTCTGCTTGACGGGGATATGTGCCACGGTGTTTGCGTCAGCAACGGCAAACAAGAAACCGAAATCCGCGCGCAGCATACGGTCATTGTGACCGGACGACGCGGCGCGGATTGGCTCGAAAAGATCTGTGCCGAACACAACATCGCACATCAACCGGGAACGGTGGATATCGGTGTTCGTGTCGAGGTACGCAACGAAGTGATGGAAACGGTCAACAAAGCCTTGTACGAGTCTAAGTTGATCGGGTATCCGCGTCCGTTCAAAAACAAGGTTCGTACCTTCTGTCAAAATCCCGGCGGATTTGTCAGTCAGGAAAATTATGACGATGATCTGGCGGTAGTCAACGGACATTCCTACAAGGAACTCAAATCCAACAACACCAACCTCGCCATTCTGTGTTCGCACAACTTTAACGAGCCGTTTAACCAACCGATCGCCTACGCACAAAAGGTCGGTGAACTGACCAATATGCTCGGTGCAGGTCACATTTTGGTACAACGGTTCGGGGATATCTTAGACGGTAAGCGCACGTGGCAAAAGGAACTGGCGCAATCCAATCTGCGCCCCACCTTACCGGACGCCGTTGCGGGTGATATCACCGCGGCAATGCCCTACCGCGCGATGATCAACATCATCAATTTCATTCAGGCGGTGGATCACGTGGTGCCCGGTTTCGCGTCGTATGAAACGTTGCTGTATTCGCCGGAACTCAAATTTTACAGTAACCGTATCCGTATGGACGAAAACCTGAATACCAACGTAAAAGGTCTTCACTGTCTGGGCGATTCCAGCGGTTGGACACGCGGATTGATGATGGCATCGGTCATGGGTGTGCTGATGGGACGCAAGATCGTGGAATTTGAAAACGACTAATATAATACAAGAAAACCCGTTGAAGCAACGCTTCAACGGGTTTTTGCTTATTCGATCGAGCCGTATAGTTTGTATCCGCTTTGTTCGTTGTCGCCGTAATATACCCACACATCGGGATAATTCGGGACGTTGATACGCACGTCGTATCGAACCGAACCGATACCACTGTTGGCGGCAGCATCGATCGCCAGTTCGAGATCCGTCGCTTTGATCTTATTGAGTGTTGCCGCTTTTCCGCACAACACGATATCCGACAGGATCTGCTTTTGTATGGTCAACGTTTTGCCTTCGGCAAGGTTTTGCACGGTCACATCGTCAACACCGTTTACCGTAAGCGAAAGTTCTTTGGTGGTATATTTGTCGATTGCGAGATCGACCGTTACCACAGTCCCTTCCAACACTTTTACCGAATCGGGAACGTTCAACGCGATCTGCACCTGTTTGTTTTCGGGGAGCAACCGATCGAAATCAAACGTGCCTAAATTTGCGACCGTTGCCGCAATCGTATTCAACACGTCTTCTTCGCCGACCAACGTCACCGTATCCACCGAAAGCGAGATCAGGTCATCCTTATCCAATCCGGTCGGGACGTTTAACAACTGATAGGTCAGTTGTACCTGCTTCTGAACCCAGACGGGAACGGTAATATCCACAATACCGGTAGATGGTGTCCGGAACACGCAGTTGGTAAGATCCACTTCCGACCCTTGCGCGTCGAGTGCCAACAACCGTGCCGAGTACCGCGTCGTTTTGGAAATCGTTTCGGTCGTATCCACTTTGGCAACGATCGACGCGATCTGATTGATAACCGTGCGGGGACCTTCGATACGAACAAGACCGTTGGGAACGGCCGCCGTATCCAACACCACGTCGCCGAGTTGTTGTTCCATTTCATCCGCCACTTTGATGGAGGAAACGTCGGTAGCCACATAGAAATCCGCCGCCGACCAATAGTCACATTCCACCGATACCGTGGAGGGCGAAAGACCAACAATGGTATAGTCGGTCGATTTACCGCTCTTGGAAGCGATCAGTTGCAGATCGGTCTTCCCCGTTCCCTGTATCTCGGAAATGTTGGGTTTGATATAAATGTCGTCACTGTTCAGGTTAAATATAACCGAACGCGGACCTTCCACCGTGACCGTTACGGTAAACGTATCTTCCCCGATCACACGCAGATCGTTGTAACCAACGATGGTGTTGGTCAGATCGACCTTGACCTGTGCGGTGATCTCGCGCGACGAAATGTTGCTCGGTCCAAACGAAACGAGCGCCCATACCGCGATCGCGCCGAGCAATGAAAAGATCAAAATGAACCGATCGTTGTGCAACAGACGGTTTAACGAAAACTTTCCTTTCATTTCGTAAACCACCTCCGGATCCACGCAAAACGGCCGTTTTCTTTCTTATCGTCTTCCGAACGGACATTGCTCCACACGATATCGTTTTCCAGCGTGATACGCAGGTTTTCAACCGTGAAATCCCGCGTGAGAACACCGTCTTTCGCGACCGAAATGGTTCCCGTTTCTTCCGAAACGATCACCACGATCGCGTCTGAGTTTTCGCTCATACCGACCCCCGCGCGGTGACGGGTACCCAAACTACGACTGATCGAGGCTTCGTCACTGAGCGGCAGAATCACACCCGACGCATAGATCTTACCGTCGCGAATAATGGTAGCACCATCGTGTAACGGCGCTTTGTTATAGAAAATATTGGCGATCAACTCGGCGGTGGGATCGGCATTGAGTTCGGTACCCGATTTTGCAAACTCGCCCAAACGGGTATTGCGTTCGAACACGATCAACGCGCCCATCTTTTCGCGTCTGATCATATCCACACCGTTACAAACGGCGGCAATCGCCGTTTGCCATTTGGAGATATACTGTTGTGTTTCCTCTTCGTCAAGCCCGAAGACTTTAAACCGTGCAAATCCCGTGTGACCGACACGTTCGAGCATTCGGCGCAATTCGGGCTGGAAGATGATGACCAACACGATCAGTGCGTTATCAAACAAGACCTGCAACAAATACTTCATCGCGGTCAGGCTGAGTACGAACGCTACACCGTACGCGATTCCGAGCAGGACAAACCCCTTTAACAGTTGCTCTGCACGTGAATCCCGAACCAGTTTGATCAACCAATAGATGGTAAATGCCACCAATAAAATGTCCAAGGTGTCGGTAACGAGCTGATACGTTTTAAAGAAATTCAGAATGCTTTCCAGAACATTCGAGAAAAACGCCGCCATTCCGAATCACCACCTTACTTTAATCTACACTTTTATTGTAACATACAATCTGTTTATTTCAAGGTTTAATTGCAATTTTTATCAATATTTTATAGAGATTTTCCACATCCTGCCGCTTGGTAAAGGCGGACGGGGCAATCCGAACGGTACCGCTTTGCAACGTACCGCGATGACGGTGCGCACACGGCGCACAATGCAATCCCGCGCGAACCGCAACCCCCTCTTTGGCGAGATCTTCCGCTACCTCTTCCGACGATCTGCCAACGAGATTCAGCGCAATCATCGGAACGGTGTATCCCCTACTCGGCGGCGCGGTATAAACCGTCACAAACGGGCAACCTACCAACGCGTTATACAGGTACTGCATCAACTGCCGTTCGTGCCGCAGGATATGCTCCCGCCCGTTTTCGCGCAACCACATCAGTCCCGCGTGTAATCCGCAGATACCCGGTACGTTCACCGTACCGCTTTCCAGACGGTCAGGCAGTTCGTCCGGTTGGGTCAGCAACAACGACTGACTGCCTGTACCGCCCGTTTTGAGCGGGGACAGTGCCGTCTTTGAATTACACAAAAGCAGCCCAACCCCCATCGGTCCGTACAACCCTTTATGCGCGGGTAAACACAAAAAATCGATCTCGTCTTGTTGCATATCGATCGGCAATAAGCCGCCGCTCTGCGCCCCGTCCACCGCAAAAAGGATCCCGTGACGGTGCGCCAGTTTCCCGATCTCACGGATCGGCAACACCGTGCCAAATACGTTGGATGCGTGTATGCACAGGATCAGTTTGGTGTTCGGTTGAAGCGCCTTTTTAAAGTTTTCCACCGTCTTTTGCGCGTCGTACTCACAAACGATCGCTTGTGAATATTGAATGCCCTGTTCGCTCAGTCGCGTAAGCGGACGCATCACGGCATTGTGCTCCATATCGGATACGACCACGTGGTCGCCTGCTTTCAGAACACCGTGCAACACCGTATTCAGCGATTCGGTACAGTTGGCGGTAAACACCACCCGCGTTGGATCGTCGAGCGCGAAAAAATCCGCCACACATTCCCGACACGCATACAATCGCTCTGCCGTTTCCATCGCCATCCGATGACCGCCGCGCCCCGGATTGGCACCGTACCGCTCGAATGCCTCTGCGACCGCATACCGTACACACGACGGTTTCGGGTAGGTCGTGGCGGCGTTATCCAGATAGATCATTTCCCATCGCCGTCCGCACTCATATGAAAACGGATACCTGCGGCGGACAGTACCGCTTTAACGGTGTTTGCCGCCGTTTTGACCTTTAAACTGTATCCGCATCCGTTGTTGTTTTGTGCGTTATAGGAACGTTGCAAATACACCGTATAGCCACGGTTTTCAAGCAGTGCTTTTCCGCGCATCGCATTGGTCACCGAACTGACGTAGACCGTTGTCCACTCCATTGTTATCACCTCTAAAAACATCGTTACATTCCAATATATGCCCGGCGACAAAAACGGACAACAAAAGGGCAGCCCTCCGTAAGGAATAATAGCCTTAAAATGCAAGATTTCGGCGTGAAACTGTGTTAAAAATGCTCGCAATCCATAAAGGATTCCTGCGCTTTTTGTCTTGTTTCACATCCAAACTTTTGCATTTTAAGGTGTTTAGCAGTTTTGAGATTCAGATTTTTTGTTTAGGCAAAATGATAAAAATCCCGCAATACTTGATGTATTACGGGATTTTTTCATACAGCATAAACGGAAAAGATGTTCTCAAAACCTATTCTTCCTTGCGGAGGGCTGCCCAACCGCCGTCACTTTCGGTGACGACGGTTTTAAAATCATCAAACAGACGGTTCCACCAGATTGCGGATCCACGTCCCTTTCTTGACAAAATAGTAGCCTAACGCACATTTGATCAGGTTGATAAACTGGCATGTCGCATAGAGCGGTATAATATCAATACCGGTAAACCGACTGAGTACAAAGGCGACCGGAACACTGACACACCAGACAAATCCCGAATCAAATAAAAAGGTGATGAAAGTTTTCCCGCCTGAACGCAGGGTGAAATAACTGGCATGGGCAAACGCGTCGATCGGCATCGCGATCGCGGTGATCTGCATCAGTACGGTGGCTAACGACCGTACGGTATCGGTCGTGTTGTAAAACTGAGGTATCACCATCGCTGCAACAAAATACACGATTCCCACCGCGATACTCACCATCACCGAAAAGGTGATCAGTTTCGGGCAATCCTCTTTGGCTTGTTCGGTCTTACCGGCACCAAGCGCCTGACCGAGCAGGATCCCGATCGCCACACCCGCCGACATAAACGCGACCGAAAACACGTTAAAAAAGGTCTGCGAAATGTTGTTGGCGGCAACAACGTCAAAGCCGCGCACCGAATAGCATTGGTTCAGAATCGCGATCCCCGCCGCCCACAACGCTTCATTGATCATCAACGGCAATCCGTGTACCGTAATATTACGTATTAACGAAAGCGGTACGCGGAAACTGCGGAAGGCGCCCACGATAAACGGTGCTTTTTGACTGACGCACCGCGTCCAGATCGCAATGACCAAGCATTCGACAAACCGTGACATTACCGTAGCGATCGCGGCGCCCGCAACGCCCAATCGCGGAAATCCGCCGTGCCCGAAAATGAGAAAATAGTTGAACACCAAATTGACGCACACCGCCGCGACACCCGCGCACATCGGGATGATCGGTTGACCGATCTCGCGCAAGGTACTGGAATAGCATTGAACGATGGTATAGGGAATCAATCCGACCAACATCACCCGCAGATATTCCCTTGCATACTGCAATGCCGCCGTGGTATCTGCCACGCTTCCGTCACCGCGCAGGTACAGTTGGATCAGGTCGTCACCGCAGAACCAAAATAACACGATACCGAGGACGCACAGCAGAAGACAGAACCACAGTTTAAACCGAAAGGTCGAGCGAACACCGTCGTGGTCTCCTTTTCCGTAAAACTGTGCACTGAAAATGCCGGCACCCGATACCGCGCCGAAAATGCATAGGTTAAATACAAAGATCAGTTGATTGGCGATGGCTACGGCGGTCATCTCCACCGTACCGACCCGTCCGACCATCACGTTGTCCAACATATTGACAAAGTTGGTGATACCGTTCTGGATCATCATCGGCAACATGAGCGCCAGTAACTGTTTATAAAATTGTCGGTTTCCGAAAAAGCGTTTCATTCTACCATGCCTCCTGCGCAATTGTATCATTCTCGGTAACTTTTTTCAATCCTTCTATTGATTTTTGTCGAATTTTGGGATATCCTTTTTTTAGGTGGTGACTGAAATGAAAAAACAACTGCAATTATTCAAACAACAATGGTGGACCTGTCTGTTGTTCCCTTTGTTGCTCTTTTACTATGAAACGGTGCTCCACCTTTCAACCGTCGGCGGCATTTCGATCGGGTTTGTATTCATTTTTCTGTTTTCGATCAGTTACGGCGGCATCTTGTATTTGCTGTCCACTCTATTCAAAAGCAAAACTGTTAACACCGTCATTACCGCCGTATGGATCCTTCTTTCCGCTATCCCGTTTTTGGTGGAATATTTTATCTATCGTCAGTTCAAAGTGTTTTACGACATCCCCACCATCACCGGCGGCGCGGCGGATGCGATGACCGGATTCACCGCCGATATCTTTCGGTTGATCGTTTCGTGGGACGGATTCTTTAAGATCACCTTGTTTTTATTACCGTTTATTCTGTATGTGATCGTCGGCAGAAAATGGATCCCCGCGAAACGCAGTTGCGCCCTTTTGCGCAGTGCCACCGCATTATCGATGGTCGCGTGTTATCTGCTGTCGCTCGGCGGTATCGCGCTCAGTCCCGTTCACAGCCGTGCATATTCGGAAGAATATAACTATCAATCCGCCGTCGATCATTTCGGGTTGTTATCCGGTCTGCAGATGGACGTGCGGGAATTGTGGTTCGGACAGGAAGACGACGATTTCGCCAACGTCACACCGCAGGAACCCGACGAACCCGACCCACCAAGTACGGAACCTCCCCCTGTGGTATACACTCCCAACGTTATGGAGTTCGACTGGGAGGCACTGAGCAGTTCCGCTTCTAATGCGGTCAAACAACTGGATACCTACGTACAAAGTCTTACACCGTCCTTGAAGAACGAATACACGGGACTTTTCAAAGGGAAAAATCTGATCATGATCACCGCGGAAGCGTTTACCGCAGAGGTGATCGACCCCGTTCTGACCCCTACCCTGTACCGTTTGGCGAACAAGGGTATCCAATTTACCGATTATTACCAACCCGCATCCGCCGGTACGACGGGCGGTGAATACCAGAACATCTTCGGTATGATGCCCACTTCGGGCGGTAAGTCGTTCAAAAAGACCGCTACCTACAACAATTATTTTACCATCGGTAATCAATTGAACCGATTGGGGTATTACGGTCAGGCATTTCACAATAACACTCACACCTATTACAGCCGTCACCAGACCCACATCAATCTGGGGTATTCCGCCGGGTATATGGGGTACGGCAACGGTATGGAAGCCTACGTACAGAAAAAGTGGCCGCAAAGTGACTATGAGATGTTCGCCGGTACGCTTCCCACCTACATTGATAAACAACCCTTTAACGTCTATTATATGACCGTCAGCGGTCACAGCGGATACAGTCGGTCGGGGAATGCGATGACCAAACGACATTGGGATCGCGTAGCCGATCTTCCGTACTCGGACGAGGTAAAAGGCTATCTCGCCGCCAACTTGGAATTGGAAGATGCGATGGCGTACGTGGTTGCCGAACTGGAAAACAAAGGCATTGCGGACGATACCGTTATCTGCATTTCTACCGACCATTTCCCCTACGGATTGGATTCGGGTGCGTCACTCGGTAATATGCCGTTGTTATCCGAATTGTACGGGTATTCGGTGACCAACTATATGCAACGCGACCACTCTCGTTTGATCTTGTGGTCGGGTTGCCTGGAAGATAAGGACCCCATCGTGGTGGACACCCCCACCTTCAGTCTGGACATTCTTCCCACCCTTTCCAATCTGTTCGGGACGGAATACGATTCCCGTTTGATGCCGGGTCGCGACGTGTTCTCCGATCAAGAAGCATTGGTATTCAACTCGGCCTACGACTGGAAGACCGAATACGGTACCTATATCGCGGCATCGGGGAAATTCATTCCCGCCGACGAGTCGGTCGAACTGCCTGACGGATATGTTAAGCGGATACGAACCATCGTAAAAAACAAGATGACTTACTGTCAAGGTGTACTGAATAACAATTATTTCGAGCATCTGTTCCCCACAACGTCATGATCTTCCACCCGATGTCGAGGAAAAATCCTCGACATCGGGTTCTTTTTACTTGTAGTTTTCAGAAAACTGTGATAGAATAGGGTCGAGCGAAAATCCGCCCGTTAAAAACGGAGTTCGGATATGTTGCGCTACCCTAGAAAAGTATTGTGGGGTGACGGTCGTTGAAATGGTTTTTCCGTAAAAAAGAAAAGGACGTTCCGGACGTTTCGGTCATTGACGGAAAATTGATCACCTATGCCGTACGACGCGATCCCGAAGGCGAGATCGTTATCGGAAAGGACGGTCGCATCTGCGCCGCCACCGACATCTTGGAGCTGCGGTTTTCTGACAGTTCCGTACCCTACTCCTGCCCCGTTTCCACCGTGGAATTCGGCGAACTGATGAGCCGTAACGGTGTCCTCATCACGGGCGATGATTCCGTGACCGGCAGACGGGTCAGTGTTGTTGCCTATTACAAATACTATCGTTGAAAAGGATGAAACTGATGCGTTTACAACTGCGTAAATTGACCGTTTTGGTCGCCGTCCTGTTGTTACTGTTTTCGGTATCGGTATCGGCTGAACCGACTACTGAAGTACAGCCGAACCGCACCGTTATGGTATCGGACAGTGAAGACATTGCCAAAGAAACCTATTATTATGACGCAAAAGTAAAGGTCAATGCCGATACGTTTGAATGGATCGAAGGGCAAAACGGCAAACAGGCGGTATCGCTTAACGGGAAAAACCAATACCTGCGTCTGGCGACCGCGAAGACCCGTGAATTGACCGCTTTCACCTTCTCGTCGTGGGTCTATTGGCGCGGCAATCACAATGACGATACCGTAGATAATCAAAAATTGTTGACGTGGTACCGCAACGAAAGTTATTATTTATCGGTATCGGTCCACGCATCCGATCCCAACAAAGGATTGGACGGTATCTGTCTTGAACTGGCTGAACCGTCGATGGAAACGATCACCCTGTTTAAACCCGTTGACAGTAACCATTCCACCGCTCTGTATACGAACGAATGGCATCATATTACGGTAACCGTTTCGAATAACGTTCTGGCATTGTACATCGACGGTGTCTGTTATTTGAAACAGGAATTGGCGGTGGATCTTGCGGCGATGGATCTGCGCACCCTCAAGGTCGGCGCAGGATTTGACCACGAGCCGTATTTTAACGGTGCGTTACAGGATGCGTATCTGTATGATGCCGTTTTGACCAATAATCAGATCCTGTTACTTGCACAGGATAAGGATCCGTTGTCGGGCGAGATCGCCACCACCGTAACGGGCGCGTTGGCAACCCGCCCCATCGATCCGTTAAAACCGCACGACAATGCGCTCAGCAACACGTTGTTTGGTCTACCCGTCGGGTTGCTTTCGATTCTGGCAGTTTTGATCGCGTGTATTGCGGCACTTTCGATCGTATTCAGCATCCGCGGCAACCGCCAACAGGACGGAGGTGATGCCGAATGAAACGAATTCTCTGTGTGATAACGGTTCTGTTACTGTTGTTTACGTTCGGTGTCAGCGCCGTGTCCGATACTCAACAGATCACACTGGTGGAATACACCGAAGGTGTGTTTACGTTCGTCACCAAAAATGCCGCTACCGTCTGGGAAACACCCTCGTTACGTGCCGGCGAAGTTCGTACTGATGCCGGTATTTTGACCATTATAAACAATACCGACAACACCCAGACCGTTCGGTTGTCCACCGTCGTTCTGCCGTATGACGATCCTGAGGTATTGGAATATCTCAATCACATTCATCTGACTGTGCGACAAGGCTACACCGTGTTGTATGACGGAAAATACAGCGGGATAAACGCCGCTCAGGAGCCGGTGATCAATATAGAACTGGAAGCCGGTTCCACGCGCAATTTTACCATTGATATGCGTTGCGATTACACCTATGCAGGTGACCGTTTTGCGGGAGAGCATCTGCTCGAATGGCAGTTTACCAATATCCCGCTTGCAACCGAAGAAGAGGTCGACACCCCCTCGTTTTTCTCGGATACGTTGGTTCTCCAATGGTTGATCGCCGCCGTACTGACCGTCGTTGCCGTTTGGATCATCCGCCGCCGTACTGCTAATTAAACGTAAAGAAGCCGCTGCTTAAGCGATATGAACGCTTAAGCGGCGGCTTTCTGTTTTATTATTCTTCGGTAATGGTCGCGAGACCCAGTTCTTTGAGTTGTGCGGCATCGACCGACGACGGACAGGAGGTCATCAATTCGGTCATATTCTGCACTTTCGGATAGGCAACGACGTCACGCAGGGTGGGTGCGCCCAACATCTGCATCACCAAACGGTCGAGACCGAGTGCCATACCGCCGTGCGGAGGTGCGCCGTAACGGAACGCGTCTAACAGGTAACCGAATTTCGCGTAGGCAACTTCGTCCGACAGACCGAGTGAACGGAACATATGCTGTTGCAGTTCGGGATCGGTAATACGAATGGAACCGCTGGCAAGTTCGATACCGTTGAGTACCAGGTCGTAGGCTTTCGCGAACACCTTTTCGGGATTGGTATCGAGGTACGGGATACACTCGTCAAGCGGCGAGGTGAAGGGATGGTGCATTGCCACCCAGGTGTTTTGTTCGGGATCCCACTCGAAGAACGGGAACTGGGTGATCCACAGAAGATTAAACCCTTCGCGCGGAACGTTCAAACGGTCGGCAGTTTCCAGACGCAACGCGCCGAGTACCGAAAGCACCAACCGCGAATCGGTATCCGCCACGATCAACACGACGTCGCCTTGCTCGGCACCGACTTTTGCGATCAACGCGTTCATTTCGTCTTCGGTCAGGAATTTACCGAACGAAGAACCGAGCGCATCTGCCGTCCAACGAATCCACGCAAGACCTTTGGCGCCGATGCCTTTTGCATGTTCGGTCAGTTTGTCGATCTCTTTGCGGGAAAGGATGCTTGCCGCATCTTTGGCAACGATGGCACGAACCGAACCGCCGCCTTCGATCGCCGAGGTAAAGACACCGAAACCGCATCCGCGTACCGTGTCGGTAATGTCGCACAGTTCCATACCGAAACGGGTATCGGGTTTATCCGATCCGTACCGCTCCATCGCTTCCGTATAGGTCATACGGGGCAACGGCATCGGCAGATCCACGTCCAGAATCTCTTTGAAGATGTGTTTCATATACCCTTCGCCGATCGCTAATACGTCTTCCACGTCGACGAACGACATTTCCATATCGATCTGCGTAAATTCGGGTTGACGGTCTGCACGAAGATCTTCGTCACGGAAGCAACGCGCCAATTGGATATACCGATCGAAACCGGCAACCATCGACAATTGTTTGTAAAGTTGCGGGGATTGCGGTAACGCATAGAAATCCCCTTTATGGACGCGGGACGGTACTAAGAAGTCACGCGCACCTTCGGGGGTAGAACGCACCAAAATGGGGGTTTCCAGTTCGATAAAACCTTGTTCATCGAAATAGTCACGCGTTGCTTTGGCAATGCGGTGACGCATAATCAGGTTGCGTTGCAGATCGGGACGGCGCAGGTCCAGATAGCGGTATTTTAACCGCATCGCTTCGGCGGTATTGGAGTTCTCCACGATCTCAAACGGAGGGGTCTCCGCTTTGTTCAGAATGCGCAGTTCGGTAACCGCGATCTCCACTTCGCCGGTCGGTATTTCATTATTGATAGAAGAGCGAACGCGCACCTCACCCGTAGCCGCAAGCACGTACTCACCGCGCACGGTAAACGCTTTATCGAACACGTCGCGGGCGGTGTTGTCGTCAAATGCCAATTGCACCACACCGGTACGGTCTCGCAGGTCAATAAAGATCAGTTGACCGAGGTCGCGTTGACGTTGTACCCAACCGAATACCGTAGCCGTTTCCCCCGCGTGTTCGCGACGGAATTCACCGCAGTAGCGGGTTCGTTTCATTCCTTGTATGGTTTCCATTTACTTTTCCTCCAAGAATTCACTGATATCGGCAAA
The DNA here is from genome assembly GCA_964433065.1 of uncultured Eubacteriales bacterium. Taxonomy (GTDB): domain Bacteria; phylum Bacillota; class Clostridia; order Oscillospirales; family Acutalibacteraceae; genus RGIG3009. Next base: position 4,332 of record CAYSPZ010000011.1, on the reverse strand, counting down.
TTGTCTGTCCAACGATTTGTTGTACAGTACGGTGTACAAACTTTCGTCGAGATCGATATCGGTCTGTTCGCCCGTTTTCATATCTTTGAGTTTGGCTTTGCCCGTTTCCAACTCGTTGTCGCCGACCACGACCGTATACAACGCGTGGATCTTATCCGCGTATTTCATCTGCGCTTTGAGGCCGCGTCCGACGGTGTCGCATTCCGCGATCACGCCGCCCTCGCGCAAACTTCTTGCAAGTGAGAAGCAACGTCGCGCCGCGGCTTCGCCCATTGAGGCAAAATACACGTCGCATACCGGTTGTTCGGGAATGGGTGTCTGCTGTGCTTTCATCACCATCAGCAACCGTTCCAGACCCATCGCAAACCCGAGCGCGGGTAAACGGGGACCGCCCATCTCTTCACACAAACCGTCATACCGACCGCCGCCGCAAACGACCGCTTGCGCGCCGAGTGAGTCGGATACCAGTTCAAAGACGGTACGGGTATAGTAATCGAGTCCGCGTACGATGTGGGGATCCACCGCGTACGGGATCTCGGCTTCGTTCAGGTACTGTTGCACTTGATCAAAGTGCGCGGCGCAATCGTCACACAGATAGTCGGTGATGACGGGAGCGCCCTCGGCAATTTTCGAGCATACGGGAGATTTGCAATCTAAGATCCGCATCGGGTTACGGGATAACCGATCGCGGCAGGTATCGCACAGGTCGTCCTGTTGCGCCGCAAAATACGCTTTCAACGCTTTATGGTATTCGGCGCGGCAGGTCGGGCAACCGATGGAGTTGATATGCAACGACACACCCGTGACCGACAGTGCGTTTAACACCGCCATTGCCAGTGCAATCATTTCGGCATCCGCCATCGGGGACGCGGCGCCGTAACATTCCACACCGAATTGGTGGAATTCGCGCAACCGTCCTGCTTGCGGTTTTTCGTAGCGGTAGCACGAAGTATTATACGACACCTTGATCGGCATCACTTCGTTGTGCAGCCCGTGTTCGAGCAACATACGCATCGCGCCCGCCGTCCCTTCGGGGCGCAGGGTGATGGAACGACCGCCTTTGTCGTCAAAGGTATACATTTCCTTTTGCACCACGTCGGTCGTTTCCCCTACCGAACGTTGGAACAGTTCGGTGTGTTCAAAAACGGGGGTACGGATCTCGCGGTAGCCGTATTCACGCGCTACCTGCAGAGCGACACGCTCGATATACTGCCATTCGTGGCTTTCCGACGGTAACACATCCTGCGTACCGCGAATTGCTTTTGTAATCAATGCCATAGTTTTCGTTCCTTCTTATCTTCACCTTATCGGTTGGTGGGATTTACGATGTTTCGCCAGTCGAGGTCACCGCGTTCCAGACCGTGGATCAACACTTCCGCCGTCGCGATGTTGGTCGCCACCGGAATGTTCCGCATATCGCATAACCGTAAGGTATCGTTTTCGTTGGGTTCTGTATCTTTCACCGTGAGCGGGTCACGGAAATAGAGCAACAAGTCGATCTCATCGCAGGAAATACGCGCGGCGATCTGTTGGTCACCGCCCTGATCTCCGCTGAGGTAGCGGGTGATCTGCAATCCCGTCGCTTCTGCGACCATTTTTCCTGTCGTTCCCGTTGCGCACAAATTGTGACGGCTCAGTATACCGCAATACGCAATACAAAACTGTACCATCAATTCCTTCTTTGCATCATGTGCGATCAACGCAATGTTCATATCATCCACTCACTTTCTTTTATATTTTATGTTTTTTACATCTTTTTCAGTGCGGCAAGAGGAATGTCCTCTCCCAGATACCGACTGGCAATATTGGCAAAACAGACACCCGCGTTACTGTCGGTGGGAAGCGGTTTCCCGTAAGCGTTGGCAACGGCGACCATTTCGTCTTCCGGCAGGATACCAATGAGTTGTAACCCTGCGGTATCAATGATCTCATCCACGTCGGGCATTTTGCCTTTGAGGACGGGATGCGGACGCAACCGATTGATGATCAACCGCGACGGTATGTTTCGTTCCTCCAACAGGTTTGCTACGATCTGCGCATCACGGGCGCACACCATATCGGGGGTGGTGACCACAAACGCGCGATCCGCCCCTGCGACCGCGGTACGAAAGCCTCTTCCGACACCTGCGGGACAGTCGATGATCACTTCGTCGTAATACTGAGAAAAGCCCTGACACAACGACGTCATCTGTTCGGGTGTTGCCAACTCGTCCAAACTGACGGGTGCGGGAATCACGAACACGTCGGGACAGATGGGAGACGGATAGATCGCGTGGATCGGTTTACAGTTGCCGGACAGGATATCCGCCATATCGTACACCGCCGCGCCGCCGATACCGAGCATAACGTCCAAACTGCGCAGACCCGCATCGCCGTCCACCAGCAACACGCGCTTGCCGCGCCGCGCCAATGCACAACCGAGACCTGCCGAAACGGTAGATTTACCCGCACCGCCTTTTCCCGATGTGACGACCGATATCATCGTACTCCCCCTCTCTTTGCATATACACCGTTAGTATAGCACACATTTTGTTTTGTGTAAACTGATTTTTACGCAAAAAAAGCGGAAAATAAGCGGATTTTACTTGCTTTTTTTTAAAAAGATGGTAGAATAAATCTGTACAAGACTATGACGGAGAGAGTACGCCTTTTTCCACTCGACAGAGAGGATCGTCACCGGCTGAAAGCGGTCTGTGTTCGGAAAGCGGCGGAAGTTCACTCCCGAGTTGCAACGCTGATTCCCTTGCGGGCGGTAGGTGTTGACGGATGACCTCGTTATCGGTTTTCAAGTGCCTGCCTTACGGCGGGAATGTGGGTGGTACCACGGAGAGTATTCTTCGTCCCTTTTTGCGGGACGGAGATTTTTTATTGCAAAAAACAGGAGGCTTACTATGAAAGAACAACTTGACGCGTTGCGTGAACGGGCGCTCGGCGAACTGTCACAGGCGCAATCTCTCAAAGATCTGGAAGAGTTCCGCGTACGGATGCTCGGCAAAAAAGGTGAGGTCACCGCGCTGCTTCGCGGTATGGGTGCTCTCCCCGCCGAAGAACGTCCGCAGATGGGTCAACTCATCAATCAATTGCGCAGTGAATTGGAAGAGGCGCTCGCGACCAAAGAGACCGCGCTCTCGTCCGCGATGAAAGCCGCGCAGTTACAAGCCGAAACGCTGGACATCACCATGCCGGGTAAAGCGGCAAAAACGGGTGGGTTGCATCCGCTCAACACGGTACTTGCCGATCTCATCGACATTTTCCAATCGATGGGTTTTGACGTGGTGGACGGTCCCGAAGTGGAGACCGAACATTATTGTTTTGAAGCGCTTAACGTGCCGAAAGATCACCCTGCCCGTGATATGCAGGATACCTTCTATCTGGCGGAAGATCTGTTACTTCGTACTCAGACGTCCGCCGCACAGATCCGTACGATGGAGCAACGCAAACCGCCCATCCGTATGATCTGTCCCGGTCGTGTGTTCCGTGCCGACGAAGTGGACGCTACCCACTCCCCTGTATTCCATCAGGTCGAAGGGTTGGTCGTTGACAAAGGAATCACGATGTGTGACCTCAAAGGTGTATTGGAGCAGTTCGCGCACGAGATCTACGGTTCGGATACCAAAGTGCGGTTCCGTCCCTCCTTCTTCCCCTTCACCGAACCCAGCGTTGAGGTGGACGTTTCCTGCTCGGCATGCGGCGGTAAAGGTTGCCGTGTATGCAAAGGTAACGGTTGGATCGAGATCCTCGGTGCCGGTATGGTGCATCCCCGCGTACTGGCGGGATGCGGCATCGATCCCGAAGTATATTCCGGTTTCGCGTTCGGTATCGGTCTTGACCGCTTGACCACCACACGGTATAAGATCAGCGACATTCGTCTGCTGTTTGAAAACGACCAACGCTTTTTGGAACAGTTTTAAGGAGGCAGAACGATGAAAGTATCTTTGAATTGGTTGAAACGATACGTGGACATTCCCGTATCCTTAGAGGAATTGTGCGACAAAATGACGTTGAGCGGGTTTGAAGTGGACGGTATTGAAGACCTGTCCGCGACGATGAGCAACGTGGTTGCCGCCCGTATCTTAAAAATTGAAAAACACCCCGATGCCGATAAACTGCAGGTATGTCAGATGGACGTGGGTGCAGACGAGCCTATCCAGATCATCACGGGCGCACAAAACGTGTTTGAAGGTGCGTTGGTACCTGCGGCATTGCACGACTCGCATCTGCCGAACGGTATGCACATCAAAAGCGGCAAACTGCGCGGTTTACCGTCCAACGGTATGTTGTGTTCGGGTGAGGAGTTATGCCTCAAAGAAGTCGACTATCCCGGTGCCGAAG
>CAYSPZ010000010.1:0-35388 GCA_964433065.1 uncultured Eubacteriales bacterium | reverse complement strand
CGTCGACCAACGGATCCACGTCACCGCACAACTTGCCGTTCTCGTCGCGGTTGATCCCCACGTCAATGACGGCGGCACCGTCTTTGACCATATCGGGGGTGACGAATTTCGCGCGACCTACCGCCGCAACCAGCACGTCCGCCGAACGGCAGATCTCTTTTAAATTCTGCGTACGGGAATGACAGATGGTCACCGTCGCATTTTCGTGCAACAACAGCATCGCCATCGGTTTGCCGACGATGTTACTTCTGCCGATCACGACACAGTGTTTGCCCGCCACGTCAATGTTGCTGCGGTGCAACAATTCCATCACACCCGCAGGAGTACACGGTAAAAACGTATAATCGCCGATCATAATATGTCCCACGTTGGCGGTGTGGAACGCGTCCACGTCCTTACGCGGATCGATCGCCGCGATCACCGTTTTATCGTCTAAATGGGACGGCAACGGCAACTGACATAAGATGCCGTGAATGTCTTCGCGTGCGTTTAACGTACGTACCAGTTCGAGCAGTTGTTCTTCGGTGGTATCTTCGGGCAGGGTAAACTCCTCCGAACGGATCCCCACCTCAGCGCAAGCCTTTTCCTTGTTGCTCACGTATACGCGGGACGCGGGATCGTTGCCCACCAATATCACCGCCAGCGCAGGGGTGTTCCCCGCCGCCGTCAGCGCCGCGACCTCTTCTTTCAGTTCCGCGCGCAATGCGGCGGCAATCGCTTTTCCGTCAATCTTCTGTGCCATTTTCGGCTTCCTCGCTTTCTTGTTCCTCGTCTTGTTCGGTCGGTTCGTCCGCTTGTTCGGCGACGAACAGGTCTTTCGGACTGGCATTCGCTCTTGCGCGGAAGATCACGAACAACGTAGCGCCGCCGATCACCGACAACGCCGCGACCAGACACGAAATACGCAGAATACCCGCATACAAACTGTCGGTACGCAACATCTCAATGAAAAACCGTCCCGTCCCGTACCACATAATATACATCGAAAACAGTTGTCCTTTGAACCGATAGGCTTTTTTGGACACGATATGTAAAATCAGCAACCCCAGCAAACACCACAGCGACTCGTACAAAAAGGTCGGGTGTACCGGCAAACTCTTGTCGTACCCCGTCGTCTGGTTGGCGGCGGAAGAGATCCAACTCCCCGTCATTCCCCACGGCAGATCGGTGTTGCCGCCGAACGCTTCCTGGTTGAAAAAGTTGCCCCATCTGCCGATCGCCTGACCGATCAGAAATCCGGGCGCGGCAATGTCGAACATCCGTAACGTGTCCACCTTTCTGAGCGGACACATCCACAGCGCCGTCCCGAACGCACCGATCACCCCGCCGTAAATGGCGAGACCGCCGTTCCACACGTATAAAATGGAAAGCGGATCGGCGAAATACGCGTCGCGATCTTCCGAAAACAACACGTAGTACAACCGCGCACCGATAAACGCAAACACGGCGCATACCAATACCACGTCGATCATCGGGTCAACCTTTAACTGAAACTCGTCGGCGCGGCGGTACGCGTACACCGCCGCGAGTACAAACCCGAGCGCGATCAACAATCCGTACCAACGAATGGTGATATCCGCGCCGAACAGGTTAAACGAAAATAACACGCTGTCGACGGGAAACAACCATCCGAGTTTGGGAAACGAAACGTAACTGTCCATTACTCATTCTCCTTATCAGGTAAAATTAACGATAGCGCAGATGCCTTCCGATCAAAATCGGTCTGCAACCGCTCATACACCGATTGTATATCAAGCGCGGCAACTTCGTCAAGTATCGAAAACGGACTGCGTCCGCACAGGTGCGCGTCAATGAGCAGATCGCCGCACCCTTCCACGTTATCGGTCTGGGAGATCATCCGCCCGTACACCGCACGGCGGCATTCCTCAAACCGCTCGGGATCAATACCATCGCGTTTCAACCGCTCGACCTCGTCGCAGAACGCGTCACATACCTGCTCAGGATAGGCGGACTCACCGCTCACCATCCACACACCGTGTCCCGGTCCGCACCAGTACCCGACCTCAAACGACGCGTTGATCCATCCTTTTTCCATCAGATCCGCGTATAACGGCGACCCTTTTCCGCCGAGCAGGTCTTCTAAGATCGCCGCCGCCGCGACCTGCGCCGCCGACTCTTCTTCCAACCCGTCTTCGGTGTTGCGTTTCACCTTGTACCCGAACGAGAACAGCGGTGTCGCGATCGGCATTCGCTCCTCGATGCGCGACCGTACCGCCTCGCTCGGTTCACAAAGCGGCGCGCGTTGCGGCACGGCGGGATCGCACGGTTTTAATAACCGATCGGCAACCGCGTCCACCTGTTCACAGGTGATGTTACCCGATACCGCCAACACCATATTGTGTAAATTGTAAAAATGCCGATAACACCCGTATAACAGTTCGGGTGTGATCTGCGCGATCGACTCCACCGTCCCCGCAATGTCAATGTTGACGGGGTGGTTGTGGTATAACGCGGTCATCAGATTGGTGAACACCCGCCGCGACGGGGAATCCTCCCCCATACGGATCTCCTGCCCGATGATGCCGCGTTCCTTTTCCACCGTCTGTTCGGTGAAATACGGATCCTGCACGAAATCCAGCAATACCTCTAACGACTGCTCCACGTTCTGCGTACAGGTGAACAGGTATGCCGTATGATCAAACGACGTGTACGCGTTCGCGTTCGCGCCCGTCGCGGCATACCGCTCGAACGCGTCGCATTCTTCGTTTTCAAACAATTTGTGTTCCAGATAATGCGCGATCCCCGCGGGCAACTCGGTCACTTCGGTATCCCCGTCTGCCACAAACGCGTTGTCGATCGCGCCGTACTTGGTCGCAAACACCGCGTAGGCGGTAGCAAAATTCTCTTTCGGCCATACGTACATCGGCAATCCCGACGAATGCCGCCGATAATAGACGGTATCGCCCGTGCGTTCACTCTTGATAACGATCCAGTTATTCACCGACGGTCCCCTCCTTCGGTGCTAATACGTATACACATTGTAATACCACTTGTTTGGCGGCTTCGATCACCTGTTCACGGGTGACCGCCGCGATGGTCGCTTTGGTCATTTCGGGTGTTTCAAACGTTTCGGACATTCCCTGCGACACGTACCACGCGCCGAGCGACGCTTGCGCGTCCCCCACCGCTTCGAATGCCTGTAAAAACGTCCGCCGCGCGTCCTCTAATTCCCCGTCGGTAAACGCGCCGTTACGAATGGTCTCCAACTGGTTTAAGATCTCCCGTTCGGTCTGTTCGAGGTTTTGCTCGTCCACACCGCTCTGAATAAACAGCACACCTTTCAAGCGGTCGTACTGCGCCGAACAATAATAACACAAACTCAGTTTCTCGCGCACGTTCCGCATCAGAAGCGAGGTCGCCGTTCCGCCCAGCATCGCGCACATCAGCCGCATCGCGGGAACACGGTGGTCGGTGCCGTAACAGTCGGTACGGAATCCCATCACCAGTTTGCACTGGTTGACCTCCATTCGCTCGACCTTTCGCCGCACCGTGTCACCGACCGTGTTGGTCACCGCCGCGAGCGGACGCGGATCGCGTCCCGCGATCGCCGCAAACCCGTCCTCAAACCGTTTTTGCACGGAGGGAAGTTCGCGATCGTCCTGAAAGATCAGTTGTACCTGCGCCTGTTCGAGTGCGCGTTTCCATGCCGCCGTCATCCGTTCGGGGGTGAGTGCTTCGATCTTGGATACCTCTCCGTACCGACCGAGCGCGTACGGTTCACCCTCGCACAGCAACCGCTCCGCCTGACGGCGCGCGTACCACTGTTTTTCGTTGATCTGCGCGGACACCTCTTCCGCTAAACACCGCCGCTCGGTTTCCACGTCGGCGGCACGAAAACACCCGTCTTCAAAAGCGGGTGAAAATAACATCTCACACAACAACTCGGCGCACGCGTCGGTCAACGATTCGTCACCCAGCGCATAACGGTCGGCGGTACATTCGGCGGTAAAAATGAGCGCCTGCGTTTCACCGACACGGGTCGCGTCCCCCGAAATGGCGGCACCGTATAACCCCGAAAGCCGCCGTTGCAACGCGGTGAAATCGGGATATGCCGCACACGCGCGGGTGAGCAGACGCGGCAACAGCGCGTACTCCTCCACCGTTTCGGCGCAAAGCGGTAAAAACAGCGCCACGTTTAACTGCGCCGTCTTAAACCGCCCGTCCACCAACATCACGCGATGAACACCGTTGCTTAACAATTCATTTTGAGGAAGCATTCGAGCACCTCTTTCCATAAAGTGGTATCATTGTACCACACTTTTATCCGTTTGCCAACACCTTATTCACTCCGCAACGCTTCGACGGGCGGCATTTTTGCCGCTTTCCACGCAGGATACGCGCCGAACACCCCGCCGACCGCAAGTGCAAACCCCAGCAATACCGCCGCCGTACCGAGCGAAAGCGCGGCATCGATGCCGAAAAACGGCAATACCACCGACAACACGACGGCGGGTAACAACCCGAGCACACCGCCGCATAAACTGAGCAACACCGCTTCCCATAAAAACTCCCACAGGATCCGCCGTTCGGTCGCACCGACGGCTTTTTTGATGCCGATCTCCCGCGTCCGTTCCCCGACCGACGACAGCATAATGGTCATGATCCCCACCCCCGACACCAACAATGACACCCCGCTGAGCGCGGAGAGCACCGCCGTGATCACGTTCATCACCCTGCCCATACGGTCTTTCTGGGTCGCGAGATTGTCGGTGCGAAACCGCGCCGTCCCGTCGTATAAACGGTTGAGCGTTTGGGTGATCTGCCCCTGTACCCGCGAAAGATCTTCGTCGGTGGTACGTACCGCGATCTGGTCAAACGTCTGTCTGCCGGTCAGGTTTTGAAGTGAGGTGTACGGCAGATACACCATTCCCGGAATGAGCGAGGTAAAATTCTGCAACAAACTGCTCCCCGTTTCGGTGACCCCCACCACCGTCAGGGTGTATAACGTGTCTTCCACCTGCACTTCCAGTGATTTCCCCACCACGTTACTGCGCCCGTAAGCCGCCTGCGCCACCGCCTCGTCGATCATACATACCCGCGATGCCGCCGCCACGTCCCCGTGATCGATCTGCCGCCCGTGTTTTAAGGACAAGGAGATCACCTGTCCCGCCCCCGCGTCGATCCCGCACAACACCGATTCCATCCGATGCGAACACAAAAACACGTCGGTGTAGGTGAGGGTCAGCGGCATCGCCGTATCCACACCGCGAATGGAACGAATGACGGTGAGCGCCCGTTCGTTCAATGAATACGACCCGTCGGCGGCGGTGACCGACAGGCCGTTCATTCCCATACTTTCCAGTTCGCGGTCAACGAGTGTCCGCCCCGCCGCGCTCAGTACCGATACGATCGCGACCATCATCACCCCGACCGCGATCCCGCTCACCGTCAACCACGCGCGACCCTTTTTTCGCGCCAGTATCCGACACGCGCTCTCGACCCATTCCCTCATCGGTCGGTCACCTCACAGACGCGTTCACGCGGTTCGGATAAGCCGTCGGGATCCTGTACCAGTCGGTCGCCCGGCGATATCCCGGACACCACCAGTACGCCTGCGGCATATTCTTTGGTATCGCGAAGCACCGTTCGCACCGCTTGACCGTTGTTGTCATATACATACACGTACTCCTCTCCTTTTTCGTTCTGCCGAATACACGAGTACGGGATTAGCAACCCGTTCTCCACCGTGTCCACGATCACCACCGCCGTCGCGCCGAGTCCCACCCGCAACGACTCGTCCGCCTGACCCTCGTCAAACGCGATCACCGCGTCCACCACCGTTTCGCTGACCGTTCCCACGTATTGCTGATGCGCCGTGTCGGAAAGCGACACCACCCGTCCGTAATAGGTGGGCTTTTGAAATCCCACACCGTGGATCTCCACCGTCTGCCCGACCTTTACCTTCTGCAGATATTTTTCCCGCACCGCCGCCGCGATCTGTATCCCGCCGTCGGGCGCGATCACCGCACACGGTTTTTGGTGATCGGTGATCTGCCCTTGTTGCACGTTCACCTGACTGACCACTCCGCCGACAGGTGCTACCACCGTGTGCGCGGTCATATTCTGTATGCCGTCGGGCAGTGCCGTCCCCATCGACGATAACACCGCCTGCGTCGCGTCGGCATCCACCGCAAACAACGGGTCACCCGCCGCCACTACCTGCCCTTTTTTGACAAACACTTCTCCCGCCACGCACGGGTATTCAAAAAACACCTCTTCGCTGTCGGCAAGTTCTACCTTTCCCGTACATTCCACCGTTTCTTTTACCGTTTGTCCTTCTACCGTATACCATTCTACGGGTGTCGCTTTGGGCGCGGTCAGTTGTCGGACACCGACGATCGCGCCGATACAAAACAAGGTCAGTACGACCAGGATCACATAGCGTTTCATTTCATTCATCCTTTCGCGATTAGTGTTTTACAACACGCACAAAATATCAGTTGAAAATTGATGAAATTAAATTAAAATTTAACGCTTGTTTGACGGACGCATACAATAAAACAGAGGTGTCGATAACGACACCCAAAATATAAAGGAGGAATACGCAGGTATGATCATCGATCTGCGGCAGATCGCCCTGACGTATCAATCGCCGGACGGAGAAACCGAAGCGTTGCGCAACATCACCTTTACGATGAACGAAGGCGAATTCGTCAGCGTGGTAGGACCGTCGGGTTGCGGAAAATCCACTTTACTGTCGGTCATCGCGGGTCTGGAACCGCCCACTTCGGGAACGGTGACGGTGGACGGCGAACCCGTGACCGGTCCGTCGCCGAAGATCGGGTTTATGCCCCAACGCGACCAGTTGTTTGAATGGCGCACCATCTGGTCGAACGTGACGCTCGGCTTACAGGTACGACGGTGTAACCGTCCCGCCGAACAACAACACGTACGCGCCCTGCTCGACCGTTACGGACTGTCCGAATTCGTGGGCAAACGTCCGTCGCAACTGTCAGGCGGTATGCGTCAACGGTGTGCGCTCATTCGTACACTCGCGACCGACCCGCGCATCTTGCTGTTGGACGAACCGTTTTCCGCGCTCGATTACCAGACGCGGCTGACCGTGTCGGCGGACATTCACCGCATCATTCGTCAGGAACATAAAACGGCATTGCTCGTCACCCACGACATCGCCGAAGCCATCAGCCTGTCCGACCGCGTGGTGGTGTTATCCCGCCGCCCCGCCGAGATCTGCGCCATACACACCCTCGACGAACTGTCTGCATTGTCACCGCTCGAACGTCGCGACGCGCCCTCGTTCCATCAGCGGTTCGACGTTATCTGGAAGGAGTTGAACGGCGATGTCTGAACTATCCCCGATGCGACAAGCCTACCTCAAGCGCCGCCGTCGGTATACGGTGTGTATTCAGGTCTGTCGCGTCCTGTTGCTGGTCGTGTGTTTAGCACTGTGGGAGATCGCCGCCCGTCTTTCGCTCGTCGACCCGTTTATCGTCAGTTCCCCTTCGCGCGTTCTTTCCACCCTCGTCACCCTGTATCGGTCGGGCGACCTGTGGTTGCATCTCGGCACGTCCTGCCTCGAAACGGTGGTCGGCTTTTTACTCGGCACGGTACTCGGCACGGCGGTCGCGGTCTGCCTGTGGTGGAGCAACACCCTTTCGCGGTTGCTGGAACCGTATCTCGTGGTGCTCAACGCACTGCCGAAAACCGCACTCGGTCCCATCTTTATCGTGTGGATCGGCGCGGGGACCGCGTCCATCATCGCAATGACCCTCGCCATCTCCATCGTGGTAACCATTCTCAATATGCACGTGGGATTTCTGTCCACCGACCCGCAAAAGATCCGCCTGATGCGTTCGCTCGGCGCGTCGCGCGGTCAGATCCTGCGTCTGCTCGTCTTTCCCGCCAACTACGATACCCTGTTCAACACCCTGCGCGTCAACGTCGGGTTATCGTGGGTCGGTGTCATTATGGGCGAGTTCTTAGTCTCCAAAGCAGGGCTCGGCTACCTCATCGTCTACGGATCACAGGTCTTTAATATGGATCTGGTGATGGCGACGGTGTTCTTACTCGCCGTCGCGGCGGTCGCGATGTACCAACTCACCCTGTTTCTGGAACACATCATCAAACGACATTTAGGAGTGATCGTATGAAAAAATGGATCGCGTGCGCCGTCGTGTGCGCACTGGCACTGTGCGGTTGCGGTTGTCAACCGAAAGATGCCGACACCACCGTCATCCGATTAAACGAAGTCACCCACTCGGTCTTCTACGCGCCGCTGTATGCCGCGATGGGACTCGGGTACTTTGAGCAGGAAGGACTGACGGTGGAACTCACAAACGGCGGCGGTGCCGATAAGGTGATGACCGCCGTGGTCGCGGGTCAATCGGATATCGGACTCGCAGGTCCCGAAGCGTGTATCTATGTATACAATCAGGGCAAAGACGACTATCCCCGCGTCTTTGCGCAACTGACCAAACGCGACGGCTCGTTTTTGTTCGGCAGAACCAACGACCCCTTTACGTGGGAAAACTTACGCGGTAAAACGATCATCGGCGGCCGCGTCGGCGGTGTCCCCGAGATGACCCTCGAATACGTGATGCGCCAGAACGGTGTGATCCCCCACGTCGACGCAACGGTGGATACGAGTATCCAGTTCAATATGATGGCGGGTGCCTTTACCGGCGGTACAGGCGACTACGTCACCCTGTTCGAACCCACCGCCACCGAACTGCAAAACGAGGGCAAAGGCTACATCTTAGCGTCAATGGGACAGGAAAGCGGCGAGATCCCCTACACCGCCTTCTTCGCGACGCAGACCTACCTACGCGACAATCGGGATACGGTGCAGAAATTCACGAACGTCATCGCGAAAGCGCAACGGTTCGTCCGCGAAAGCGACCCCGCCATCGTCGCCGAGGCGGTCGCGGCACAGTTCCCCGACACCGACCTCGACGTGCTGACCACGGTGGTCAAACGGTATCAGGACAGCGACGTGTGGAACGATACCCCCGTGATGAAAGAAGAGTCACTCGAACGTCTGGAAACGGTGATGGAACAAGCAGGCGAACTCGCCCGCGAAGACTGGGTCGTCTTCTCCGAACTGGTCGACAACACCTTCGCCGCAAACGCAAAATAACCACCCCCGTCCCCCTGTGCGGGCGGCAACCTGCCGCCCGCAAGGCTCCCTCTGACGAGGGAGCTGTCCGAGCACCGGCGAGGACTGAGGGAGAGAATACGATCCGTCCGCGCAGCGGACACCTTAACTCATAACTCATAACTCATATCTCCTCCTATCAAATTCACCCTTGAATTCTATACTCGATTGTGCTACGATGAATTTAATGTGTCTATCTGTTAAAAATTATGCGCTTCCCCAATTGATAGGAGGAACCAAAATGAAAAAACTGTTATCCCTCGTGTTGTGCGCCGCCTTGCTGTTAGCGGTCACCCCCACTACCCCCTTGTCGGTACGCGCCGCTGCGGTCGATTCCCTGACCTACACCGTCACCGACGGCGCGGTCACCATCACCGGTTGCGATACCGCCTTCGCAGGTGAACTGGTCATTCCCAAAACCATCGACGATTACCCCGTCACCGCCATCGGCACGACGGCGTTTAAAAGTTGCAAGAGCCTGACGGGTGTCACCATCCCCGACGGTGTGACCACCATCGGTCAATGGGCGTTTTACAGTTGTACCGCGCTGAAAAGCGTCACCCTGTCCGAAAGCGTGACCACCATTGTTGACGGCGCGTTCGAAAACTGCCGCGCCATCACCGACGTGTATTACGACGGCAGCAATCAAACCGCCATCACCATCGGCGCGAGTAACACCTATTTGTTAAATGCCGCGTGGCACTACGCACAAGAGGACGTCGTCGACCCCCTCACCTACGAATTTGACGACGATACCCTCACCGCGACGGTGATCGGTTGCGACGAATCCGCAACCGACGTCGAGATCCCCTCCACCGTCGTAAACGACGGCAAAACATATACCGTGACGAGTATCGGCGATTATGCCTTTGACGAATGCTGGATTCTGACGAGCGTGACCATTCCCGGCAGTGTAACGAGTATCGGCGAGAGCGCCTTTCTCCTTTGCGTTGGTCTGATAAGCGTAACCATCGAGAATGGTGTGACAAGTATCGGTCCGTATGCGTTTGGATTCTGTGAAAAACTGACCGAGATTGTTATCCCCGATAGTGTGACGGTCCTCGATTACGCCGTATTTTCTTGTTGTACCGCTTTGACGAGCGTTACCATGGGCAGTGGTGTAGCAAGTGTTGAAGACAGAACCTTTGAGGGATGTTCGGCATTGACCGAGGTCAACGTTTCCAAAAGCAACACAACGTATTGTTCGGAAGATGGAGTCCTGTTTGATAAAAGCAAAACGCGTTTAGTTTATTATCCTATCGGAAAAACCGAACCATCCTATACCATTCCCGATGGTGTTGTGTATATTGATCGATTGGTGTTTTCCGATTGCACTAACTTGGTAAACATTACAATGCCCGATAGTGTGGCAATTATTGACACATATGTGTTCCACGGTTGTACTGCATTGACCGATATCATTGTTTCGGCAAATAATGCGGCATACTGCTCACAAGACGGTGTGTTGTTTAACAAGGATAAAACCATGCTGGTTTGTTATCCTGCCGGCAGAACCGAAACGTCCTATACGGTTCCCGAGACCGTCACGGACCTTGGATATCGTTCATTTTCTAATTGCACCAATTTAGTAGAACTTATCCTTCCCGATGGCATGGTGAGTATTCCTAATGAGACGTTTGGTTGGTGTGCTCTCTTGACAAGTGTTACCATTCCCGCTAGCGTAACATATATTGGTTGCGCGGCGTTTTTCGATTGTAACAACCTCACCGACGTCTATTATGGTGGCAGTGAGCAAGACAGGGCGGCAATGATGATCGAGGAGGACTACAACGACACGCTCTTAAATGCCACCTGGCACTACGCAGAAGAGGACGTCGTCGACCCCCTCACCTACGAATTTGACGACGATACCCTCACCGCGACGGTGATCGGTTGCGACGAATCCGCAACCGACGTCGAGATCCCCGCCACCGTCACCCAAAACGGCAAAACCTACACGGTGACCGCCATCGGCGAATTCGCTTTTTACGAGTATTCCTCTCTGACAAGCGTTGCCATTCCCAATAGCGTAACCATCATCGGCGATTCCGCTTTTTACGGGTGTTCCTCTCTGACAAGCGTCGACATTCCCGATAGCGTGATCACCATCGATATTTCTGCTTTTGGTTGCAGCGGCTTGACGAGCATCATCATTCCCGATAGCGTGACCCTCATCGGCGACGGTGCCTTTGACAGTTGCTACGACCTGACCGACGTGATCATCGGAAGCGGTGTGACCACCATCGATGCTTATGCCTTCTTCTATTGTACTTCGCTCACAAGCATCACCATTCCCGACAACGTAACCTTCATCGGCGAAGCCGCCTTTGCCGATTGCGATAACCTGATAACCGCCCAACTCGGTCAAGGTTTGACCGTCATCAGCAATTCTACTTTTTGCGGTTGCGACACTCTTCAAAGTGTCACCCTTTCTGAAAACGTAACCGCCATCGAGGACAGCGCTTTCGACACTTGTCCGAATTTGACAAGCATCACCCTGCCCCAAAGCCTGATCGACATCTGCTACGGTTCCTTTGCAGGATGCGACAGCCTCACCGACGTGTATTACAGCGGTTCCAAACAGGATCGGGAGAACATCCAAATCGACGAGATGAACGATGCCCTCGTAAACGCTGAGTGGCACTACGCGATCGCGTCCTGTTCGCACCAATACGACGATGAGTACGATGCCGACTGCAACCTCTGCGGCGAAACCCGCGAAGTCCCCGACAGACCCGAAACCCCGCTCTTTGTGGTAGACAATACGACGGCAACGGTGGGCAAGACCGTTACGGTCACCGTCCGTACCGAGAAGAACAGCGGTATCGTATCCTTCAAACTGGACATCGGGTACGACGCGGCACTGTTGGAACTGCTTTCGATCGAAGGCGGCGATTTTGACGGCGCGGTGTTCGGTCCCACCACCAACAACCCGATCGCGGTCAGTTGGGTGGATGCCATCACCCCGAACAACGAAACCAACGGTGTGGTCGCCACCCTCACCTTCCTCGTGAAGGATGACGCGCCCGAATGTACCACCCCGATCACCCTCGCTTACGACGCGGACGACGTGTACGACTACGACTTTGAAAACGTCACTTTCGACACGGTGGACGGTACGGTGACCATCATCGATTATATCTCCGGTGACGTGAACGACGACGGGTTGGTCAACAACAAGGATATCGGTATCCTGCAACGGTACCTCAACGGTTGGACGGTCGATATCAACCTGTATGCCGCCAACGTGAACGAAGACGACAGCATCAACAACAAAGACATCGGTATCCTGCAACGTCACCTCAACGGCTGGGATACGATACTGAACTCGACCACCACGGCACCGACCGCCACGACGGTCGGTTCGGTCACGACCACCACCGCCACACGGACCAACTCCTCCGCCGTCCCCGCCGTCACGACCACCACCTACAACGGTCAAACCGCCGGTACCCTTACGGCAGCCACCACCTCGCTGACAAAAACCACAACGACCAACACCTCTTGGTCACCGTTTGTCTAAGCCTTCATAAACAAAATCGCCGGGAACGCAACCTGCGTTCCCGGCGATTTCTTTATCAGTATTATACCACTCTGTTTTGCGAACGTCCCTCAAAGAAACAACGGATGTTCTCGCAAATGACACCCAAACAACGAACGCGCGACTCCACCGATCCCCACGCCATATGCGGGGTCAGGCACACGTTGTCGCGGGAGAGCAGACGGTAAAACGGGTGATCTTTACGAAACGGCTCGACGCTGTATACGTCCACACCCAGACCGCCGAGTTTACCGCTTTCCACCGCGCGCGCCACCGCCTCTTCGTCGGTGACCGCACCGCGCGCCACGTTGACCAGGATCGCACCGTCCTTCATCTTTTCAAGACGTCCCGCGTCGATCATACCCCGCGTCTCGTCGGTAAGCGGCACGTGCAACGACACGATATCCGACTGCTCACATAACGTATCGATATCCACCTGCTCAAACCGCTCGTCGGGTTTACGGCGACACATCAGTACACGGCACCCCATCGCTTTTGCGATCTGCGCCACCCGCGTCCCGATCCCGCCTCCGCCGACCACACCCCACGTCATCGACGACAGTTCGTGGTAGTACGGGGACAAGCGGTTCGCGATATCCCCGTCGGAATACGCGCCGCCGTGCACGAATTTACAAAACTCGGTCAGATGCGACGTGAGCGACAACACCATCGCAACGGTGATCTGCGCCACACTGTCGGTCGAATACGCGGGTACGTTACACACCGCGATCCCCTGTTTGCGACAATACTCGAGATCAATGTTATCATACCCCGTCGCCGCCACGCAGATGAGTTTCAGATCGGTAACCCCGCGCAACGTTTCGGCATTCATCTTCACCTTGTTGAGGATCGCCACCTGCGCACCGCGCAACCGCTCGGCGATCTCGTCGGGCGCGGTGAACGCATATGTGGTCAGTTCCCCATGCGCGCGCAACGGTTCAAGCGACAGATCGTCGCCGAGCGTCCCCGCATCCAACATCACGATGTTCATTCTATCTTCTCCTTCATAATCACCGCGCGAACGTTCACCCGTCCGTCCGAAAGGCGCGTTTCAAAGACGGTACCGTCCTCGATCTCGCCGCGGTGTACCGTCACCGTTTCGCCGAGCGGCGCTTCGTTCACGTAATGAATGGTCATATCGGTCACCCGCACCGTATCAATGTCGGGCATATAATTGCATAACCAATCGGGATACCGCGCGTTGTTGAGATGCCCGTTACAGTCCACGTCCTCATACTGCACCACCCGCTCCCCGACTTCCTGCAACGCGATCTTCGGGAATGCCATCCGCGCCGACAGGTCAAGCGGCTCGTCACTGCCGTAATGGAACGGCACCGACTCGGCGCGCATCAGCGACCCGTCCGCCACGTTGACCAGTGCCCATACGGCGGTCGCTTGTGCCACCGTCTGCCCGTCACGGATAAGACGGTAACACCTGCCGAACGACGCACCGTGCTCGTTACATGCCCACGTTTCGACGGTGAAATGCTCGTACTCGTAAAGCGGCAAACAAAACTGTACCCGTATCCGACTCAAAATGAACGCATACCCCTGGTCGAACAACTCACGGTAGGACGGCTTTTCGGTCAGCATCTGCCGCACGGCGGTCTCCTGAAGATACCGCAAAACGACCGCAGGGCGCACCAGTCCGTTGCGCCCTGTGTCGGTAGAAAACACTTGATAATCCTGCGTGAATTTCATCGGTTAACCTAACGCTTTCATACTTTGTTCCAACAGCGCGAGTTTATCGCGCAACTGTTGCGCCTGATCGCGGGCGGTCTGCACCACCTGTTCGGGCGCCTTGTCGGTAAACGCTTTGTTGTTCAAACGACCTTCCACACCGGCAAGTTGTTTCAACACGTTTTCCCGTTCTTTCTGCAACCGCGCACGTTCCGCTTCACGGTCGACCAGATCGTCCATCGGGATCTTGACCGTCGCGCCGTCGGTCACGATGGTGACCGCACCCGGCAGTTCAAACGTCGCGCCGATATGCACTTCCGATGCCGACGCGAGCCGCATCAGGAACGGTTTGCCGTTCTCGAACGTATCCACGTAGGTCGTTTCCACGTACACGTTCGCTTTGCGGGACGGCGGCACGTTCATCTCGCCGCGGCGGTTACGGATGCCGCCGATCGCCGCCATAATGCGTTCCATCTCGCGCTCTTCGTTCGGGAAGGACAGAGCTTCGTCGTAGATCGGCCACGCAGAGATCATCAACGATTCACCCTCGTGCGGCAACGATTGCCAGATCTCTTCGGTGACGAACGGCATAAACGGATGCAACAGTTTGAGCATCCCGGTCATCACGTACACCAGCACCTGACGCGCGGCGGCAGGGTCTTCACCCTGCAGGCGCGACTTGCACAGTTCAATGTACCAGTCACAGAAGTTATCCCAGATAAAATCATACAACTTGGATACCGCAATACCCAGTTCAAATTTCTCTAAGTTGTCGGTCACCGCTTTCACCAGCGTGTTGAACTTGGACACGATCCACTTATCTTCGAGCGCCAGATCGGTCGGCAGTTCCAGCGACATCTCCTCTTCGGGCAGATTCATCAGGATGAACCTCGCCGCATTCCACAACTTGTTCGCGAAATTGCGCGACGCTTCCACCTTTTCGTTCATAAACCGCATATCGTTTCCGGGACTGTTCCCCGTCGCGAGCATAAAGCGAAGCGCGTCGGCACCGTAGGTGTCGATGATCTCCAGCGGATCGATACCGTTACCCAGCGATTTGGACATCTTTCTGCCCTGCGCGTCACGCACCAACCCGTGAATGAGCACCGTGCTGAACGGCTTTTTGCCCGTATACGCAAGCCCCGAGAAAATCATACGGCTCACCCAGAACCCGATGATATCGTACCCCGTAACGAGCGTATCGGTCGGATAGAAATACTCAAGTTCTTTGGTCTTTTCAGGCCACCCCATCGTGGAGAACGGCCAGAGTGCCGACGAGAACCAGGTATCCAGCGTGTCGGGATCCTGTTCCATCACAGCGCCGCATTTCGGACAAGCGTCGGGCACCTCTTTCGCGACCACCATCTCACCGCATTCGGCACAATACCACGCGGGGATCTGGTGACCCCACCACAACTGACGGGAAATACACCAGTCGCGCGTCCCCTTCATCCAGTTGAGATAGTTTTTGGTAAACCGCTCGGGTACGAAGGTGATCTCCCCGTCTTCCACCGCTTTCACCGCAGGCGCGGCAAGCGGTTCCATCTTCACGAACCATTGCTTGGACACCATCGGTTCGATGGTGGTGTGACAACGGTAACAGGTACCCACGTCGTGCTTCAACGGTTCGACTTCTTTGAGATATCCGCCCGCTTCGAGATCGGCAAGGATCGCCTTGCGCGCTTCCATCGTGGTCATTCCCGCATACTTACCGCAATCCAGCACCAACGGCTCGTCCGCGGCGGCTTTCCCGCTCGCGATCAATTCGGCGGCGGCGGCTTTGTCCGCCGCCCCCGTCATCTTACCGTCATAGGTGAACACCCGCACCATCGGCAGATCGTGACGGCGACCCACTTCAAAGTCGTTCGGGTCGTGCGCGGGGGTGATCTTCACCACACCCGTACCTTTGGTCATATCCGCGTGTTCGTCACACACGATCGGGATCTCTTTATCAAGAAGCGGCAAGATCACGTGACATCCGTGCAGATGCGCGTACCGCTCATCTTCTGCGTTGATCGCCACCGCCGTATCACCGAGCATCGTTTCGGGACGGGTGGTCGCCAGTTCCAACTTCTCACCCGTTTCTTTAACGGTGTACAGCAGATGCCAGAAATGCCCGTCTTGTTCTTCGTATTCCACTTCCGCGTCGGAGATGGAGGTGTTACAATGCGGACACCAGTTGACCATACGGTTACCGCGATAGATGAGCCCCTCGTTATACAGACGGACAAACACTTCCTTGACCGCCGCCGAGCAACCCTCGTCCATCGTAAACCGTTCGCGTTCCCAGTCACAACTCGACCCGAGTTTCTTCAACTGACTGACGATACGGTTACCGTATTTCTCTTTCCATGCCCACGCGCGTTCCAAAAACCCGTCGCGACCGAGCATCTCTTTGGTCACACCGTCGGTGCGCATCGCTTCCACGACCTTCGCTTCGGTCGCGATGGACGCGTGGTCGGTACCCGGCATCCACAGTGCCTCGTACCCCTGCATCCGCCGCCAGCGAATGAGGATATCCTGCAACGTGTTATCCAGCGCGTGTCCCATATGTAATTGCCCCGTAATGTTCGGAGGGGGAATTACGATGGTATACGGTGTCTTTTCGGGATTGGGTTCTGCGTGAAAATAGTTGCCCTTCACCCAAAAATCGTATATTCTGTCCTCCACCTCGCGGGGTTCATAGGTCTTTGCCAATTCTTTTTTTGCCATTTCTTTCGTCCTCCACAACAGACATTGGATTTAGTGTATCACACAATCGCGCATCGCACAACTGTTTTTTCACTTCATTTCGATCACGGTCACACCCGTTTCGCCTTCTCCGTACACACCAAGACGGAACGACTTGATATCTTTACACCCGCGCAGATGTGCGTGAATGGCGGCGCGCAACGCGCCCGTGCCTTTCCCGTGAATGACGGTGACCTGCGAAAGCCCCGAAAGCCGCGCGTCGTCGATAAACTTATCGGTCAGATCGAGTGCCTCGTCCACCGTCAACCCGCGCAGATCCAACTCGGTCCGCGCCGCGCGTTCCATACGGGAAATACCACCCGTCGTCACCTGCTTTTTCGGTGCTTTCTTTTCCTGTAACCGCACGTCGTCCTGCGACACGCGGGTACGAATGATACCCGCCTGCACCTCGATCATACCCGACGCGTCGGGCAAAGACAACACCACCGCCGTCTTATCCAGATCGACCAGCAATACCTCGTCCCCGACCTTCAGCGGTCGCGGCAACTCGTACGGCGCACGTTTGCGCACCGTCACGGGATCGGTATCCCGTTCCAACTGATCGAGCCGCCGCCTGAGCGTCGACCGCGCATCGGCGGCTTTGCGGGTATCCTTTTGTTTGCGTAACGCGTCCAGTTCCGAAAGCAACGCTTCCGCATCGTACCGCGCCCGTTCCACCAACCGTCGCGCCTGTTCACGGGCGGCGGTCAGTTCTTTTTCTTTGGTCGCCTGTAACCGTTGCCATTCCGCTTCGGTCTTATCTTTCGCCGCACGGGCATCCCGCGCCGCCCTGTCCGCTTCTTCAAACCGCGCTTCGATGTCCTGACGCCGCCGTTCCAGCGTGTCCACCACCTCTTCCAGCCGTCGGTCATCTCCCGCGACCAGATCCCGCGCACGTTCCACCACCGTTCGGTCCATACCCAGTTTTTCCGAAATGGCAAACGCATTCGACCGCCCGGGTACCCCGACCAGCAACCGATAGGTCGGGCGGAGCGATGCCACGTCAAACTCACAACTGCCGTTTTCCACCCCGTCGGTGCGGATCGCGTAGGATTTCAGTTCCGCGTAGTGGGTGGTCGCCGCCACCCGTGACCCCTTGTCGCGCAACCGTTCGAGGATCGCGATCGCGAGTGCCGCGCCCTCAACGGGATCGGTTCCCGCGCCGAGTTCGTCCAATAATACCAGACTGCGGTCGTCCGCCTGTTCTAAAATGGCGATCTGGTTGGTCACGTGCGCCGAAAAGGTGGACAGCGACTGTTCGATCGATTGCTCGTCCCCGATGTCCACCAAAATACGGCGGAATACCGAAAAGGAACTTCCGTCCCCGACAGGCGGCATCAACCCGCACATCACCATCAAGGTGAGTAACCCGAGCGTTTTTAAGGTCACCGTCTTACCGCCCGTGTTGGGACCGGTGATAACCAGCGTATCAAACGCGCCGCCGAGCGACACGTCGATCGGCACCACTTTTTTCGGGTCGATGAGCGGATGCCGCGCCCGTTTCAACACCAGTTGCCCGTCATCGGTGACGGTGGGTAAGGTCGCGTGCATCGTATATGCCAACCGCGCCTTGGCGAAAATGACGTTCAGTTCAATGAGAATATCGTAATCCGCGCATATTGCGTCGGCAAATGACCCCGCCTGCGCCGACAATTCGGCAATAATGCGTTCGATCTCCGCCGCTTCTTTGGATTCGAGCACCTTTACTTCGTTATTCGCTTCCACCACCGACAGCGGTTCGATAAATACCGTCGCGCCCGACGAAGACGTATCGTGTACCAACCCCGCCACCTCCGAGCGGTGTTCCGCTTTGACGGGCACCACGAACCGCCCGTTACGGATGGTGACGATGGGGTCTTGTAGCAATTTCTGCGTCGCGGGGGTGCGGATCATCTTGTCCAACTGTTCCCGTACGCGGGAAGATGCCGCCCGCAACTTGCGGCGGATGTTGGCAAGTTCCGCCGACGCGTGGTCGCTCACCTCTTCGTCCGACAGAACGGCGGTGGTGATCGCCTCTTCCAAAAACTTGTTGGGCGCGAGTACCGAAAACAGTTCGTCAAGGCAGGTGGAAACCCCTTCGCAATGCGACCGCCACTCGGTCAGTGCGCGAATGGTGCGCAGGGTGTTCGCGATCGAAAGCAGTTCACCGAGCGAAAGAATACCGCCCGCCGCCGCGCGCCGCAACGCACCCGTTATGTTCTTGATCCCGCCGAACGACGGCGCGCCGAACCGCGCCATCAGTTGGTACGCGGCATCGGTCTGCGACAGCAGCCGCCGCGCCTCGTCGGCATACGGTGTCGGGACGAGTCCCCGCGCCGCCGCCGCCGCGTCTTCACACGCGGTCTGCGCCGCCAGCAACTCCAATACCTTATCCAGTTCCAGCGCCAGATAGTGTTTGTCGGTCATCACTTATACTCCTAATGAATGATAAAAATCGAGCGTTTTGAACCCTCGATCGAGTTGTGCCAATAAAAACCGTTCACAGACGCAGGAGAGTGTCTGCAATCCCTCGTCCGATAACGAAAACGAAAAACATTTGTCGATCGGTGCGTACACGATGTGCCGCAATGCCGACAATACCCCCGCCGTGATCGGCAGATCCGACGGACGGTGACAATCGCCGCAGGATAACACCCCTTGTACGGGGGAAAAATATACCGCCTGTTCACTGCCGCAGTTCTGACACGCGGTCAGTTGCGGCATATATCCCGAAAGACACAAAAGCCGCAGTTCCACCACCGCTTTGATGAGCGGGATGGGACGGGTATCGGCGGCGAGATAATGCAAACCGCCGAGCAGTAACCGCAACGCGTCTTCGGCGGGTTCTTCACGGGGTGCGACCGCCCCCGCCAATTCACAAAAATACTGGGCAAGGGCTAACTTGTCCAGTTGACCGCGCACCTCAAAAAACACGTGCAACGGTTCGGCATCGTCCACTATGTACTTGTCCCGTCCCCGATACAGGGACAGGCGGGAATAACAAAGCAACTGTGTGGCGGGTCCGTTGTGATTCTTGATCCGCCGCGCCCCCCGTACGGAGGCTTGTACCACCCCGAGATCGCGGGTCAGTGCCGTGACGAAACGGTCGGCTTCACCGACGTTGTTGTTTTCCCGAATGATCAGTGCATCGGTGGTCTGTTTCATCTCGTCCCTCCGTCGGCTCGGTGACCGCGTTTACCGCCGTCCCGATATCGATGCCGCAATATTCCAGATAATCCGACACCTTACCGCTCTTCTCAAATTTTGCCCATAACTTATCCTGATCCACCGCGCAGTCCCCCTTTTGTCTTTACTATTACTGTAAATCAAAAGAGAGATTTCATACACGGGAAAAACTGGTTTATAAGCGATACCCGAACCCGTTCAGTAACCCCTGTCGGTTTCTCCAATCTTCCTTCACTTTGATCCAACATTGCAGGTTGACCTTCGCGCCGAATACCTCTTCCATCTGCAACCGCGCCGCCGACGAAATGGCTTTGAGCATCGCACCCTTTTTACCGATGATCATACCCTTATGACTGTCGCGCTCACAGAAAATGTTCGCTTCCACGTCCAAAATGATGCCCTTTTCGGTCTCGCGTTCGGTGAGCGATTCCACCACCACCGCGATGCCGTGCGGGATCTCGTCGCGCAACTGCCGCAACATCTGTTCACGAAGCAGTTCCGCCGCCATCACCTTTTCGGGTTGATCGCTGACCGCGTCGTCGGGGAAAAAGTGCGGACTGTCAAACGCAAACTTCGCCAGTTCGTCAAATACGATATCGCATCCTTCACCCGTCATGGCAGATACGGGCAACACCGCCTCGAACGCGTACTCCTGTTGCCACGCGGCAATACAGGTAAGCAGACGGCTCTTATCCTCCACCGTGTCGATCTTGTTGATGACCAACACGACCGGCATTTTCTGCGACCGAAACTGACGGAGCAGGTCGCGTTCGGTGTCGCGGATCTCGGCGGTCGGTTCCACGACCAACACCCCGACGTCCACACCCGACACCGCTTCGGAAATGGATTTTACCATAAAGTCACCCAGCCGCGTACGCGGACGGTGATTACCGGGCGTGTCCAAAAACACCAACTGCAGGTCGTCTTTGGTCACGATACCCATAATGCGGTTGCGTGTCGTTTGCGGCTTGTCCGAAACGATCGCCACCTTTTTCCCGACCAGAGCGTTCATCAACGACGATTTCCCGACGTTGGGTCTGCCCACGATCGCAATAAATGCAGATCTACTCATAGAAGTCTCCTTTATTTTCTAAACACAAACCACGCGGCGAACGGGATCGACACCGCAAACAACACCGGCCGCCACCATTGTTCGCGCCACAACGCGAACAGGTCAAGCCACGCTTGTCCGTCACAGAACAAGATCACCGCCACGATCACCGCCGCGATCGCGGCGATCAGCACCGCCCCTGCGGCAATGTCCTTCACCCGTCCCGCAACGGGATGCCGTTCGGGACATAACCCGTCCACCGTCTGTTCAAAGGCGGTGTTCACTGCTTCGGTGACCATCACCAACGCGATGGTCAATACCAATATCGCCCACTGTTCAACAGTGTGTATAAAATGTCGCGCAAATAACGGCACGTATACCGCCGCCACCATATGTATGCGGAAATTGCGTCCCGCCACACACGCGGCGATCCCCTTTGCCGCATACCCGAACGAGCGCAACAATGCCGCGATATTATTCTTCCAACACATAGTTGGTCCCTCGCGGCAACCCGATCTGGGTCATCACGGTCTCTTCTTTTTCCCGCATCCGTACCGCTTCCAATCCGCCGTTTACGTGATCGTAGCCGAGCAGATGCAACATCGAATGTACCGTCAGGTATCCCACTTCGCGGTTAAACGAATGTCCGTAATCTTCCGCCTGTTTCTCGGCAGTTTCCAGCGACAACACGATGTTGCCGAGCAGTTTTTCGCCCGTATCGTGGTTGATCTCAAACTCGCCGTCCTCACCGAGCGGGAAGGACAACACGTCGGTCACCGCGTCGATGTTGCGGTGGGCGGCATTGATCTCGCGGATCTGCGCGTCGTCCACCAACGTCACGTCCACCTGCACCGCACCGTCGATCTTTTCGAGATCCAAAACGGCATGACAACAGCGGCGAATGAGCATACGGATCCCCGTCGGGATCTTAACCGTCTTTTGTCGATTTTCAATGTCTACCCGCAGTTTTGTCAACATTCTTTTTCTTCCCTTCTTTTTTCTTATCAAACGCTTCGTACGCCTCAATGATCCGTTGCACCAACTGATGTCGTACCACGTCTTTTTGGTTAAAGGAGCAGATGGAAATATCCTCCACATCCTTCAATATCTTCATCACTTCTCTGAGTCCGCTCTTTTGCCCGTCGGGCAGGTCAATCTGGGTGATATCCCCCGTCACCACCATCTTGGAATTGAACCCCAGACGGGTCAGAAACATCTTCATCTGTTCGGGTGTGGTGTTCTGCGCTTCGTCGAGTATCACGAACGAATCGTCGAGCGTCCGTCCGCGCATATACGCAAGCGGCGCGATCTCAATGTTCCCGCGCTCTAAATATTTTTGATAGGTCTCGGTACCGAGCATATCAAACAACGCGTCGTACAACGGCCGCAGATACGGGTCAACTTTGGACTGCAGATCCCCCGGCAAAAACCCGAGTTTTTCCCCCGCTTCCACGGCGGGTCGGGTCAAAATGATACGGTTGACCTGTTTCGCGCGAAACGCTTCCACCGCCATCGCAACCGCCAGATACGTTTTACCCGTACCCGCAGGTCCCACGCCCAACACCACCGTGTTGCGGCGGATCGCCTCCACGTACGCTTTCTGTCCCAGCGTCTTCGGCTTGACCGGTCGTCCTTTGGAAGTGATACAGATACTGTCCCCGCCGAGCGACGAGAGCGCCTGATCTGTCCCCTCGTTCACCAGCATCATCACGTACCGCACGTTTTGCTCGTTGAGTTGTTCGCCGCGGTTGATGAGTTGCAGAAGTCCGCGGATCGCGCGTACCGCGTTCGCCACGTTTTCCGCGTCACCCGTCACCTTCAACTCGCTGTCACGGCTGACCACGTCCACGTGATACTGTTGCTCGATCAACCGTACGTTCTCGTCCAATTGCCCGAACAACGACACGATCTGTTCCATACGATCCACGTTTACGACCTGTTCCATTTCACCACACCTTTTGACCTGCCTATATTTATACATCTTATATTATAACACACTTTTCCCGCTTGTCATCACAAAATCCCGCATTTTTCAAAACTTTTTTACCCGATCGGTTGCACCACCCCGATCGAACAGGTCCCCGTATACCTCCCTACCGCCGTCACCGCGTCCCCGCTCACCGTATACACCACCTCTTCATTCTCCACCGTCAGGGTCGGTTCGACATTCTCGATCTGCTGTGTCAGCCGTCGGTACGCTTCCTCCCTCGCTTCTTCTTCGGTACGGGTCACCGTTTCGCTCTCGCTCATCACGTAAGCGGTCGTGCGCACACCGATCGGCAGATCTTTTCCGTTCGCCCGCAAGCACCGCACACTCTCCTCGACCGTGTACTCCCCGTCAGGTGCCGCCCAAAGCAACGGGATCTCCCACCCGAATAATACCGCCGTCCGCCGCCGATGTATCGTCGGCTCGGCGGCGGGACGCTCTTCGACAAGCGGCACGGTCACCGACCGCTCGACCACCACACGCGCAACGATCTCCCCCTGCGCACGGCGCAGGATGGGTCCCACCGTGCTGTCGGTCACCCCGCTGATCAGCAGCGTGTCGGCGGTCACCGCGTCCCCTTCTTTTACGACCGCTACTCCGTCGGTGACCCGAACCGATACCACCACCCCGTCACACACCGACACGATGTTCGCGGGTGCCGTGTCCGCGATCGGCGCGGTCGCTTCTCGCTCTTTCACCTGTACGTATACGTGACTCCCCCGCACACTCACCGACAACCACCGTATCTCTTCCAACTGTTGTACGGCGGTCAGTTGCACGGTGGGAATGTCCACCTCATCGAAATCTCCGCCTGTCACGATACCGAGCGGACGCAACACCGACAAGATCTCCTCGTCGGTCACCCGCTCGTTTCCGCTCACCGAGATCATCCAGATCCGCGCCGACAACACCTGTAACAGTACCGCCACCGCCACAACACCCACCGTCAATCCCCATCGCTTACGGAACGGACGTACCAAAAACGGCAACCCCGCCCGTCGGCACACCCGCATCCGCATTCCGCACCGCCGCGCCACGGGTCGCAACCGTCGATACTCCCCCGCCGCACAACGAAAGACGAGCGTGATCCCTTCCCGCCGCGTATCCCATATCGCAACGTCCGTCTCGTTCGCCAAATTCAAAAACCGTTCAGGCAACCCGCCCTGCGCGGTCGCCGTCACGTATCCGCTTACCCATCTGCGCATAGTTTCTCTACCTACCCTAAAAACTCGATCGCCAACAACCGTCCTTCAACCACCGTACCGCTCGCCGAAAACCGATCCACCCGCAACCCTTGTCCGCAAAACCGTACCGCCCCGCAAGGAGTATCCAATACCACGCAGTCCTCTTCGTATTTCAGCACCCGTTTACACCCCTCCGCCGCCACCCGACGGTTATCGACGATCTCCATACGGATCCCGCTCGTCAACGTCCCGTCGGGCAACTGTAACGTCTTCTCCACCGTTTGCGCTATCGGTTTGCGACTCCCGTTCATACCGTCCTCTCCCTTGCGATCGATCTCCTTTCATATCTATGCGTCCCCGCACGGAATAATACGCGCCCGCTTTCGATAGAATGTACCATCTCCCCCGAAAGGCGGTATCGTATGGTTCGTATTCTTCGTTCCCGTTTCCTTGCTTTGTTGCTCTGCGTCACGTTCGGCGCGGTACTGCTCTGTTACCCCCGCGCGGCGGCAAACGGCATCAGCCGCGGTCTATCGGTGTGCGGCGGTGTCATCGTCCCCGCCGTCTTCCCCTTTTTAGTGCTCGGCGGCATACTGGTGCGTTCGGGCGCCGCCGAATCGGTCGGCAAACGACTGTCGGGTCTTACCCGCCTCCTGTTCGGTGTATCAGGATGCGCCGCCCCCGTCCTGCTCATCGCGTTTGTCGGCGGCTTTCCCGCAGGTGCCGCCGCCATCGCCGCACTGCGTCGGCGAAATGCCCTCGCCCCCGCCGAAGGCGAACACCTGATGCGCTTTTGCGTCGGCGGCGGGGTTGGCTTTATCGTCAGTGCCGTCGGTGTCGGTCTTTGCGACAACGTCACCGTCGGCTGGGTACTGTACGCGGCAAACGTCCTGTCCGCTTTGCTCATCGGCATCCTCTTTGCCGACCGCCGCCACAAATCCCCCGCATCCCGTCCCGCCACACCCGCCGACCCGCTCCCCACGGCATTCGTCGGCGCGGTCACCGCCGCCTGCGAAACGATACTCACCATGTGCGGATTTGTCCTGTTCTTCTCGGCGGTACTCTCCCTGCTCAACGCGATGGGTGTTACCTCTCTGTGGCTGTCCTGCGTTTTGGAGGTGAGCAACGGTTGCACCGCCGCGTGTACCCACCCGCTCGCACCGTTACTGCTCGGCTTTTCGCTCGGTTTCGGCGGCATCTCGGTACATTGCCAGATCACCGCCGCCGTGCGCGGTTGCGGTGTTCTCTCGCGCTCGTTTTTCCTGTTCCGCGTCCTGCACGGTCTGCTCGGCGGATGCCTCTCCCTCTTCTTTTATCGGCTCCTCCCGTTTTCGGTCGCCGTGTTCGGCAACCAGACGACCCCCATCGTCCGCGCCACCTACGGCTCGGTCACCCTGTCGGTCTTTTTGTTGATTCTTTGTGGCATCTGGCTCTTCAGTGTGACAGAATCCGAACCCCCCTTGAAAAATCCGAAAAGTATGGTATAATCGTGTAGAAAGAAGGGATCGCAATGAAACGGAAGTTATACGGCAACACGATTTCGCCCGTTTGTCAACTGTGCGTACACGGACGACTCACCAAAGACGAACGGGTGGTACTCTGCATCCACCGCGGTGTCACCGCACCCGACGACCGTTGCCGCAAATTCTGCTACGATCCCCTGCGCCGCGTCCCGTTCCGCAGCCCCCAACTCGAAACCTTTTCCAAAGAACAATTCTCCATCGAATAACCCCTTTGCACCGCCAATCTCGGCGGTGCAATTTTATTGCAAAAACCTCTTGACAAGCGAATACCTCTCTGTTATAATGTGTGTAAAGTTTTTTTCTTTACACGCAAACGAAAGGGGGATACGGTATGCCGAAAAATATGGAGTTTTCACTGTTGCTGGACTTTTACGGTGAGATGTTGACCGAAAAGCAACGGCAGGTGATCGAACTGTATTACGAGCAGGACCTCTCCCTCGCCGAGATCGCACAGGATCAGAACATCACCCGTCAAGGGGTGCGCGATTCCATCAAACGCGCCGAAGCGCAGATGCTTGAAATGGAAGATCGGTTGCACCTCAAAGCGCGGTTCGGTGAGATGCGGGACGGCTTTGCCCAGATCTGCAAAGCGGCGCACGAGATCGAAGTGCTCAACGACCGTTTCGGTTATTCGCGCGACATTGATGCCCGCGCCAAGCGCATCGTCGCCCTTGCCGAAGAACTGAAAGAGAGGTAACGGCGTGGCGTTCGAAGGATTGACCGAGAAATTATCCGCCGCTTTCAAGCGGCTCAAAAATAAAGGCAAGTTGTCCGAAGCGGACGTGAAGGACGCAATGCGCGAAGTGCGCCTTGCGTTACTCGAAGCGGACGTCAACTTCAAAGTCGCCAAAGACTTCACCAACGCCGTTGCCGCCCGCGCGGTCGGCGAAAAGGTGATGGAAAGCCTTACCCCCGCGCAAATGGTCATCAAACTGGTCAACGAAGAATTGGTCAGTCTGATGGGCGGTGAAGCCGCCCGTCTTGCCACCGCGAGCCACCCGCCGTGCGTCATTATGATGTGCGGTCTGCAAGGTTCGGGTAAGACCACCCATTCCGCGAAACTTGCCAAAATGCTTAAAAGTCAGGGTCACCGCCCGTTACTGGTCGCGTGTGACATCTACCGTCCCGCCGCCATCACTCAGTTACAGGTAGTGGGCGAAGCGGTCGGTGTTCCCGTGTTCGAACGCGGTACGCAAGACCCCGTTGAAACCGCCAAACAAGCGGTGCGCCACGCGAAAGATCACGGCAACGACTACGTGTTGCTCGATACCGCAGGTCGTCTGCACGTCGACCAAGCGTTGATGGACGAACTGCGCCGCATCCAATCCGCCGTCGAACCGCAGGAGATCCTGTTGGTGGTGGACGCGATGACCGGTCAGGACGCGGTCAATGTTGCCGCCTCGTTCAACGATCTGCTCGCCATCAGCGGTGTCATTCTCACCAAATTAGACGGTGATACCCGCGGCGGTGCGGCATTGTCGGTCAAAGCGGTGACCGGTAAACCGATCAAGTTCGCGGGTGTCGGCGAAAAATTAGACGCGCTGGAAGTGTTCCACCCCGAACGGATGGCATCCCGCATTCTGGGAATGGGCGACGTGTTGTCCTTCATCGAGAAAGCCGAAGCCCAGATCGACGAACGGGAAGCGGAGGCACTCGCCAAAAAAATTCAGGAAAATTCCTTTGACCTGAGCGATATGCTTGACCAGTTCCGCCAGATCAAAAAGATGGGCGATATCAAAAGTCTGCTCGGTATGATCCCCGGTATGGGCAACCAACTCAAAGACGTGGACATTGACGAGCGGCAGTTCGACCGAACCGAAGCGATCATCCTGTCGATGACCGAACAGGAACGGCGCCGCCCCGATATCATCAACCCCTCCCGTAAACGACGGATCGCCGCCGGTTGCGGTATGAAGGTGGAGGACGTCAACCGTCTGCTGAAACAATACGAACAGATGCGTAAAATGATGAAGCAGATGAAATCGATGGGCAAAAAAGGCGGACGGCGGATGCCCCGCAATATGGGACAATTACCGTTCAAATTCTAATTGTATTCAAAGCGAACAACGCTTGAAGAAATAAAAACAAAACGCAAATTATTGGAGGTACTATCAATGGCAGTAAAAATCAGATTGCGCCGTATGGGCGCGAAAAAGGCTCCGTTCTATCGTGTGGTCGTGGCGGATTCCCGCTATCCCCGTGACGGTCGTTTCATCGAAGAGATCGGTTACTACAACCCCCTCGAAACCCCCGAAGTGGTGAAGATCGACGAAGAAAAAGCAAAGAAATGGATCGCGAACGGCGCTCAACCGACCGATACCGTCAAAGCGCTTTTGAAGAAAGCCGGCATCTGATCGGAAAGGCTGGTTTTTCACTATGAAAGAGTTATTGTTGACCATCGCGCGCGGTCTGGTCGAACATCCCGAAGCCGTGACGGTCACGCAAGATGACCCGTCGGAAGACGGCACGGTGGTATTTCACCTGACCGTTGCAGACGACGATATGGGTCGCGTGATCGGCAAACAAGGCCGTATCGCCAAAGCGATGCGTACGGTGATGCGCGCCGCCGCCACCCGTCAGGACGTCAAAGTTGCGGTTGAGATCGACGACTGATCCGTCAAGGTATGAGAGTCATTACGGGAACGGCAAAAGGCCGTCGTTTGGAAACGCTCGACGGGTTGGACACTCGTCCGACGGTCGAACGAGTAAAAGAAGGCGTATTTTCCGCCATCTGCTTTGACGTGGAAGGCCGCACGGTACTCGACCTGTTTGCGGGTTCGGGACAAATGGGCATCGAAGCGCTCTCTCGGGGTGCGAAATCGTGCGTGTTTGTCGACCGTAACCGTCAAGCGGTCGCCACCATCGAACGCAATTTGAAAAACACAGGACTTGCGCAAAATGCCACCGTCTTGTGCGGGGATTCGTTGTCGGTATTGGCGGGACAACACGGATCGTTCGATCTCGTGTTTTTAGATCCGCCGTATGCCGCCGACCTGATGCTTCAAGCCCTCGAACGGGTTTCGGATAAAATGGCGGTCGGCGGGATCGCGGTATGCGAGACCGACCGTGACACCGTCCTGCCCGAAACGGTGGGAACCCTCACCCTGCACCGCACCTATCGGTACGGGCGGGTGGTCGTGCGTTTGTATCGAAAGGAGGAGCAACGATGAAACTCGCGATCTGCCCCGGTAGTTTTGATCCCGTGACCAACGGGCATCTCAACATCATCACCCGTGCGGCGGCGATGTTCGATAAAGTCATTGTCGTCGTGATGGTAAACGGCAACAAGCAACCGTTGTTTTCTTCTGAAGAACGCGTTGACCTGCTGCGTCGCGCCACCGCCGATCTTCCCAACGTGGAGATCGACAGTTTCGGCGGTCTCCTCGCCGACTACGCGCGTCTGCACAATGCCGACGCGATCGTCAAGGGTCTGCGCGCGTTATCCGACTTTGAATACGAATTCCAGATGGCACTCACCAACCGCAAACTCAACCCCACGGTGGAAACCGTATTTTTAACTACCAATGCCGAATTTATGTATCTGTCTTCCAGTCTGGTAAAACAAGTAGCGGGATTCGGCGGCGATATTCGGGAATTTGTTCCCGCGTGCATTGTACAGGATATTCTGCAAAAATACGGGAGGAATGAAAAATTATGAGCATCGAAGAATTGTTGGATCAGATCGACGAGATGATCGATAAAGCATGGGGTCTGCCCTTGTCCGGCGGCAAATGTCTGGTCGAAGCCGACCGTCTGCGTGACATCGTAGACGATATTCGCGGCAATATGCCCGGCGAGATCCGCCAAGCCCGTTCCATCGTGAACGACCGTACCGAAATCATCGACACGGCGAAAAAAGAGGCGGAGGACATCGTCCGCGCCGCCGAAGAACGCGCCCGTGCGCTCGTGATGCAGGAAGAAGTTGTCAAACAAGCACAACAAAAGGCTTCCGAAATTATGTTACAGACCCAACAAAAATGCCGCGAAATGCGCAAAGGCGCACAGGACTTCACCGAAGACCTGCTCAAACGCACCGAAGAATCGCTCGTTCACCATACGGCGGAAATTCATCAGGCGCGTCAAGCCCTGCGCAAACCCCTCGCAAAAGAAGATTGATATCAAAACGACGAGTTCAACCGAACTCGTCGTTTTTCTTTCGCCCTCTCTGTACGGCAACCTGCCGCCCGCAAGGCTCCCTCCCAGAGGGAGCTGTCCGAGCGTCAGCGAGGACTGAGGGAGAAAATACAATCCGTCCGCGTCAGCGGACACCTTAACTTATAACTCATAACTGATAACTCATAACTCAAATCCCGTCGCCGCAAGGCGACACCTTTTTTCTTCTTTATTCTTTATTCATTATTCTTTATTCCCCACCCCACTTCCGTCCCGCCCCCGCCAATGTCTTTTGCTGTTTTACGCCCCCTTGTGCAAAGGGGGGTGTCTTCGCCAATGGCGAAGACAGGGGGATTGCCACTAAGACTAATTTCACCGTACAACGATCGCATCTAACGTCCCCCAAAAAATTCTCCCAAAAACCGAACAAAGTTTCGATTTTTGCTTGACAACCCCGAAATCCGTGTTATAATAACCTCAAAAGAAACATTTGTTCGGTTTTTGAAAAAGGAGTTTTCGGTATGATTTTAAGTGTGATCACCGCGACCGTGTTCGGCGCGATCGGATTGTATATGGTTATGAGCGGACGGTATGCCGTCACCCGCCGTTTGTCGTGGATCCCGTTTACGGTCGCCGCGATGGAACTGGCATTGTGCGGCGCACTGAATATTGCCGCGTACCCGATCCTGTCGGTCATCCTGTTCGCTTGCCGCATCACCATTCTGGTGTGCTGCCACCGCATTGTCAAACGCGACGCCGCCATGGCGCGCAACCATCAACGTCGCCGCGCGGTGTGGAAACACGTTGCCGCGACCGCGCCCGAAGCCTTGGTTGTCCTGGCTTCGCCCGCTCAAAAAAGAAACTGCGCTTAAACAAGACAAAAAAAGTCGGTACAGAACGTTGTTCTGTACCGGCCTTTTTTATTTTACTTTTTTAAATCTTTCGCAAGAGCAATCAACATTTCCACTTGTTCTCTTTTTAGCCCTTTGACCGCTTTCGCTAATTCGTTTTCTTTTATGGGGTCTTGAGAATCGACGGTAAAAAATTCGGCAGGAGTAACACCCAAGTACTCACAAATATAGAAAAAAACCGACATCGACGGAAAACTGACCCCAGTTTCAAGGTTGTTGATATATCCCGCACTTTGCCCAAGTGCCAAACTCATCTCTCGTGCCGAAACGCCTTTTCCAACACGCAACTTTGCGAGTCGCAAACTAAACTCCGCTTTTTCCATACCGTCACCGCCTTCTTGCCACCTAATTGTACTATACACAACCCCCTTAATCGTCTAATTGTTTTAGTTTATTATGTTGACATATATAATTTAATTATATATTATTATAGGTGTATCCAATTAAATTATACGAGGTGCTTATGGTTTGTACATTTTTTGGGCATCGCGATGCTCCGCAACAATTGGCAGAACCTTTAAAAAATCTTGTAAGGAAACTAATTGAAGAAAAACACATCACCACCTTTTACGTAGGAAATCAAGGTGCGTTTGACCAACTGGTACTCAACGTCTTACGAGCGTTATCTGTCGATTATCCGTTCATACGTTATGCAATCGTTTTGGCATACTTACCAACTACAAAAGATAAGTTTGTTGATGAAACGATTTTTCCGGAAGGACTGGAGTCGGTTCCACCAAGATACGCTATTTCACATCGCAATCGTTGGCTGGTAAACCACGCGGATATCGTCGTAACGTATGTCACGCACAATTTCGGCGGTGCGGCGGGGTTCAAAGCCATTGCAGAAAAGCAAGGGAAAACCGTTATCAATTTAGCCTGAAAAAGCGGTTCGTGCAAGTGTCCTGCACGAACCGCTTTTGTTGGTACCTCTAGGTGTGGAAATAAACCCCCGGTGAAGATAAAAGCACGGAGCGATCTCTTGCCTCCCCTTGTAAGGAAATTCCCCTGTCAGGGGAAATGTCGCGAAGCGACAAAAGGGTGCCGTTCCGGCAAGGAAAGGTGGCATTTGCGAAGCAAATGACGGAGGGGTAGTTTTCGTTATCTCTCCCTCAGTCCTCGCTACTGCTCGGACAGCTCCCTCGTCAGAGGGAGCCAAGCAGAGGACTGCACAAGAACCCGTTTACGGGTGGCAGTGCGATTGATGCGATAATAAGGTCAGTGACCCCTTTTAGGGGTTGGTCAAACCACCGGTTGAACCGGTGGTTATGATTATTCATATACCGGATAACAAATCGCCTCTTCCCCGTTTTGCGTATCGGGGGACAAGGCTACCGCCGCCACCGCGCGACAACAATGGGTGGTGTAATAATACACCCGCTCGGTCTGATCGCAGCAACTCGTGTATCGGGTGTACTCGTCCCCCTCGTCGGTGCGGGTGACTCCTTTGACCTGCTTGACCGTGTCGGTCAGATGAAAAAACTGCTCGACAGGACAGACGTCGGGATCATCCCACCGCACATATCGTTTAAAAAACTGCGCACGGACGAATCGCGACATCGAGGTAAGATCACCCGGCAACCCGACCGCGCCGACACCGTAACGGTACGACGCGGTCGGTGACGCGCTCGATGCATCGGGAGAAAGGTGACAGTAATGTTCGTCAAGCGCCGCCATCGCCGAAAACGACGGTGCGTTGGTCAACACCCCGAACGGATCGTCGTGTATCTGCGTCTGTCCGCCGATACATTCCACCGCAACGCTGCGGCGGCGATCGGCGACCAACCAGTGCAACGGTGCTGAGGGTAGCGTCGGTGAAAAATCCAACCGCACGATGCGGTTTTCTCTCAACAACGCTACCGCGTCCTCCACCGTCCGACAGGACGATAATACGCGGGATATCACTTCATACGGCGCCATTTCCCGCCCCGTTCGCTGCGGCGCAGCATACTCTGCGTCGGGAAACCTAAGCCCCGCCATACACAAGCCGTGTTCATTCATCGCGTCAAAATACAGCGGCGTCTTTTCGGCAAGATACGCCATACCGACCATCGCGAAATGATCGGCATTCACCTGTCCGTCCGAGAACGACAACGGCATTTTACGCGGCGCGATCACAACCTGCTCTCCATATCCTTGCATCACGTCGAGCGTCCGACCGAACAACCCGTGCCCGCAAACAATATGAACGGCAGTACACATACCATCACCCTGATGTATTATGTGCACTGCCGTTTTGTTTATGTTTGGTTTAATTTTACAAAATCAATCCGCCGACCCACACCGATGCCGCCGCCAACACGGCGGTGACCATCATCGGACTGCCGAGATACGCACTGAATATCGCGACCGCCGTACCGATCACCGCGGTTACGGGATTTTCGGTGGAATAGAAAATGGCGGGAACGGTCATCGCCGCCAACACGGTATACGGGATATACTGCAAAAACCGTTTAAAAAACGGAGAGCGTATCGTTTTACGCAACAGCGTAAACGGAATCATACGAATGAGATAGGTGACCACCGCCATCACCGCAATATACAACGCGATCTTCACTGCGCCACCTCTT
This sequence comes from uncultured Eubacteriales bacterium, assembly GCA_964433065.1. Lineage (GTDB taxonomy): Bacteria > Bacillota > Clostridia > Oscillospirales > Acutalibacteraceae > RGIG3009. The sequence goes on along the minus strand of CAYSPZ010000010.1, from coordinate 1,797 downwards.
CCTTGAACAGCGCCGCACCAAACACCGCGCCGATCACCGCACTGACGATGACCGCTACGCTGTCCGCCACGGTCGGCAACAGGAAATGAAATACCACGTTACACGCGATCGCCACACCCACCACCGTCAATACACGGTAGTTCTGTTTCGCGGGCGGGACCACGATCGCAATGAACATTCCGTAAAGCAGGATCCCCATCGCGTCGCTCACCGACGGCGGCAACAATTCACCCGCAAACGCACCTAAAAAGGTGCCGAGCGTCCACCCGAATATCGACACCGCCATCAACCCGTACATATACGCAGGGGTGACGGGTTGCGGTTGCGCGTACGCGACCGCGAAGATCTCGTCGGTGATGCCGTAAGATGCCGCCAGACGGTGCGGTGTGGTAAAAGACGGTGCGAGTTTCTGCGAAAGGGACAACCCCATCAGCGAATACCGCAGGTTGATGACCAGTTGGGTGAGGATGAGTTGCACCACCACCTGCCATACCCCGCCGCCTGCGCCGACGGTCAAGATCCCCGCCGTTTGACCCGCAGAGGTGAGATTGGTAAGCGACAGAAGGGTCGCGGACAACACCGAAAACCCGTTCTGCACCGCGAGCAACCCCACACCGAACGAGACCGACAGATACCCGAGCATAATGGGCATACCGTGCCGCATTCCGCGTGTAAAATCGTGGTTCATCCGTTTCCCTCCTTTCGATAAAATCACCCTCCGCGCGAACGCGAAGGGTGATAACCGTTTTAATTAGTCTTCGCGACGATGATCGCGGCGGCGGAAACCACCCTGACGGGCGGCAGGACGCGCGGGTTCATCTGCGGGTTCTTCGGGGGTGAGCCCATCCATCTGGATGAGCGCATCGCGGCGGGACAGGTTGATACGGCCCTGTTCGTCGATCTCGACCACCTTCACGATGATCTCGTCGCCGACCGATACCACGTCTTCCACGCGTTCGACGCGTTTCATATCCAGTTTGCTGATATGCACCAGACCCTCTTTACCGGGCGCGATCTCCACGAACGCACCGAAGGTCATCAGACGGGTCACTTTACCTTTGTAGATCGCACCGATCTCGGGATCTTTCGCGATCGTTTCGATGATCGCGAGTGCTTTCTTCGCGTTTTCGGTGTTCACAGCGGCAATGAAAATGGTACCGTCTTCTTCCACCGTCACGTCACAGCAGCAATCCGCCTGGATCTTCTGGATCACGCAACCGCCCTTACCGATAACGTCGCGGATCTTGTCCACGTCGATCTTGGTGGAGAGCATTTTGGGCGCGTAGGGGGACAACTCTTCGCGCACCGCGGGGATGGCCTTGAGCATGATCTCGTCCAGAATATACAAACGCGCTTTGTAGGTCTTTTCCAGCGCCTCTTTGATGATCGCGGGGGTCAGACCATGTACTTTCAGGTCCATCTGGATCGCGGTGATACCCTTGTGCGTACCGCCGACCTTAAAGTCCATATCGCCGAAGAAGTCTTCCAGACCCTGAATATCCACCATCGTCATAAAGCGGTCGCCTTCGGTCACCAGACCGCAGGAGATACCCGCAACGGGAGCCTTGATCGGCACACCTGCCGCCATCAATGCCAAGGTGGAACCGCAGATGGAAGCCTGCGACGTGGAACCGTTGGAGGACAACACTTCGGACACCAAACGCATGGTGTACGGGAACTCTTCTTTGCTCGGCAACACCGGAACGAGCGCACGTTCCGCGAGCGCACCGTGACCGATCTCACGACGGCCGGGACCGCGGGACGGTTTCGTTTCACCCACCGAGTAGGAGGGGAAGT
>CAYSPZ010000009.1:28405-35573 GCA_964433065.1 uncultured Eubacteriales bacterium | reverse complement strand
AAGGTCACCTTAAAAGAGCAGGTACTGGATTCGCCGCCGCAGCCGGTCATCACCAAGGATAACGTCACCATGCAGATCGATACCGTCGTGTATTTCAAGGTGTTTGATGCCAAACTGTTCACCTACGGTGCGGTGAACCCGATCAGTGCGTTGTCCAATTTAACCGCTACGACCTTGCGTAACATCGTCGGCGAATTGGAACTTGACGACACCCTCACCTCCCGCGATACCATCAACGGAAAAATGACCGAGATCTTAGATTCCGCCACCGACCAATGGGGCATCAAGGTCAACCGCGTAGAACTCAAAAACATCATCCCGCCCGCAGAGATCCAAAGCGCGATGGAAAAACAAATGAAAGCGGAACGCGACCGCCGCGAAACGTTACTGGAAGCGGAAGGTCACAAAGCCGCCGTCATCACCCGTGCGGAAGGCGATAAACAGGCAATGATCCTCGCCGCAGAAGGTGAACGCGACGCCCGCATCGCTCGCGCCGAAGGCGAAGCCAAAGCCATTCTCTTGGCGAAACAAGCCGAAGCCGACGGTTTAGCGGCACTGAAAAACGCAGGCGTAGACGCCGCCGTGCTGGAATTAAAGAAATATGAAGCGTTGGTGTCAATGTCTAACGGAACGGCTTCCAAGATCATCATTCCGACCGATACCGTGAATATGGTCAAAAGCAACGTTCTCTTTGCCGAAACGTCGGGACTCGGTGACGTGACTGCACCGTCGCAAGAACCCGCACCCACGAAGAAATCCGATCCTTGTTGTGACTGATCAACAGTAAAAAATCGCCGTAAAGCCATTTGACTTTACGGCGATTTTGTTATTCTGCTATCAATTTCGTTAAATAGTTATATCCGATTTCGAGCGCTTTTTTGTTATCTTCCATTCCCTCGAATTCAAGCGATACCCATCCGTCGTATCCCGCTTTTTTCAGGATTCTGAGGCATTGCGCGATCGGAACAACACCGTGTCCTACCACAGTACCGCGCAGACCGTTGCAACCCGTTGTTTCAAAAAAGCCTTCGGGGCACTCTCCTTTTTTGTACAAGAAATCCTTCGCGTGAACGTGGATTGTATACGGTGCGGCGATGGTTACCGACTTCACGGGATCGGCATCGGCACAAAGGAAATTTCCGAGATCGCACAACCATCCGTAGTTCGGGTGGTTCACTTCTTTTATCAACGCTTCTACTCTTTCGGGTTGTTGGAAGATGTAACCGTGGTTTTCCGAACAGGTCTTGATCCCTTTCTCAGCGGCATATTCGGTGACTTTGCGAATGAGCGGAGCCATATCGGTCACGGCATTCTGCCAGTTGTACAGCGGTTCTTTTTTGAGTGAATAGCACACGTCGTGACGCATCAAGGCTGCGCCGAGTGCTTCGGCGATGTCCACTTGACGGCACAAGTTTTCCACCGTTTCGTTCGGGTCAGCGTTTAGGAAATCGGCGCCGATGGTATATGCCACGATCGGCAACCCGATCTTTTCACAATATTCACGAAGTGCGGCGGCTTGTTTGATCTGATCGTCCCCCGACACCCCTGCAAATTCGATCCCTTCAAATCCGATCTCTTTTGCGAGATCGCAGATCGCAAAATCATCGCATCCCGTCTGTTCGCGATACTTGCCGAAACTGTAACTGGAAACACCTATCTTCATATTGATCACTCCTCTGCGTTTTACCAAATAGTAACATAGACATTTTAGATTTTCAAGAAATATTTGCCGTTTTTACAATGCATATTGCAAGAAAATGTATTGCTTTCTTTGATGTCGAAGGTTATACTGAACGTAACGACCTTGAATGGAGGAATTATTATGAAAAAAGTACCGCTTGCTTTAATTATTGACGATCCCGCACCCGGTGTGTCGATCATGCATCGACACCGTAACCCTCCTGTAACAACCGACGGACGACCGGTCTCTCGTTTTATTCCCGTTTCGTTTATGCGAGAGTTTTGTGACGTTATGGAACGGTATGGCATTAAAGGTAAATTCACCGTTGTTCCGTGTCCTTTAAATGACGGAGATATCATAAACGGTATCAAGGACGTTTCGAAGGAAGATCTCGAAGAATGGATGCACTTGTTAAAAACACGTGTTATGAAGTATTTTTCGATCTGTCCGGAAATGATCACCCACTGGTTGGCATTAGATCTTGAAACCGGCAAAGAACTTGATATGACCGAAAAAGAATGGGCGATCGACAAAGACCGCGCCCAGATGGCGCCGTATATTGCCTATGCTCTTTCTGTTCTCAAAGAAGCCGGTATCGACGTCTGCGGTGTCACCTCTCCGTGGGATTTCGGCATTGAACACGAGCATGACTATGCCGCCGCGATCTCGGATGCCATGTTCGAAGTATACGGCAAGAAAAACTCCTGGTATTTCCTCAGAACCACCTCCAATATCGAAGATGCAAACGGGCCGTGGGTGGAATATGACGATGGAGACCGTTGTACCGTTTCCACACCCAGTACGATTTGCGACCGTATAGCGGAAATGTATGACGATCCCCGTACCGACGACGACTATATCAACTGGATGATCGATCGTTACATTTCGCCTGACGGTAAAACGGGCGAACTGGTTGACAGTATCAATGCCGGATATGCCGTTATGACGACACACTGGAGTTCGATACATACCAACGGTACGCACGTCGGTTTAAAGGTATTGGAAGGCGTTGCAAAACGCGTTAACGAATTTTACGGCGACCGCGTACAGTGGATGAACTTCGAAGAAATTATGAATATGGTGCTTGCCGATAAAGATAACTATAAGAAACCTGCCTCATTGATGAAATAATTGACAAACGCAGAGAAAGTTTTTGCTTTCTCTGCGTTTCTTTTTTCTGTTCAAAAACTTGGGTAATGGGTCATATACTTGTCAAAAATCAACCAGTTTTATCAGTAGAATATAAAAATATAAGAAAAAATAGACAAATCGACAATTTCTTTCAGTTTTCCATTGCAAAAAACAATTTATTCGTGTATACTTATTCGTAGTATGTTCAAGTTTTTCAAGGAGGAAAGGCACTATGCAAAAGAAACTCAGTACGCTTCCTTTCAAAGGTACTCCGGAGCAAGCCGATGCCCTGCAAAAGGTCATTGATGCGAACAAGCACGACCCTAGCCGTTTGATGGGTGTTATGCAAGAAGCGCAAGGCATCTACGGTTACCTTCCGTTGGAAGTACAACAAATGATCGCCGATGGAATGAACGTCCCGTTAGAGAAGATCTACGGTGTCGCAACATTCTACGCACAATTCTCTCTTTGCCCGAAGGGCGAATACAACATCTCGGTCTGTCTTGGCACCGCCTGCTACGTTAAAGGCGCGGGTGACCTGTTTGACAAACTGAAAGAACTGTTAGGAATCGATGCAGAAGAATGCACCCCCGACGGTCGCTTCTCGTTGACCGCTTGCCGTTGCATCGGTGCTTGCGGTCTGGCGCCGGTCTTGACGGTAAATGACGACGTTTACGGTCGTCTGTCCGTTGATGACATTCCCGGCATTCTGGAAAAATACGGCAAATAATCTATGCGTGAACTGTCTTTGAACGTTTTGGATATTGCGCAAAACTCGATCTCGGCGAAAGCAACCCTCATCACCGTCACGGTTGAAGAATCGGTTGCGGATAACCGTCTTTTGATCTCGATCGAGGATAACGGTTGCGGTATGTCAGACGAACAGTTGCGTCGGGTACGTGATCCGTTTTACACGACGCGGACCACCCGTAAAGTCGGAATGGGCATTCCCCTGTTCCGTATGGCTGCCGAAATGGCAGGTGGTTCTTTGACGATTGACTCGACTCTTTCGGTCGGTACGACCGTCACCGCCACGTTCGCACTCGATCACATTGATCGGTTACCGCTCGGTGATATGGTCGATACGATGGTCACCCTCATTCGATTGAATGAGCAGATCGATTTTGTGTATCGTCACAAGGTCAACGATACGGTGTTTGAAGCCGATACCCGCGCATTCCGCGAGATCTTGGGTGACGTACCGCTCAGCGAACCCGATATCATTTGCTGGATATCCGAATATCTTACCGAAAACATAACTTCACTGAACAGTCAGGCATAACCATAAAATCAATTAGGAGGTATATAGAATGAAAACCATCGCTGAATTACAAGCTCTCCGCGACAAGGCTCGCGAGAAAATGACCGTCCGCGAAGGTACACACGACGGAACCCGCGTTATCGTCGGTATGGCGACCTGCGGTATCGCCGCCGGTGCTCGTCCCGTCCTCAACGCGTTTGTAGACGAGGTTGCCAAACGTCACCTCAATCAGGTTGCGGTAGTACAGACCGGTTGCATCGGTATGTGCCAATTTGAACCGATCGTTGAGATTCTGGTTCCCGGTAAAGAAAAAGTGACCTACGGTAAAGTAACCCCTGAAAAGGTTGCCCGTATCGTTGCCGATCATTTGGTAAACGGCAATCCCGTAACGGAATATACGGTTGCCAATTTGATGAAGTAAGGCAGGAGGAAAAAGAATGTATCGTTCTCATATCTTGGTTTGCGGCGGTACCGGTTGTACCTCCTCTAACAGCCAAGCCATTATCGAAACCCTTGAAAAAGAAATTGCAGCCAACGGCTTGACCGAAGAAGTCAAGGTCGTACGTACCGGTTGTTTCGGTCTGTGCGCTCTGGGCCCGATCATGATCGTGTACCCCGAAGGTTGCTTCTATTCCCGCGTAGATGTTAAGGATATCCCCGAAATCGTTTCGGAGCATCTCCTCAAAGGTCGTATCGTCACCCGTCTTTTGTACGATGAGACGGTGGAAGAAAATGGTGTCAAAGCCCTCAACGAAACCGACTTCTACAAAAAGCAAGTTCGTGTTGCGCTCCGTAACTGCGGTGTGATCAACCCCGAATCGTTTGAAGAATACGTTGCGAACGACGGTTATCAGGCTCTTGCCAAATGCTTGACCGAATACACTCCCGAACAGGTCATTCAGATCGTTACCGATTCAGGTCTGCGCGGTCGTGGCGGCGGCGGTTTCCCGACCGGCCGTAAATGGGCGCTCACCGCTCCCAACAAGGCTCCTCAAAAATACGTCGTCTGTAACGCTGACGAGGGCGACCCGGGCGCGTTTATGGATCGTTCAGTTTTGGAAGGCGATCCCCATGCCCTGATCGAAGCCATGGCGATCACCGGTTATGCGATCGGTGCAACCAAAGGCTACGTGTACGTTCGTGCGGAATATCCAATCGCGGTCAACCGCTTACAGATCGCTATCGATGCCGCCCGTGAAAACGGTCTGCTCGGTAAAAACATCTTCGGTACCGATTTCGAATTTGATATGGAGATCCGTTTGGGCGCCGGCGCATTCGTGTGCGGTGAAGAAACGGCTCTGATGACTTCCATCGAAGGTAACCGCGGTGAACCCAGACCCCGTCCTCCCTATCCGGCGGTCAAAGGTCTGTATGGTTGCCCCACCGTTGAAAACAACGTGGAGACCTTCGCCAACATTCCCCAGATCATCTTGAACGGTGCGGAATGGTTTGCATCGATGGGTACCGAAAAATCCAAAGGTACCAAAGTATTTGCTCTCGGCGGTAAGATCAAACACACCGGTCTGGTCGAGATCCCGATGGGTACCACTCTGCGCGAGATCATCGAAGAAATCGGCGGCGGTATCCCGAACGGCAAAAAATTCAAGGCGGCTCAAACCGGTGGTCCTTCCGGCGGTTGTATCCCCGCTTCCCTCATCGACACGCCCGTTGACTATGACAACTTGACGGCGATCGGTTGTATGATGGGTTCGGGCGGTCTGATCGTTATGGACGAAGACACCTGTATGGTCGATATGGCGAAATTCTTCCTCGAATTCACGGTGGATGAATCTTGCGGTAAATGTACCCCCTGCCGTGTCGGTACCAAACGTTTGCTTGAAAAACTCGAAAAGATCACCGAAGGCAAAGGCACGTTGCAAGACGTTGACGAATTGGAAGAACTCTGCTACTACATCAAAGAGAACTCCTTGTGCGGTTTGGGTCAAACGGCTCCCAACCCCGTTCTCTCCACGCTCCGTTTCTTCCGTGACGAATACGTCGCTCACGTAGTCGACAAAAAATGTCCCGCCGGTGTTTGTAAATCCCTCACCAACTATGTGGTCATCGCCGACAAATGTAAAGGTTGTACCGCTTGCGCTCGTAAATGTCCCGTCGGTGCGATCTCGGGTGCCGTTAAAGAAGTACACACCATCGATACCGAAAAATGTATCAAGTGCGGTGTGTGTATGGACACCTGTAAGTTTGAGGCTATCGAGAAGAAATAAGGAAGGAGTGTGGCTGTAATGGATATGGTCAATGTAAAAGTAAACGGCATTGCCGTTAGTGTTCCCAAAGGCTCTACCATTCTGGAAGCCGCCCGTGCGGCAGGTGTGGAAATCCCCACCCTGTGCTTCCTGAAAGACATCAACGAGATCGGCGCTTGCCGCATCTGTGTTGTCGAAGCCACCGGCGCTCGCGGTCTGGTAACCGCTTGTGTCTATCCTGTGGCAGAAGGCATGGAAATTCAGACCAACACCGCCCGCGTTCAGAAGGCGCGCAAGACCACGTTGGAACTGATCCTTTCCACCCACGAGAAAAAATGTTTGTCCTGCGTTCGCTCTAACGACTGCGAATTGCAGAAAATGTGTAAAGACTACGGTGTGGAAGAAGCCGGTCAATATCAAGGTTTCCGCCCCACCTACGAGTTGGATAAGAGCGCCACGCATCTGGTTCGCGATAACAACAAATGTATCCTGTGCCGTCGTTGCGTAGCCGCTTGTAATCAGCAACTCGTATCGGTCATCGGCGCAAACGATCGCGGTATTGATACCCACATCGCCAGTGCGTTCGAAAAACCGCTTGCTGACGTTCCCTGCGTATCCTGCGGTCAGTGCGTTGTTGTTTGTCCGACCGGTGCGTTGACCGACAACGACAGTACCGAAGACGTCTGGGCGGCTCTCGCCGACAAATCCAAGCACGTGATCGTCACCACTGCTCCCTCCATTCGCGCCACCTTGGGCGAAGCGTTCGGTATGCCGATTGGCACCAACGTTGAGGGTAAAATGGTTGCGGCTCTGCGCCGTCTTGGTTTTGAAAAAGTGTTCGACACCGACTTAGGCGCCGACCTCACCATCGTGGAAGAAGCCAACGAATTT
>CAYSPZ010000009.1:0-28395 GCA_964433065.1 uncultured Eubacteriales bacterium | reverse complement strand
CCGATGATCACCTCTTGTTCGCCCGGTTGGGTCAAATTTGCAGAGTACTATTATCCGGATCAACTGGATCATCTGTCCACCTGCAAATCTCCCCAACAGATGACCGGTGCGGTCCTCAAAACCTACTATGCTCAGAAAATGGGCATCGATCCGAAAGACATCGTCAACGTTTCGGTTATGCCCTGTACCGCAAAGAAATTCGAAATCGGCCGTGACGATCAAAACGCTGCTGGTGTTCCGGATGTAGATATCGTTATCACCACCCGTGAACTCGCGCGTATGATCGACCGTGCAGGTATCCGTTTCACCACCCTGCCCGACGAAGAATTTGACGCTCCTCTCGGTGACGACACCGGCGCGGCGGTCATCTTCGGTGCCACCGGCGGTGTTATGGAAGCGGCTCTGCGTACCGCAAACGACTGGTTGACCGGCAAAGACAACGCGGAAGTTGAATTCCACGAAGTGCGCGGCACCGACGGTCTCAAAGAAGCCACCTACAACATTGCCGGCATGGAAGTGAAAGTCGCGGTTGCCAGCGGCATTGCCAATGCCAACTATGTGATGGATTGCATCAAAAACGGCACGGCTCCGTGGCATTTCGTTGAGATCATGTGTTGCCCCGGCGGTTGTGTCAACGGCGGTGGTCAACCGATCCAACCCGCTTCGGTTCGCAACTTTACCGATCTGAAGACGCTCCGCGCGAAAGCGTTGTACGATCAGGATGCGGCGATGACGCTCCGCAAATCGCACGAATCCCCCGTTGTAAAGAAACTGTACGAAGAATTCTTCGACGACGGTATCGGCGGTCACAAAGCGCATCACTGCTTGCACACCACCTACGTGGCTCGCAAAAAGTTCAACTAATCACCAAACAACAAGCGGTGCAGTCAATTGACTGCACCGCTTGTCTTATATTTCGGATATTGGCTTTCCGTTTTCGCTTAAGATTATATTGCCGTCTTTTACACCGATCTCAAAGAAATGAACTTTCGCATTCTCCCCTTTTTCTTCTCCTCGTACTAACAATTTTCCGTTTTCATCTGTAACAAAAGAAAGCGTGTAGACATTGGAATAGAACACTTGCGAGTATTCAACGCCCGTGTCGTTACTTGCTTTAAACGTAAAGGAAAATCGACCCGACGTCGGTCCCATACCAAGCGAACATTTTTCTTCAATACCGTCGCCATCAATATCACCTACCGCTACACCGTACAGAACTTCGTATTGTTCAAGTGCCATGATACGCGGCTTAAACACCGCCGCCGACGGTAACAGAGATTGTGAAACGGTTGACGGTTTCGTCCGTTCGTATCGCAGATTTTCGCTATCAAAATAGAAAATAAACACATCCGGCCCTGCATAACAAATGACCTTTTCTTCGTTCTGAATGGCATTTCCGCTGAAGAGTGACGTGCTACCGTCGGTTCCTGTTCCAATCATCAGTTGAAATGCGCCGAATTCCTTACTGGTGAGCATCAACTGCGCATTGGCATCTTCACACCAATATTGGTGGTCATATATAGCGGCGATCGGCGCATCGTACCGATAATTTTGATATTGAACATCGTACTTGTCGCACCCTTCCAAATCATCCTTACTTATCGACACAAGGAACATCCATTTTGCCATATCTGCGGTATGTGCCGGCGGATTGTTCGTTTGTGCAACAAATAACCGTAACAGTGATTGTTCTCTCACGGCAGACACTACGTCGTAACAAAATGACCCGCTGGATGCGTTGATAAACGACACAAACAACTCGTTTTTCTCAAAAAACGACGCGGAATATTGGGAAGTATAATGATTGAAATTTACATCTTTCGAATATCCGTGCTTTGTCATTTCTGCGTTATACGCGGTGCAAAACTCATCTAATTGTGTCGTATCGGTGATCCGATACAACGGTATCCCCACGTCGATATAGTTGACCATCGGGACAAGAACGAGCGGTTCGGTGCTGTATTGTACACGAGCCACCACCGACTCATACTCCACATAACCGTCTGTCGGTGCGGGATCGTCCGTTTTCGGATCGGTCAAAAAACAGACGGCTATCGCCGCACAAGTGATCAAAGCGATCGCAACCACCCACACGGTCGGCTTTTTATAGTGAAGTACCGAACGGATCCGTTGTTTTACACCGACCTCGCCAAATGCCAACGGACAAGCGGTAATCACCCGACGGGAAACACTGCAATTGAGCAATGCCGAACTATACGCTTTTTTCTCTTCAACGTTCATTTCCTTTGCTACGCGTTCATCGCAAGCCGATTCAATATCGCGGCAAAGCAATACATATGCTAACCACAATAGCGGGTTAAACCAGTACACCGCCAACAATAAAAAGCCGAGTGGTTTCCACAGATGATCCAGCCGTTTCAGGTGCGCTTGTTCGTGGTCCAACACGTATGGGATATCGTTACCGTTCATCTCAAACGGAAGGTAAATTTTCGGGCGAATCATCCCTAAAATGAACGGTGTATCGATGGTCGACGAGCGGTATACGTTACCAAATAAATGGGTAGCACCACGCACGCGTCGATGAATACGGCAGTAACTGATCACACCGTAAAGTAAAAAACCTACACAGCCGACCGCCCATACTATCGACGCTACGGTGGTCAACACCTGCATCGGGTTGACGCTATCTGACGGCGTGGGTGCCATCGTTTGGGATAATATGGGATTGATCACCGCATTGACAGCGGTAAATCCGCTATGTATGATCGGTGTTTGCGTATAGAGGATCTCGGGCGGTACGGTCTGTGCGCTCGGTATCAGACTGATAATGCTTTCGATCGAAAAGGGTAACAACAACCGAACACCGACAAGCGCCCACAGGATAACTGAAATGTAGCGCGGTGCTTTTCGCAGAAAGAAGCGAACAAACACTACCGCCAACACCATCCATCCGGCGGAAACACTCATATTGAACAATTTCAAGAAGATGGTTTCCACCGTCATCCCTCCTTGTACTCGTCGATCATCCGTCGCAACTCGGCAACGTCGGTCTCAGACAACGCTTTTCGCGAGGTAAAAGCCGCCAAAAATGCCGGTAACGATCCTTTAAACGTTTCTTCTACGAACGATTCGCTCTGCCGTGCATAAAATTCTTGTTTGGAAATGCACGAGCGAACGGTTCCTCCCTCATTACGGAACAAGCCTTTCTCACACAGTTTACGCAGTACCGTATAGGTCGTCGGTTTTTTCCACTGCAACTCTTTTTCGCACAGTTTTACCAGTTCCCCCGACGCGATCGGTTCGTTTTCCCAGATCAACTCCGCAAACCGTGTTTCAATCGTCCCCAATTTGGTTTCCATCTCATTTCGCCTCCTTTTTGGTTTATCGTCAGTAAACCTCTCGTCTTTAGTTTATCACTGATAAACCAATTTGTCAACAAAAAAATCTCTGCACCGAGAAAACTTCTCGTGCAGAGATTTTTTCACCCTTTTACCGAGCCACCCGTGACACCCTCAACGTAATACTTTTGCAGGCACATAAACAACACGGTGATCGGCACGGCGACCAGCACCGCACCCGCACAAAATTGGGTGAAATAGCGGTAGAGATTTTCGCGGGAGATCATTTGGTAGAGTCCTAACGCAATGGTGTAATTCTGATAGTTATCCTTCATAATGACGCTGGCAAAAATGAAATCCGCCCACGGTGCAATAAACGACGTCAATGCCGTATACACAACGATGGGTTGCGAAAGCGGTAAAGTGATCTTCCAGAAAATTTGATTTTGCGTAGCACCGTCGATCACGGCGGCTTCGTCCAACGCTTTGGGAATGGTGTCGAAAAAGCCTTTGGCGATAAAATAGCCCAAACAGGATGCCGCCGAGTATACCAAGATCAAGGCGATAAGCGACTGATCCAGTCCGACCAGTTTCAGTAAATGGTACACCGCAATCATCGACATAAAGCCGGGAAACATACCCAATATTAACCCGACGTTCATAAACCCGCGACGTGCGGGAAACCGTAAACGACTAAAACAGTAACTGATCATCAGGATGGTCACCGTACTGATAACGCACGAACAGATCGCCACGAACAGCGTGTTGGCAAACCAGCGCGGATATTGGAACAAAGACGTATCGCTGAACAGCGCGATATAGTTGTTAAGGGTATATTCTTTGGGTAACAGGTACGGTGTGTAGGCACCCGGTTCCTTACGGAAAGATAACAGGATCAAATACGCGATCGGCAACACCCAGAGAACCGATAAGACAGTCAAAATTCCGTAAATGAGTGCGTTTGCCAGACGCGTTCTGTTACGATAACCGAACATCATTGGAATTCCTCCTCTTTTTTGGTTGAGGACGAGGAGTTATATACGATCAACGAGAACACCGCCGTGATCACAAAAACCACGACACCGATCACACCCGCCAGATTATAGTTCTGTTCTTCCACCGTCTGTTTATATAACCACGTGACGAGCAGGTCGGTCTTCCCTGCTTTATAAAAATCCAGTGTGAGCGGACCGCCGCCCGTCAACAGATAAATGACGTTGAAATTGTTAATGTTATTCACAAACTGCGTAATCAGATATGGTGCCGTCACAAACAGCATATACGGCATCGTGATCTTAAAGAAGGTTCGTACCGGTCCCGCGCCGTCAATACGGGCACTTTCATACATATCGGCGGGAATGTTGAGCAGTATTCCCGTTGTGATCAACATCGTGTACGGTATACCCACCCACATATTCACCAATATGACGGTGATCTTCGCAAGCGTTCCTTGGGTAAGAAACGGGATCGATTCGGTGATCCAACCGAGTTCCTTTAGCAGAACGTTCACCGCACCCTCTTCCGCCAACAACTGTGACATCAACATCAAGGTAACAAACTGCGGGACGGCTATAGTGATGATAAACACCGTGCGCCAGAACTTTTTAAACCGTATCCCCTTTTTATTGATGAGCAGCGACAGAATGATACCGAAAATATAGTTGGTAAAGGTTGCAAAAAAAGCCCAGATAAATGTCCACGCAATCAGATTTAAAAACGTATATCCCAACTGCTCGTTACCACCGAACATTGCCGAAAAGTTTTGAAATCCCACCCACGTAAACAGGTTTCCGGGTGGTTGGTGATTGCGGTCAAAGTTGGTAAACGAGATGAGCACCATAAAAATGAGCGGTAAAATGGTAAACAAGGTAACAAGCAGTATCGGCAAACTGAGCAAGGTGATGTGATAGTGCTTATCCAATAACGAGCGGATCTCCTCGCGCAAGGTAGGCAACCGTTTGCCCTGTTCGTATTGTCGCTGGATATGGTACGCGTTACGCACGTTGGTAACGTATAAGCAAAGGAACGCCAGACACAATACGACCGTCAGTACACCGAACAATAAGATCTGCATTGAATTGTCGCCTGCGGTATAAATATAGATCCCTTGCTCTTCGTCAAAATACTTCCCTTGCGTTTGAGTTCCCAGTGTGGTCAGTTTCGCAAGGTATCCCGTACCGAACGACCACAGATAAACTGTAAACGCCGCTTGGATCATCAAAAACAGTAACCCTTTCCCATACTGCTTTCGCCGTAAATGACCGCTTCCCATCACCAAAAACGAAAGACGGGTATAAAGGTCGCCGTGTACCAGTGCCGACACAACTTCGCGCGTGATCTGCGCGGCTTTTTTAGCGGTATTTACCGCAAAGTTCCCAATGGCTTTGAAAAAGTTACGCGCGTTTTTCGGAAAGGCGATCACCCCTTGCTTTGCACGAACAACCGCTTTTCCAATCGGATGTAATTGTGTAAAATCTATATAGTCCATTATTACTCCCACTTAAAAGACCGGTATGCCGGAAAGCGGCATACCGGTCTTACATTACTCGGCTATCTGTGACACCATCGTATCCAGATATTCTTTTACGGTTTTACTGTAATCTTTGGTTTCCATCGCCGTACCAAACGCTTCCATCGGTTTCCAACTGGTATTCAATACGTTCCCCTGCGTTACACCATACTGGTTTTGCATTGAAAGCGCCGCTAATGCAACGTTTGCTTTGACCTTATCATCTTCTGCCGCCTTTTTATTGGACGGACCCATCGCCCGTTTTTCAAAACGGATCAACTGATTCTTTTCGTTGGTCAAAAACTCCGCCAACTGCATCGCTTCTTTGGGGTGTTTGGTTGCCGAATTGACACCCATTAACTTATACCCCGCAAAACTCTTCATCTGCACCTGTTGTCCGTCAAGCGTGAAGGTTGGCAGTTTGGTCGCGGCATAATTGTTGCCCAGTTTCTCTTTGATCGCGTCGGCAGTCCAGGTTCCCGAAACACCGGCGGCAATAGTACTGCCCATACCACCCGTCAACACCGCATCTTCACCCGTGATGAACGCGCTGTTTGCGGTAAAGGCTTTCACCGCTTCGCCGGCGGCTATTCCTTTATCGTTGTTAAAATCACAGGTCTGTTTACCGTCTTTGATATCCAACGTACAACCGGCGCCTAAAAAGAAGGAAGCCAAATACCAACCGTTGGAGATATCCATCAACACTTTTTTATTTTTTGCCGCAGCCACTTCCAACAGACGGTCTAATGTTTTCACGTCGTTTTCGGAGAAAACGCTCTTATCATAGTACAGAAAATACCCGTTATCCGCCGTCATGGGATAGGCATACAATTTATCGTCGATCTTTGCCGCGTTGACCGAGCCTTCGCTGTTTGCTTGTTCAATATTCGCTTTATTCAACGTGATCTCATAAAGCACACCTGCTTTTACCAGATCACCCAACTGATCGTCGGGAAACGCGAAAATATCCGCCGCCGCGTCGGGATCTTCCAAGATCTTCGTCTGGGTATCCTTTTCGCCTACGACACCGAACGTAATACGGTAATCGGTTTCGGGATGCTCTTTTTTATATTCTTCCACCATCGCCTTGAGCATCTCCTGATCTTCCTGCGCACCCCACACCTTCAACTCAACGGCGTCTTTTTTAACGTCATCGGTCACCCGTTTACACGCCGTAAAAGAACACAACATCATCACGCTGAGAAGCAGTGCTATTCCTTTTCTCCACATACTATCGTTTCTCCTTCCACTTGTGTTGTCAAGGATAGTATGGGAATATCCGCAAAAAATATTCAACCGATTTTACACCCGCCAAATATCCCGCGCATATTCGTCGATCGTACGATCGGAAGAAAAATATCCGCCTTTACTGATATTCAGTATCCCCTTCTTTGCAAAACGATCGCGGTCCCCGTAGTCACGGTTGACACGCAACCGCGCATCACAATACTCATCAAAATCCGCAAACAGGCAATATTGGTCGGCAGGATGCCACGACGCACCATCGACCAACGAATGATACAGTTCACGGAACATACCCGTATTGCCGTCGTCAAATGTTCCGTCCACCAATGTTTCGACAACCCGTTTCAAACGCGGATTGTTTTCTAATACCGATTTCGGATCGTAGGCAGTACGCAGTTGTTCCACTTCCTCGGTACGCAACCCGAAAATGTAGTTGTTTTCTTCTCCCGCACGTTCGACGATCTCGATGTTTGCACCGTCATACGTACCGAGTGTTACCGCGCCGTTGAGCATCAGTTTCATATTCCCCGTTCCCGACGCCTCGGTACCTGCAGTCGAGATCTGTTCCGATACATCAGCCGCAGGTATGATCTTTTGCGCATACGATACGTCGTAGTTCTGCACATAAACGACCTGCATCTTATCCGCCGTATCAACGTCGTTGTTCACACGTCTGGCTACTTCGTTAATGAACTTGATGATCCCTTTGGCGCGATAATATCCAGGTGCCGCTTTCGCTCCGAACAGATATACCGTAGGGGTAAAATCGGTGATGCGTCCGTCCTTTATTCCAAAATACGTATCCAATACACCGAAAATATTGAGCAACTGTCGCTTGTATTCGTGAAGCCGCTTGATCTGTACGTCCAACAGAAAATCCGATCGAAGTCCCAGTCGATCTCGGCTTTGCATATAATCTGCCAACTGATGCTTTTTAAACTGTTTGATCTCCTTAAACTTTTCCAGAAAAGCAGGATCGTCCGCATACACCGCCAACTGTTCCAGTTGGGACAGATCGGTGATCCAACGGTTTCCAATGGTGTCGGTGATCAACTTCGACAGTTCGCGATTTGCCAGTAACAACCACCGCCGCTGTGTAATACCGTTTGTTTTGTTTTGGAACCGTTCAGGATATACGCGGTACCAGTGCGGCATCACCTTTTCTTTCAACAGATCCGTATGCAACTGTGCCACACCGTTGGTACAATGTGTGGCAAACACCGCCAATCTTGCCATATGGATACATTCACCGTCAACGATACGGTATCCCGTGATATCGGTAATACCTTTGGCGGTCAGTTCTTTTTCCAAAGCACGATCGATACGACAAATGTACCGATACAGTCGCGGCAACACCCGTTTGAACAGACGAATATTCCATTTTTCCAGTGCTTCCGGCATAATGGTATGGTTGGTATATGAAAACGTCTTACGCGCAACAGACAGCGCCGTATCAAACGGCAGACCTTCTTGTTCGGTCAACAACCGGATACATTCGGGGATTGCCAGTACGGGATGCGTGTCGTTGAGTTGGATCGCATATGCCTCAAAGAAACGCGTAAAATCGTTGCCGTACTGTCGTTTATAGGTGCGGAACATATCCTGCAACGACGCACTGCAAAAGAAATATTGCTGCTTTAACCGTAACATTTTCCCGTTGTCGGTATCGTCGTTCGGATACAAAACATAGGATATGCGTTCGGCTTCATTGCGTTCTTTGACGGCTTTATCGTATTTCTGTTCATTGAACAACGTGAAATCAAATTCGTGTACCGCTTCCGCCTGCCAAAGCCGCAACGTGTTAATACGCTTTTTTTGATATCCGATGACGGGAACGTCATACGGAATCGCGCGAACCGTTTGTTTGCCAAAAGAAACGGTCACACCGTCTTCTTCTCGACGGTGTGACCACGGATCTCCGAAAACGGTCCAATCGTCGGCGATTTCTTTTTGGAACCCGTTTTCGATCTTTTGCCGAAACAACCCGTACCGATAGCGGATCCCATACCCGTCAAGCGGAATTGCGTGCGTTGCTGCCGAATCCAGAAAGCAAGCCGCTAAACGTCCCAATCCGCCGTTGCCGAGTGCCATATCTTCGATGTGTTCAAACACTTCCGAAGAGATGCCGCGATCCTGCAACAATGCGTTGGTTTCGTCTAACAGACCCATATTCAACAGATTGGACTCGATCAACCGCCCTACTAAAAACTCCGCTGAAAAATAGCCGACCCGTCTGCGGACTTCGTTTCGTTGTTGTTCCCATTGCGGATACAATTCCTGCATAGCCGCAGTGGAGGTTGCGTTGTAAAGTTCTTTTGCGGTCGCTTCTTCGACCGTCTTGTGTGCTTGTTGATACAATATTTGACAGATGGACTCACTAAAACGTTGCCCCGTCATAAGGTCTCCTCCCGTACATCTCAGAAAACTTTCTAAGCGATGCGGTCGGTGCATGTTGTAACTGCTCCGCCGTCATCCGCCATTCCCAGTTTCCCCCTAATGTAGCCGGTGTATTCATACGAGCCTTCGCATCGAGACCTAAAATATCCTGCATTTGAAAAATAACGACATCCGCCACGCTCTGATATGCCATACGGAATAACGCGAACGGAATACTTTCTACGTCTTCCACACCCACATAATCCATAATACGGCGACGCTCTTCCGCGCCAATCGCCGCGCAGTACCCGAGCATTGTGTTGTTATCGTGGGTACCGCCGTAAACGACCGTATTGGCAATATAATTGTGCGGCAGATAATTGTTCCACACGTTCCCGTCAAACGCGAATTGTAACACCCGCATACCGGGATATCCCGTTTTGGCAAGAAGTTCCACCACCGACGGATGTAACGTTCCCAGATCTTCCGCTATGATCTTTGACCCGTTCAATCCGCTTTCGATCGCCTCGATCAACGCTTCGCCCGGTCCGATGCGCCATTCGCCCTCTACCGCCGTTTGACAAGAAACGGGGATCGCGTAGTATCGACTGATCCCGATAAAGTGATCGATGCGGATCACATCGTACAACCGCGCGTTGTGGGACATTCGTTTTTTCCACCAGGAAAATCCGTCCTGACACATCACGTCGTAGCGGTATAAGGGATTACCCCACCGTTGCCCGAATTCGGAAAAATAATCCGGCGGAACACCCGCTACCGATGTCGGGAATCCTTCCGCATCCAGTTCAAACAAGCGGGTATTTGCCCATACGTCTGCGCTGTCCGCCGATACGTAGATGGGAACATCCCCGATAATTTGAATGCCTGAGCGGTTCGCATATTCTTTTAACGCAAACCACTGTTTGAAAAATTCAAACTGGCAAAACTTGATAAACCGAATCTCATCACCGAGCAGTTGTTCGTAATGAGCCAACTGTTGTGCCTCACACAACCGAACCGCTCTCTCCCATCGTGTCCATTCCATCTCATCAAAATGGGATTTGATTGCGGTGTATAACGCATAATCGTGCAGCCATTCGTGTTCTTCCTGCGTAAACCGCACGTAATCGTCACGTGAAAAATCAAATCGCGATGCCGCTTTTTTCAACAATACGTATCGTGTACGATACAGCGTTTCGTATTGGATCTGTTCACTTTCCAGTTTTGCCGAAACCAGTTCTTCCTGCGTCAACAGCCCTTCTTTATACAAGGTGACGAGATCGATAAAATACGGGTTTCCCGCAAAGGCGGAGAAGGATTGATACGGACTGTCACCATATCCCGTCGGTCCCATCGGCAATACCTGCCAATATCGTTGTCCTGCTTCTTTTAAATAATTCACAAACCGATAGGCTTCTTCGCCGAACGACCCGATCCCGTATAACGACGGCAAACTGCCGATCGGTAATAACACACCCGCGCCGCGGGTAAGACGTTTACTCATACACTCACACTTTCCTTATTCAATACACTTTATAGTATACGCAGAAAAACAGATTTGCCGATGACAAATCTGTTTTTTGCACATCTTACATAATGAATCCGCCGTTGACACCGAGGATCTGTCCTGTAATAAAAGACGCCTCCTCCGATGCCAAAAACAGAAGCGATCGCGCCACATCCTCTGCCGTACCTAACCGCATCAGCGGTGTTTGTTCGGCGAGTACGCGCAAGGTTTCGTCATCGTATCCTGCGCACATATCGGTCTGAATAACACCCGGTGCCACAGCGTTCACGCGAATCCCCGACGGTCCCACTTCCTGTGCCAACGCTTTGGTAAACCCGATCAATCCCGCTTTGGCGGCGGAATATGCCACCTCGCACGATGCACCGGTCACACCCCACATAGACGACACGGTCAATATCGTCCCGCTGTGCCGCGCGATCATTTGCGGCAGAAATTCCTGCGTACAATAAAACGCACCGTCTAAATGAACG
Organism: uncultured Eubacteriales bacterium; assembly: GCA_964433065.1. Taxonomy (GTDB): domain Bacteria; phylum Bacillota; class Clostridia; order Oscillospirales; family Acutalibacteraceae; genus RGIG3009. The sequence goes on along the minus strand of CAYSPZ010000009.1, from coordinate 16,968 downwards.
CCCATCATTCGCCGCCACTGTTCGTCGGTCAGTTCGGTGATCAATCCCTCGTCGGCAATTCCTGCGTTATGGACCAACACATCCACCGTCGGACATTGCGTATAAACGGTCTGTGCCATTCGTTTTACCTGTTCGCGATCGGAAACGTCCGCCTGTACCGCAAACGCACTACCGCCCTGCGCACAGATCTTGCGAACCAACTCTTCTGCCTTTTCACGGTTTTGATGGTAGTTGACCGCCACCGTATACCCGTTCTGCGCAAACAGTTCGGCGGCTGCGGCACCGATGCCGCGCGATCCGCCTGTAATCACAACCGTCTTCATATCAGATCTCCAACGAAACTTTTTTACCGTTCGACTCGAACAAACGGTAGGTCACACCGGTCATATCAAACATTCTTTTAGAGGCGATCACCGAATCAGTATCGGCATACTTATCTTGCAGATAGATGACCTCTTTAATACCCGATTGAATGATCGCTTTCGCACACTCGTTGCACGGGAACAGGGTCGTGTACACCTTCGCGCCCGAAAGTCCCGACCGTCCATGATTGAGAATGGCATTGAGTTCCGCGTGGCAAACGTACAGGTATTTGGTATCGAGCGGTGCTCCGTCACGTTCCCACGGCATTACGTCGTCATTGCATCCGATCGGCATACCGTTATATCCCATCGACAGGATCTTATTATCCTGACTGACGATACACGCACCTACCTGTGTACCGGGGTCCTTACTGCGTTGCGCAGATAACAACGCGATCCCCATAAAGTATTCGTCCCAACTCAGATATCCTTCCCGTTTCATATAACACTCCCCTTTAAAAGCCGCGGCAACTGTTGCGCAAACAACCGAAACGCCGTCGGCAATGCATACTGTTCTAACTGTTCTTCACTCACCCACGCATATCCCTGCGGGGGGTCAAACGGTTTTACGAAAAACACCTCGCCCGACATATGCCATTCAATGTGCGAAAAAACGTGTTTACCGTTTACCGACGGCTGTTTACACAACACCGTCGCATTCCATTCAGGCGGTAACCCGCCGTCGTCTTCGGTCGTTAATACGTTCGGCAGTTCCCACATTCCAGACAATAACCCTTTGTTGCCACGGCGATGTAACAACACCTGTCGTTTATCACCGTCAGCCATAACGATCTTTACCGTTCGTTGTTCAACACGTCGCGGTTTCGGTTGTTTTCTTGTCGGCAACTGTGCGGCACGCGGTTTCCCCGCCACCGCACAAAAATCACGAACGGGACACCGCTCACAATGCGGCATGGTATTGGGTAAACATACCGTTTCACCCAATTCCATCAGCCCTTCGTTAAATCCACCGGGATCATTTTCGGGAACCAACTCCCCCACGATCGCCGCAAGCCGTTTTCGCACGGCGGGTTGCATCACGTCGGCATCTTCATCCAGTAACCGCGCCATAACACGCAACACATTGCCGTCGACCGCCGCTACGCGTTTGTGAAACGCGATAGACGCGATCGCACCGGCGGTATATTCACCGATACCCGCGAGTTTCAGCAGTTCTTCATACGTGTCGGGAATACGGCCGTCATACTCGTCCATAATTTGCCGCGCCGCTTTTTGCAGGTTGCGTACCCGACTGTAATACCCGAGACCTTCCCACAACTTTAACAGGACGTCTTCGGGTGCTTGTGCCAACGACTTTACCGTCGGCAACGTCTGCATAAATCGCTCGAAATACGGCAATGCCGCTTCGATGCGCGTCTGTTGCAACATAATTTCCGATACCCATACGCGGTACGGTGACGGATCGGTACGCCACGGAAACGTACGCTCGTGCGACCGATACCACTCTACAAGCGGTTTGGACAAACCCACCGGTTGCTCACTCATACGTTCACCCATTGTTCCCACACTTCGGGGCAATACCCGACGGTAGCGTTCTTCCCGTTCCGTACGATCGGGGTACGCAGCGCCTTCGGCGATTCCAGTATCTTTTCTTCTTTGTCACTCTCGTATGCCAGATAACGGATTAATACCGTTTCCTTTGCTTTTGGATCTAACAAAACATCAATTCCGCCGACCGCCGCGCAGACACTGCGCAACTCTCCGCGACTGATACCAAACTTATCCAGTTCGATCCGTTGCACGGGGATGCGGCGCTCTTTGAAAAACCGTTCCGCCTTTTTGGTATCGAAACATTTCGCTTTACCGAAAATCTGTATCGTACTCATTCTCTGCTAAACTCCTGCAATTCCAATCCTTTGTTGTGATCCAATGCCCATTGGATATTCCAACTGCTCGTAAACAACAACAAATAGTTTCCTTTCATATCCTGAACACACTTCGTATCCGATGTCAAGTCTAACGCCTTTACATCGATATCTTTGTTCACGACCCAGCGAATGTACTGATACGGTAACCCTTCCATGATCACGTCGACGCTGTATTCGTTTTTCAATCGATATTCAAGTACGTCGAATTGCAACGTGCCGACCACACCGACGATCACCTCTTCCATACCGCCGCCCGGCACCTGGAAGATCTGGATCGCGCCTTCTTGTGCAATCTGGGAAGTACCTTTCACGAACTGTTTACGCTTCATCGTGTCCTTTTGCCGTACCAAGCGGAAATGTTCGGGTGCAAAGGTCGGGATTCCTTCAAAGGTAAACGGTTTGGCAGACGCGCATACCGTATCCCCGATTGAAAAAATACCCGGATCAAATACACCGATGATATCTCCCGCAAACGCTTCATCCACGATCTCACGTTCCGCCGCCATCATCTGTTGCGGTTGCGACAATTTGATCTTTTTGCCGCCCTGTACGTGAAAGACTTCCTGTCCTTTTTCAAAGCGACCCGAACAGATACGCATAAATGCGATACGGTCACGGTGTGCTTTGTTCATATTGGCTTGAATCTTAAAGACAAATGCCGAAAAATCGTCTTCAAACGGATCGACGATTCCTTTTGAAGAGGTACGCGCCAACGGTGACGTGGTCATCTGCAGGAAACTTTCCAAAAACGGTTCTACACCGAAATTGGTAAGCGCCGATCCAAAAAAGACGGGTGACAATTTTCCGTGACGAACAAGATCCAGATCGAAATCACCGCCCGCACCGTCAAGCAGTTCGCGGTCGTCCATCAATGTCTGATACAACGTATCTCCCAACATTCCCTGCAACGAGGGATCGTCGATATCGGTCACGATCTCATCTGCCGCGTGTCCCACACCGTTGTATTCAAACGATAACACGCGTTCTTTGTTGCGTTCGTAAACACCCTTAAACTCTTTCCCCGAACCGATCGGCCAGTTGATGGGATAGGTACGGATGCCGAGCACGTTTTCGATATCTTCCATCAACTCGTACGGATCTCGCGCCTCGCGGTCCATCTTATTGATAAACGTGAAAACGGGAATATCCCGCATCATACAAACTTTGAACAGTTTGATGGTCTGCTTTTCCACACCCTTAGACGCGTCGATCACCATCACCGCCGAATCGGCAGCCATTAACGTACGATAGGTATCTTCCGAGAAATCCTGGTGTCCGGGAGTGTCCAGAATGTTGATGCAACACCCGTTATATTCAAACTGCAAGACCGAAGAGGTAACCGAGATACCTCTTTGTTTCTCGATCTCCATCCAGTCGGATACGGCATGTTTCATCGACTTTTTCCCTTTGACCATACCTGCCGACGCGATCGCACCGCCGTAAAGCAAAAACTTTTCGGTCAGGGTCGTTTTACCGGCATCAGGGTGCGAAATGATCGCAAACGTGCGCCGTTTTTCAATTTCTTTTTTAAACTGTGCCACGGTGTTTCCTCCAAAATGTATTCACCCTATATTGTAAATGCTTTTTCAAGTTTTATCAAGTACTTTTCTGCAGTAGGACAACAATTGTTCCCGCTCGTTCAAAACACACTCATTGATCACTTCGAAAAGTAACCGTCGAAGCATCTCCCCGATCGCCTTTCCCGAAAGTCCGAGCGCCGACAGATCATCACCGTTTACCGCCAATCTGTCGATTGAAAAACATTCGTTTACACACTCTTTGGCGATTTCACGAACGTGTTCCATTCCTTTTACGTCACCGTCTTTAGTTTCCCTGAAAAGAAGGAGTTTCCAAAACAGTTCTTCACCCAGTTCGTACAACTGATGCTTGATAGCGACACGATTGGGTTCAAGCACCGCGTTACAACGGTTTACCAGTGCGTTCACCGCTTTGATGGTACGATTATCATACCGCAGCCTACGCAAGAACGGTTCTGCCGAGTGGTTGCCGTACAACAACAATGCCAATCGCACATCAAGGTCTTTTGCCGCTTTGGAAAGAGGAATCATCTGCCATTCGGGAACCACCGTTGACAGCACGTCGGCATACGACTGCAAAACGTCGTCAACGAAATCGCCGAGCAACAGTTTGTTCAGTTCCGTTTGAATGCGTTCAACGGCAATATACGAAAGTAACGGTGCCGTTTTGCGCAATGCTTGTTCGGTGGACAACTCCAACACAAATCCGTAACACGAACAAAACCGCAGCGCACGAACAATGCGCAAGGCATCTTCCGTAAACCGCTCGGTCGCTTCACCCACACACCGTAATATACCGTCGTTCAAATCTTGTTGTCCGCCAAACGGGTCAACCAAACCGATATCGGGATGATATGCCATCGCATTCACCGTGAAATCCCGACGTGACAGATCGTCGGTTAACGAACGGACGAAGGTGACCGCATCGGGGTGGCGATGGTCACTGTAAGTGCTTTCTTTACGAAAGGTGGTCACCTCAATCGGGACACCGTCCGCAATCACTGTTACCGTACCGTGTGCGGCACCGGTCAAAACGCAGGTCATATCGGAAAAACAAGCGGTGATTTCATTCGGCAACGCATCGGTACAGACGTCCCAATCTTTCGGGGGCAACGAAAGCAGATAGTCGCGGACGCAACCGCCCACAACATAGCACTCAAACCCGCGTGATTGCAAACGGTTCAACACCTGCAAAACGGCTTGCGGTATCTGCATACGTTTCCCCTCCTTTTATCGTTTCTTCTATCATAACACGGAAAATTTTCACTGTAAAGAAGATTTGTCGGCGGAAAGCAATTGACAACCCCTTTCACTTTGGTGTATTATTATATGAACGATATTAAATTTAGGGGTTGCTCTGCCGATATGTCACACACTGCGAAAAAGCATTCAAAAACCCGTCGCGTTTTTCGCGCGATCGGGCGCTTCTTTGCCGTTCTCGGTACGACCGTGTTATCGGTTCTTATCCTGCTTTTGGGAATCACCTATCTGTTCTGTAAAGGTCCGTCTGTTACTGCGCGTAATATGTTTACCACCTCGATGATGGAAACCAGTGCGCTCAAATTTGTACCGCGCATTTTTCTGGCTGAAGAGGAAGTAAATGCCATTTTGAAAAGCAATCTTGTTTTTCAACCCGATACCAGTACCGATACCGATATTCCGTTTGAGGACCGTAACGAGAGCATTCCGCCCGAAACGATCGAACTTTTGGATATCACAGGTCCCACCTATACGGGGAAACTGATGATCGTACATGACCCGTCCCGCGTGTCGGTTGCGACCATTCCCACCTTTTCCGAAGAACGCGACGGTTATAACGTACCGATGTTTGCCAAAAAGAATAACGCGGTTGCCGCGATCAACGGCGGCGGTTTTTCGGACGAAAACGGATTCGGTACCGGCGGCATGCCCAGCGGTATCGTGATCAAAAACAGTGAGTTGATCTTCGGTTCACCCGAAACGGTATCCTCCGTCATTGGATTTGATATCAACAATCGGTTGGTGGTCGGGAGAATGACCGGCGCGACAGCGATGGAAAAACAGATCCGCGATGCCGTCAGTTTCGGTCCCGCCTTCATCGTTAACGGTGAAGCAATGGAAGTATCGGGTACCAGCGGTGGGATCAATCCGCGCACCGTCATCGGTCAACGTGCCGACGGTGCCGTGCTTCTGTTGGTCATCGACGGTCGTCAAGCGCACAGTTTAGGTGCCACCTACCGCGATTGTATCGACGTAATGTTGGAACACGGTGCTGTCAATGCCGCCAACTTGGACGGCGGTTCGTCCACAGCAATGGTGTATAACGGTGACGTAGTTAACAGTTGCGTATCCTTCTACGGGTCACGGTATATCCCCACCGCATTTATTGTAAAATGAAAGGAGCTTGTTCGATGGTTACCCAGTCGCAAACGACAGACGGCATTTTGGCAGAAGATACTCTCGTCGTAATGCCGCTCGAATCGGACGAGCCAACCGAGAACGACGATATCGTAAATTGGAAACCGAAGAAAAAACGCAAACATCTTTTTAAAATCGGTCTTTTAATTTATTTCCTCATATTAATGATCGCTTGCACCGTTGGTCTTATCTGGCTCAATAACCAGTTGATCAATTACGAAAATGCCACACCGAACGGTGCACTCAACACCTATATCGAATGGTTAAAAAACAAAGATTTCGAAGCGATCTATGAGAACTCGGCATTACAGGAAACCACCTTCAACGACAAAGATCAGATTCTACGGTATCTGTCCGACACCTACGGCGGCGACCCTGAGGAGATTCACCTACGCGAACGGGTATCGACCGATGCGGATAAAAAAGAATATGCCGTATATTACGACAAAACCCGTCAAGGGATCGTCACGGTTGTTAAGACCGATGATCGATGGGAGATCACACCGAATCTTGTGTATCTGCCCGCCGTTACGGTAATTGCCGAAAGCGACGCACGCATCACCGTCAACGGTCAGGATATCGCCTTCCTTGACATTCCCAAGACGGAGGTACAGAACACCGTATACGCGGGTATCACCAAAACGGATATTCTGCCGACGTTGTATGCGTATACCTTTGAAGGTCTTCTCAATCCGCCGACGATCGAAGGGCTGGACCTGCACGGGAACACGTATACCGTTACTGCTTCGGACGACGGTATGCAATACACACTCGTTAAAACGAACGTTGACAAGCAAACGGATTACGAAACGCTGGCAACCGAAGCGGCAACGACCTACGCAAAATTCGTTGCAAAAGACGCCACGCGGAACGCCCTGCTCGAATACGTTTATAAAAACAGCACCTTATATCAGACGATCCGCAATTTCAGTAACAGTTGGTTCTCCACACACGAGGGATATGAATTTTTAGACCTCAAAGTTTCGGATTTTTCACAATATACCGACCGTGATTTTTCCTGCGACGTTTCGTTTAAACCCACGTATGTGCGCAAAGGAAAAACGTACGAAGGCGAACCCGTCCACTATGAGGTTGCATTCATACAAGCAAATGACACCTTTTTAATGTACGCGCTGAATTCGGTTACCCATACGGCACAACCGGAAACTTCCGCGACCACCACTACCGATAACGGTACCACCACCGCGATCATAACCACTACTACAACGGCATAACGGAGGAAATGTAATGAAACGCCACGAAATTGCCGGCATCTATGCCGACGCCCAAACTTTGACCGATAAGACTTTGACCGTCTGCGGATGGATCCGCACGATGCGTCAATCGAAATCCCTTGCTTTTATTGAATTAAATGACGGCAGTTGCCATCGCAACCTGCAGATCATTGTGGAAGAAAGCGCGGTTTCCAACTTTGATGAGATCTGCCACCAGAACGTCGGTGCCGCTTTGTGTATCGAGGGCAATCTGATCCTCACTCCCGAGGCAAAACAACCGTGCGAACTTCACGCTACCTCTATCTATGTCGAAGGTCCTTCCACGGCGGATTATCCGTTGCAGAAAAAACGTCATTCGATGGAATTTTTGCGCACGATCGCCCATCTTCGTCCGCGCACCAACACGTTCAGTGCCGTATTCCGTGTACGTTCGGTTGCAGCGTATGCCATTCACCGTTTCTTCCAGGAACGCGGTTTCGTGTACGCGCACACCCCCCTCATCACGTCCAGTGACTGTGAAGGTGCCGGTGAGATGTTCCACGTCACCTCGCTCGATATGAACGATATCCCGCGCACGGAAGACGGCAAAGTAGATTATTCACAGGATTTCTTTGGTAAACACACCTCTCTCACCGTTTCGGGTCAGTTGGCGGGCGAATGTATGGCGATGGCATTCGGTAAGATCTACACGTTCGGTCCTACCTTCCGTGCAGAACGCTCTTACACCGCGCGTCACGCGGCGGAATTCTGGATGATCGAACCCGAATTCGCGTTTGCAGACCTCAACGATAATATGGATCTCGCACAGGATATGATCGTATACGTCGTTTCCTATCTGCTCGAGCATTGCCCCGAAGAGATGCAATTCTTCAACAACTTCTTCGATAAGACTTTGCTTGAACGCTTAAACGCGTTGGTCAATGCCGATTTCAAACATATCACCTATACCGAAGCGATTGAAATTCTGGAAGCCAACAAAGATCGTTTCGAATATCCCGTGTTCTGGGGATGCGATCTGCAGACCGAGCACGAACGGTTCCTCACCGAAGAAGTGTATAAAATGCCCGTCTTTGTTACCGATTATCCGAAAGAGATCAAAGCCTTCTATATGCGCTTGAACGACGACGGCAAAACGGTTGCGGCAATGGACTTGTTGGTGCCCGGCGTCGGCGAGATCATCGGCGGCAGTCAGCGTGAAGAGCGTCTGGATCTGCTTGAAGAGCGGATGGCGAAATTCGGTCTTAACAAAGAAGACTATTGGTGGTACTTGGACCTTCGCCGTTACGGCGGCGCGACCCACTCCGGTTTCGGTCTGGGCTTCGAACGGTTGATTTTGTACGTCACCGGTATGGCAAACATTCGCGACGTTCTTCCCTTCCCCCGTACGACCGGTTCGGCAGACTTCTGATTTTGTATTTTAAAACACCCCGTCATTTATTTGGCAGGGTGTTTTTCGCGTTTTCTCCGCTTTTTAAAATATTTTTGCAAGAAACGAAAATTTAACTTGCAAAATCCGATAATATATATTAGAATGGGGAAAGCACCCGAGAGGAGTCGATCTTGTGTCAACGTTAGAAACTCTTACCAAAGAACAGTTACAAGCGCGTATCACCGCTTGCGAAGCGGAATACAACGCGTATTTGCAAAAGAACTTAAAACTGGATATGTCCCGCGGCAAGCCGGGCCCCGACCAGTTGGATCTCACGCTGGAAATGTTGGAATGTGTCAACGCGCGGGACGGTTATTATACCGAGGGCGGTATGGATACCCGTAACTACGGTCTGCTCGACGGTATTCCCGAAGCCAAGGCTATGTTCGCGGATCTGCTCGGCATTCCGGCACAAAACATCCTTGTCGGCGGCAATTCCAGTTTGAATATGATGTTCGACTATATTGCACAAGCCTATGCGAACGGTATCTGCGGAAGTGAACCGTGGTCAAAATACAAAGAGGTCAAGTTTCTCTGCCCCGTTCCCGGTTACGACCGTCATTTCGCTATCACTGAATATTTCGGTATTTCGATGTTGCCGATCCCGATGACCGAAAACGGTCCTGATATGGATCTGGTGGAAACGATGGTCGCAGACCATGCGGTCAAAGGCATCTGGTGTGTCCCGATGTATTCCAATCCCGACGGAATCACCTATTCGGATGAAACGGTGCGCCGTTTTGCCCGTCTGCGTCCCGCCGCCGAAGATTTTCGTATTATGTGGGATAATGCCTATTGCATTCATCATCTTACCGACACCCCCGACTCTCTCCTCAATCTGTATGACGAAGCGGTTGCGGCAAATAACGAGGATATCGTGATTTGTTTCGCGTCCACCTCCAAAATCAGTTTCCCCGGTTCGGGTGTTGCGGTGTTGGCGGCAAGCGATAACAACTTAAAAGATATCAAACGGCGTATGACCGTCCAAACAATCGGTCACGATAAGCTCAATATGTTACGTCACGTTCGGTATTTCCGCAATGCCGACGGCATTCGCGAGCATATGAAACTACATGCCGCGATTCTGGCACCGAAATTCAAACTGGTCACCGACACTCTAAAAAAACGACTCGGCGAGTTAGGGATCGCCAAATGGCATAACCCCAACGGCGGCTACTTTGTCAGCGTGGAATTGACCGACGGTTGTGCTACCGAAACGGTGCGCTTATTGAAAGAAGCGGGTGTTGTGATCACCCCCGCAGGCGCGACCTATCCGTATCACAACGATCCGCGTGATGCTACCTTACGGTTAGCCCCCTCCTACCCGCCGCTTTCGGATTTGGAGGTTGCGATGGACCTGTTCTGTGTTTGCGTCGAACTCACTTGCGCAAAGAAAATCCTGCAAGAGAAACACTGATTCAAAAGGCAGTCTTCGTTTGAAGACTGCTTTTTTTATAAAATTGCAAGAGTTTTTTCGGTTTTGATTGACTTTTTAGGCAGTTTATACTATAATATTTTTTATCTGGTGTCATGCGTTTGACACCAAACGACAATATTGGAGGATTGACCGATGAAGCGAACACCAAAATTCGTATTCTTCGTCGTGGCTCTGCTCATCCTTGCATTGGGATACACGTCCATTTTCGGTGTATATTCCCACTACGGTGATCGGGTAGACACGATATTCCGCGGCGCAGGAGACATTCGTACCGGTATCGACATCAGTGGCGGTATCGAAGTCACCTTTGCTCCCGAAGATGAGAAGATACAAGCTACCGACAGTCAGATCGATGCGATGAAAGACGTTATCGTCCGTCGTATGATCGCAAACGGTATTACCGACTATGAGGCATATACCGACAAAGACAACAACCAAGTGATCATCCGTTTCCCTTGGAAAAAAGGCGAAACCGATTTTGATGCCGCCAAAGCAATCGAAGAACTTGGTAAAACGGCTTTGCTCGAATTCTATACTGACACTTCGGAAAGTTCCGGCTTACCGACCGCCAAACCCGACAAAGCAGATTTTGTTTTGGACGGTACCGCCGTTGAATCAGCCAAAGTAGCCATCGATTCCGAGACCAGCAAACCGGTCGTGGCATTGACACTCAAAGATGCCGGTCAGAAAGCGTTCTCGGATGCAACGAAAAAGCAGGCTGCCAGCGATGGAACCATCTCCATTTGGTTGGATAGCGAGTGTATCTCCAACCCTACGGTTGAAGAACATATCACCTCGAAAGAATGCACCATCACCGGTGACTTCGAATATTCGGAAGCGGTATCCCTTGCCAACCTGATCAACTCCGGTGCGCTTCCTTTCAGCATCACCGCGAAAAATACCAACACGGTCGCCGCAACGATGGGCGAACGTTCCCTCGAAATTATGGTCATCGCCGCTATCATCGCGATGATCCTGATCTCGATCTTTATGTTGGTGTACTACCGTCTCCCCGGTTTGGTCGCAGTGATCGCTCTGATCGGTCAGATCGCCGGTTCGATCGCGGTCGTGTCGGGTTACTTCTCGTTCTTTAACAGTTTCACCCTGACCCTGCCCGGTATCGCCGGTATCATCTTGTCCATCGGTATGGGTGTGGATGCCAACATCATCACGGCAGAACGTATCAAGGAACAGATCCGTGACGGCAAAACGATCGACACCGCCATCCACAACGGTTGTCATGAGTCCTTCTCCGCCATCTTAGACGGTAACGTCACGGTTATGATCGTGTCCATCGTCCTGATGGGTGTGTTCGGACCTGCGGACAGTTTCTTCGCGAAACTGCTCAAACCGTTCCTGTTTATGTTCCCGGTTTCTACCAGCGGCGCGGTCTACTCCTTCGGTTTCACCTTGCTCGCCGGTATCATTTTCAACTTCATTATGGGTGTTACCCTCTCCCGTTTGATGCTCAAATCCTTGTCCCGCTTTAAATGTCTGCGGAAACCCTGGTTGTTGGGAGGTGCTCGCGGATGATTCGTTTTGACTTTATTAAAAATCGTCGCATTTGCTTGATCATTTCTATCGCGATCTTACTGATCGGATTGGTCACAAACATTGTCCTCGGCGTTGAATTGGATATCTCGTTCAAGGGCGGTACACTGTTAAAATACAGTTATGAAGGTTCGCTTGACGAATCCGCCGTAAAAACCTTTATCCTTTCCAAACTCCCCGACGCAGAGATCGAACTGACCGAAAACGGTGAAAACGGTTTTAAAGTCATTTCCATCTCGATGAACGATAACATCGATGCCAATACGCAAACCACGTTTAAGGATACGCTTTCCAAAGAGTATCCCGATAACAAGATCACCGAATTAACGACCAACGTTTTGGAACCATCCTACGGCCGTTTATTCTTCATCAAATGCTTGGTTGCCGTGTTGTTGGCATCCATCTTCCTGGTGATCTACGTCGGTTTCCGTTTCCGTCGTATCGGCGGTATCTCTGCGGCAGTAATGGCGTTGCTCGCTCTGTTGCACGACATTTTAATGGCATACTTCGCGTTTGTCATCTTCCGCATTCCGCTCAACGACAACTTCGTGGCTGTCGTGCTGACCATTCTCGGTTACTCGCTCAACGACACGCTGGTCATTTATGACCGTATCCGTGAAAACCGCAGAAAGATGGACAAGAAGACCCCCATCGCCGATATTGTCAACGTCAGTTTGCAACAATCTTTCTCGCGTAACTTGAACACCAGTGTCTGTGTGTTTGTCGCGATCTTCACCGTTACCGTCGTCGCACTGGTCACTTCGATGGATTCCATCATCAGTTTTGCGATCCCGATGTGCTTCGGTGTCGTTTCCGGTTTCTATTCTTCGGTATTCCTCTGCACGCCTTGGTGGGCTGCTTGGGTAGAACGCTCCGAGAAAAAAGCACTTCAAAAAGGCAAAAAGAAAAAGTAAGTCAAACAGCAAGAGCCTTCGAACAGATTGTTCGAAGGCTCTTTTCTTTTCTTTTATTTTATTTAGAAAGAAAATACCGCATCATATCGCTGCCCTTTTCGCGATGAATACCCGTCGCGGCGGCATTGGTTTCGGTGAAGGAACACACCGCATTATTCTGTTTATCGTTTGAACGGTATAACAGATACGGAACCGCATCGGAAGAATGTGTGCGCGTACACAAAGGTGTAGGGTGATCCGGCAAGATCATAACGGTGATATCATCACCGAACGCTTCCAAAACGGGCGCTAAGATCCGTTGATCGATCAGTTCGATAGCCTTCACCTTGTTTTGTATCTCACCGCGGTGACCGCACTCGTCCGGCGCTTCCACGTGAATATATACGAGATCCGCACCGTTCTTTAACACGTCGATCGCCGCTTTGGCTTTCCCTTCAAAGTTGGTATCCAGATAACCTGTTGCACCCGTTACCTCGCAAACGGTCATATCGGCAAGTCGTGCGATCCCTTTGAGAAGATCGACCGCCGACACCATCGCGCCCTTGACGCCAAACGTATCGGTAAACTTTTGCAGTTGCGGACGTTTACCGTATCCCCATAACCAGATCGCGTTGGCGGGAGTCTCCCCCGCCGCCTTGCGCGCTTGGTTGATCGGGTGATCGTTTAGCAACGCAACACTCTTTCTCATCATTTCAATCAGCGGCTTTGCTTCTTCATTTTGATTGAGATATTCACCGATCACCCGTCCGCTGATATCGTGCGGCGGTGTGAACGTACCGATTGCCGTTTTCCCGCCGTGCCATACCAGACAATGGCGATATGCCGTACCGGTATAGAAATCGAATTCTCCACCGCCGAACGCGGCTTGTACCGTTTGAATGATCGCATCCGCTTCCGACGTATGAATATCACCGCCGCAATAGTCAACCATTCGTTTCTCTTCGTAAGCGTCTTCATCCGACAAGGTGACCAGATTACAACGAAATGCCACGTCATCGTCGGCAAGATCGATACCGATGTTTGCCGCTTCCAACGGAGAACGTCCCGTGTAACAATCGAACGGATCGTATCCCAATACCGACAGATTGGCAACGTCACTGCCGGGCGACATTCCCGTCGGAACGTTGCAAACGGTACCCATTTCGGAAAACGGAACCAACGCGTCCATATTCGGTTTTACCGCCGCTTCCATCGGTGTCTTTCCGTCAAGTTCCGGACACGGTTGATCCGCCATTCCGTCACACAACAACACGACATATTTCATTTAAATTTGCCCCTTTGTATTGCATTTTTCATTATTATAACAGATACCACCGAAAACTGCAATTTTTTTTACGAATTCCGTACCTCTTTTTTTCAGAAACGATTGCTTTTTGAAGGTAGTTGCGGTATACTGTATAAAGAGAAAAAGTGGTCTTGCAAAAGCCACACAGTTATTTTACAAAACAAGGGAGTCTGCATATGTGTATGGATAAATTACTGACTTTAAAAGCCTCCGAATATCCCAGTGATATGATGACGGTCGTGATCGGCCTTGTGGTCGTCTTTGCGGTTTTACTGCTCTTGACGCTCATCTTCTGGTTATTCGGTAAAGTTGCCGGCGGTAACGGTGCATGCACCGTTCAACCGATCGCACAACCCGCTGCGACTTCTGCGGTACCGACGATCCAAAGCAATGACGACGTCCCCGATGAAGTGGTTGCCGTCATCGCCGCCGCTGTTGCCGCTATGTCGGCAGACGGTAAGCGATACGCCATCCGCCGTATTCGCCCTGCTGCCACACGCGCCACCCGTTCTGCCTGGACGGCTGCCAGTGTTGCCGAAAATACGCGTCCTTTCTAAAGTGAGGTTTAGTTATGAGTGCATTATGGGAAGCCATTGTTGATATCTGGAACGAATCCGGATTTGTCCAATTATTAAATTTTGAAAACGGCGGTTGGAAAAACCTGATCATGATCGGTATCGCCTGCGTATTACTGTATCTGGCGATCCGCAAACAATACGAACCTCTCTTGTTGTTACCGATCGCATTCGGTATGTTGCTCGTCAATCTCCCACTCGGCGGCGTGATGGACCCGCAACAAAACTCCTTGGTTCCGTTCACCGAACAAGAATTGGTTCAATACCTTGACGGTACATACGAACAAAACTACCCCGTGTTTTTACAATACGGTAATGCTTATGCCAATGACCCTAAAATTTCCACCATCACCACCGATGGCGGTCGTGAAGTAATGGTATATAACGATAGCGGTTACCTGTACGAAGTCCAACCTGACACGGATGGCGACGGTGTCGTACAAGTTGTCGTACCGATGTGGCAACACTTCGAACAGGGCGGCTTGTTCTGGTATCTGTACCAAGGTGTTAAGTTCGGTATTTATCCGCCGCTGATCTTCCTCGGTATCGGTTGTATGACCGACTTTGGTCCTCTGCTCTCCAACCCCGCCAGTTTTCTGCTGGGCGCGGCGGCGCAACTCGGTATTTTCGTTACCTTCCTCGGCGCTCGTTTGCTCAATTTGTTGCCGTTCGCAGAGGAATGGAACCTTGCGTTCACGGTGCAAGAAGCCGCTTCGATTGCCATCATCGGCGGTGCAGACGGACCGACTGCCATCTATCTGACTTCCAAATTAGCACCGCATTTATTGGGTGCGATTGCGGTTGCGGCATACTCCTATATGGCATTGGTGCCCATCATTCAACCGCCCATTATGCGGTTGTTGACCACAAAAAAAGAGCGTTCGGTCGTAATGAAACAGTTGCGTACGGTCAGTAAGACCGAAAAGATCCTCTTCCCCATCTTCGTTACGGCGATCTGCGTTCTCCTCTTACCGAGTGCTGCCCCCCTCATCGGTATGTTGATGCTCGGTAACCTCTTCCGTGAAAGCGGTGTGGTGGAACGTCTTACCAAAACCGCACAAAACGAGTTAATGAACATCATCACCATTATGCTCGGTGTCACGGTCGGTGCTACCGCAAACGCGCACACCTTCCTGAGCGCCAAGACGTTGTTGATCATCTGTTTGGGTCTTATCGCTTTCTCAATGGGCACGGCAGGCGGTGTCCTGCTCGGCAAGGTGATGTATGCCGTAACCGGTGGTAAGGTCAACCCGTTGATCGGTTCTGCCGGTGTTTCGGCTGTCCCGATGGCGGCGCGCGTTGCTCAAAAAGAAGGTCAACGCGAAAACCCCGGCAACTTCCTTTTGATGCATGCCATGGGTCCCAACGTAGCAGGTGTTATCGGCTCTGCGGTCGCGGCAGGTGTGCTCTTAACCTTATTCGGTTGATAATATTTGATGACTTACAGGGCGAGATAACGGTCAACCGATATCCCGCCCTGCACATTTTCTCGGAGGTCCTTTTACTATGAGCGAAACCTTTCTTTCGTTACGTCGCCGTTTACTGGAACGGGAATTTTCACGTATGAATACCGCGCAAAGATCTGCCGTGTTCCAAACCGAAGGACCGGTATTGATCTTAGCGGGTGCCGGCAGCGGAAAAACCACCGTTTTGGTCAACCGTATTGCCAACCTCATTCGTTTCGGTAATGCCTATCACAGTACCCAACTGCCGATCGGATTAAACGAACAAGCCGTCTTGGAACTTCAACATTGTTTGAATAACCACCTGCCGCTCCCGTCGTCGTTGCTCTCTTTATGCGCCGTCGACCCTTGTCCCGCCTACCGTATTCTGGCGATCACCTTTACCAACAAAGCGGCGGGCGAACTCAAAGAAAGACTGGTATCCATGTTAGGTGAAGACGGCGATCAAGTGACCGCCGGCACGTTCCACTCCTTCTGCGCTCGTATTCTGCGCAAGGACGGACAAGCGCTCGGCTATTCCTCTCACTTCACCATCTACGATACCGATGACAGCCGTCGTTTGATGAAAGAGTGTATGCGCTCTTTGAACATTGAAGAACGCTTTATCGGTCATAAACAGATCCTCAGCGAGATCAGTCGCGCAAAGGATCAAATGCTTTCACCCGAAGAATATGCCACACAGGTCGGTGCCGATTTCCGACTGAAAAAGGTAGCGGACTGTTACGCGTTCTACCAAAAACGTCTGCACGAAGCGGACGCTATGGATTTCGACGATCTGCTGTATCAGACCGTCTGTCTGTTTGAACAAAATCCCGATATCCTGGAAAAATACCAAAACCGCTATCGTTATCTGATGGTAGACGAATATCAGGATACCAACCACGCGCAGTAT
>CAYSPZ010000008.1:0-35813 GCA_964433065.1 uncultured Eubacteriales bacterium | reverse complement strand
AACCGGTCGATTTGTTTGAATCTTCAATTAAAAAGTGTTGCACTTAGTTTGACAACTCATCTTAATGAGAAGTGCGCCATTCCAGATAGTCGTCGTATGACAACATTTTATCATAGATGGTACCGTCGGGTAAAAACTCGATGATACGGTTGGCGGTCGTTTGAATAAACTGGTGGTCGTAGGAAGAAAACAAAACGTTACCTTTAAATTCGATCAGCCCGTTATTGACGGCGGTGATGGATTCGAGGTCCAGATGGTTGGTCGGTTGATCCAACAACAATACGTTGGAACCGAACATCATCATACGGGATAGCATACACCGTACCTTTTCGCCGCCCGAAAGCACCTTGACGGGTTTCAACACGTCGTCACCCGAGAAGAGCATTTTGCCGAGAAATCCGCGCAGATAGGTTTCGGTATTGTCGCGGGAATATTGGTTAAGCCACTGTAACAGGTTATCGTCACTGTCGTCAAAAAATGCCGAGTTGTCTTTGGGGAAATACGATTGGGAAGTAGTACCGCCCCATTTGAACGAGCCGCTGTCTGCTTCGAGTTCCTCGGTCAGGATCTTAAATAAGGTGGTGATAGCGATTTCGTTTTCACCGACGAAGGCGATTTTGTCACCTTTGTTAACACGGAAGGAAACGTTGTCGATCACCTTGACACCGTCTACCGTCTTGGAAAGATTTTCGACCGCTAAGATCTCTTTACCGGCTTCACGGTCCATTGTAAAGGCAACAAACGGATAACGGCGCGAAGAGGCGGGCATTTCTTCCACACTTAATTTTTCAATCAACTTTTTGCGGGATGTTGCCTGTTTGGATTTGGATTTGTTTGCGGAAAAGCGTTGGATAAAGTTTTGCAGTTCGCGAATTTTATCTTCCGCTTTTTTGTTTTGTTCACGCATGATCTTTTGCATCAGTTGGCTCGACTCATACCAGAAATCGTAGTTACCGACGTAGATCTTGATTTTATTATAGTCAACGTCGACGATGTGGGTACAGACGTTGTTTAAGAAGTGACGGTCGTGAGATACCACGATGACGGTACCAATGTAATCCATCAAAAAGTCTTCTAACCACGCGATGGAATGAATGTCCAGGTGGTTGGTGGGTTCGTCGAGCAAAATGATGTCGGGCTGACCGAACAGCGCCTGTGCCAACAATACTTTGACCTTGTCTTTATCGGGCAACGAGGACATCGGTTGATACAACAGATCCTGCGAAAGACCGAGCCCCTGTAAAAGTTGACCCGCTTCGGTTTCGGCATCCCATCCGTTGAGTTCGGCGAACTCGGCTTCCAGTTCGGAGGCGAGTACACCGTCTTCTTCGGTAAAATCTTCTTTTGCGTACAACGCGTCCTTTTGTTGAATGATCTCGTACAGACGGGGGTTACCCAGAATGATGGTGTCTAAAACAGAATATTCGTCAAACGCATAGTGGTCTTGTTTGAGTACCGACATACGGTTTTTCTTGTCGATGATCACTTCGCCGGAAGAAGGTTCCAGATCACCCGATAAGATCCGCAAAAAGGTGGATTTACCGGCACCGTTTGCGCCGATGACACCGTAACAGTTTCCGGGAGTGAACAATAAATTGACGTTGGTAAACAGGTTTTGACCGCTGAAATTGATGCTAAGATCGGATACGGTAATCATAGTGCCTCCAAAAGTTGTTAATGTTTCAATGAAATCCTACCTATGATACCATATCTTTTTGACGGTTGCAAGACTTGCGCGCATTTCTTTTCGCAAGAAATTCCAAAGCTCGATCGGATGTTTTCGGATTGTCGGAGATGCAATTGCGGCAACAGATAGAAAAGCGGTAATACCAAAAGCAAAAACGGTAATCGGCAAAACAGATACCGATACGGATCCCAAACGGCATTCGGGTTATCGCGGTATACGCGTTTATATGCGGAAAATGCCTGTGACGCATTTTCAACGTAGGGGAGTAGATGAACGCACGGTCGCCAATACAGTACCACCAAGCATACGACGATGACCGAAGCAAAAATAGTAAAGCGGTATAACAGCGAAAGGGAAAGCCAGACGATGGGTTGATTGTTGAATTGTTCCCGCACCAACGCAAGAAGTGCAATAAAAACACTGCATAACAACGTCGTTTGCGATCCTCTTAACCATAATTGCGTTCGCCAAGACACGGCTTTTCCGTAACCGAACCGATAGTACCGAAACAACAGTTTAACGGTAGCGTTTTCGCTGTCTTGACTTAAGGTGGAATAGAACAGGGCTTTTCCTGCGTAGAGCGGAGAAAGCAGTAAAAGATCGCATAACAACGCAACACCGATGTGAAACGGCGTACCGTTGTAGCAAAAGGCGATTAAAACGATGTCCGCAAGAAAAGGGAAGAGTTCAACGAACCACACACAACGGTGCTTTAAGATATTGTTTTGCATACTGTTCACCCGATAACAGTATGGTCAAATATGTCCTTTCTTATGACAAAATCGCAAGACGATCTTTCGCAGAGCGTCAAATGGGATCACCGAAAAGGAGAGGATCAATACGATCAACCACTCGTTTGATGTTAATGCGGCGGTACGGAAAAGCGTTCCGCCGAAAACGGTCAACGCGATCTGAACGATCACGATCAAAAACATCACCGCAATAAACGCAAAATTTTTGCCAAGGTATGCCAATAAATTCAAACGTGTGGTACGTGCGTTGAACGAGTTGAAGATCCCGCAAAAGACAAACAAAGTAAAAAAAGCACTCAGGTGATAGATAGGGTTTTGCGTGTAACGGAACCATTCTTTCACGATCGGCAACTGTAAGAATGCGACACACAGTGCAACGGTGAAAAGACCGGTGCATACGATCTGGTTAAGCATATATCGATTCATAATGGAATCGTGTTGTTTCTTCGGCGGTTCGTCCATATATTCGTCGAGCGGCGGTTCACCGGCAAAAGCAAGACCGGCGAGGGTGTCCATGATGATATTGATCCATAACATCTGCATAACGGTTACGGGTGTATCAATGCCGAGAAAAGGACCGATCACCGAGATGCCTACGGCGCATAAATTCATCGTTAATTGAAAGATGATGAATTTACGAATGCTTTTGAAGATGGTACGTCCGTACAATACCGCTTTGGCGATCGAAGAAAAACGGTTATCTAAAATCACGATATCGCCTGCTTCTTTGGCGACCGCCGTACCGGTTCCCATCGCAAAGCCGACATCGGATAACTTTAATGCGGCGGCATCGTTGATACCGTCACCTGTCATACCGACGACCTGACCTTGTTGCTGTGCTACTCTCACCAAGCGGCTTTTATCGTTTGGTAATGCGCGGGCAACAACACGTAAAGTCGGTAAAACTCTTGCTAATTCGTTGTCGGTCATCGTTGCCAATTCGGTTCCCGTTAATACGGTGTTGGTGTTGTAGGATAACAGACCCGCCGCGTTTGCGATCGCGCACGCAGTTTCACGACTATCGCCTGTGATCATAACGGTCTGAACACCGGCTTTATCCATTTTCTTGACGGTGTTTCGGACGTCTGAGCGCAGTTCATCTCGTAAACCAACTACCGTAAGAAGTGTAAGATTTTGCGGCAACGCATCGTGCAGATCTTCTTCACATACCGCTAACAAGATCAACCGCATAGCGTCCTTTTCCAGCGTTTCTTTTTGACCTTGTAAAGCGGCTTTATCCAACGGCAAGAGTTCACCGTTGAAACTGATATATCGGTTACAAAGCGGCAAAAGTTTGTCCGGTGCGCCTTTGATCAGTGTCAGTTGTTTTTTTGAAGCAAACGGCAACGAGGCGAAATTGCCTTCGATCTGTACGCCCGACCACTTTTTGCTGCTGTCAAAGGATTGCTTTTTGATGACACGACAATCGGTGTTGATCGGGTGACGCTTTTGAATGTACGTCAGTAGTGCTTTTTCCGTTGCGTTACCGCCCAGTATCTCTTTTCCGCTGACGGCAGAATCGGTATTGTAAAAGCAAGACAGCGTGACCAGTTCCCAGAATGCGTTTTTGCGATAATGGTGTTCGTACTGAAACGACCTACCGTTTCCGTCAAGAAGAACCGAAACTTGAGGTTTCCCTTTGGTGAGCGTACCGGTTTTGTCGGTAAAAAGAAGGGTCAGGTTACCGGACGTTTCAATGCCGACCAGTTTTCTGACCAGTACATTATCCGTTAACATTCGCCGCATATTTGCGGATAAAACGACCGTGATCATCATCGGCAACCCTTCGGGGACGGCAACGACAATGACACTGATCGCCAACATAGCGGCATTTAATAAACAACCGATCAACTGGGTAGGGGATGAGCAAAAAGCGGCGATTCGCGTGAAAGAAAAGCCGTTTTCCATAACGATCGAATGAAAAAGATCGGAGAACGCGACACAACCTGCGGCAATAAAACCGAGTTTGCTGATTTGTTTAGCCAGAGTAGACAATCGTGATTTTAACGGGCTTTCCCTCGTTTGGGTTTGCAGTTCTTTTGCGACCATACCGTAAAACGTTGCATCACCCGTTTTTTCAATTTCCATAACTCCTTCACCGGAACAGACGACGCTTCCGCGTAATAAAATATCCGATGACGTCAAGGGGTCTTTTGTGCTTTTTTCGTTGGTGGGATGTTTGTCGGATTCGTTCGTTTCGCCGTTTAGTGCCGATTGATCTACGCGTAAGGAACCTTGTAAAAGCCTGCCGTCCGCCGGAACGGCTTCACCTGCTTGTAGTAGGACGATATCGCCTGTTACCAGATCCTCAGACCGTACCTCGCATAACGCGTTGTTTCGTCTGACGCGGCAACCGACCGATTCGGCGGATTCCTGAAGTTTTTCAAAGGCGGCTTCGCTTCCGTACTCCGATATGGTTGAAACCAACGTTGCCAACAAGACGGCAACGGCAATACCGATCGTTTCGTACCAATCGTGTTTTTGAAATAAAAAAATGACGTTGACCGCCAATGCCGCCAACAAGACTTTGATGATCGGATCGCCGAAATTTGCGAGAAACTGCTGGAAAAATCCGCGCTTTTTCCCTTTGGTCAATCGATTGTCACCGTATTGTTTTCTGGAAGTTTCCACTTCCTTGTCGGTCAGTCCTCTGTAAAGGTACTCCTGCATATCGATTTCTCCTTTGTGGACAGGTTAGTACACTATATTCGAGAACCGATAAAAAATACCGTTGTTACACGTTCTTTTATATTTTCGCAAAAGTCGTGAAAATGTTTGATTTTTTTGAACGTCATAACGACAGAAAATGCCACCTGCCGTTTTGTATAATCAAAACAACAAGATATGGTGGTGGTCGATGATGAAAGACACAAAAAGTAGCGGTTTCGCGAAGCAACATCTACAGTTGTTGAAAGCGGAAAAACGGGAATTGAAATGGATCGCGCAACTGATCATACCGGTAATATTAGGGTTCGTTTTGCCACGCGCGACGGTATACGGAACGGTTTCACCGTTTGGCGTCGGTTTATTGGCGGCGGTCGGAGGACCGACCGCCATACCGACGTTTATCGCAATCGCGCTGGGATATATCGTAAACCCCACAAGCGGTATTCTTCGATATCTGGCATCGTTGGTCGCGGTTGTCGGTTTGCGCTGGTCGGTGGCGGGTTTCCCGCGCGTGTCACGGTCGGTATGGTTTGCTCCGACGGTTGCATTTATCAGTTTTATTATTACGGGAAGCGCGTTGCACTTGGGGACGAGCCATTCGGTCGGTGCCGTAATATCGGTGATTTCGGAAAGTTTGTTGTGTGGTGGTTTTGCTTATTTTTGTCACATTCTTTACGAACACGACCGGTTGATGGATAGTGAGAGTATTCGCTTGTCTTCCGTTGTCGTTTTTTCGGTATCGGTGATGGCGTTGTATACGGTGCAGTGGCAGGGGATCAGTATCGGTAGAATACTGGCAGTTTTAGCGGTGTTGATAGTAGCGCAATGCGGTTTTAAAGAAGGGTGTATCGTCGGTATTTTGTTCGGAATAACGACCTATTTGTCCAATCCCGAGGATATACATTGGGTTTCTTTTTATGCTGTAAGCGGATTGTTGTGCGGATGGTTTTCTCACAAGAAGCGGGTACTGTTACCGTTATTGATGGCGATTGCCTACGTGATGGTGACGGCGGCTTCGTTGACAACACCGGATCTGCCGTTCGTCATCGGTTTATATGAAATATTTGCCGGCGGCGCGTTGTCGTTTTTGATCCCGCGAAAGGCGCAAGATCGTTTGAGAATGTATATACATTTTGAAAATACGAAACAAAAAGCGGTGTCGGACGTACAAAAAGCCGTACGCGATAAGATGATCAGTGCGTCACAAACGATGTCTAATATTGCGGGAACGATGGATACCGTATCCAAGCATTTTGCAACACAACGGGGAGAAGAACTGGGCGGGATGTATCTGTCGGTCGGTGAAGCGGTGTGCGGCAACTGTCAGTTTAAGGTATCGTGTTGGAACGATCATTTTACCGATTGTATGGATTCCTTGAATCATTTTACATCGATATTGAAAAGACAGGGTGTTGTGACAGTCGAAGACGCAAAAGGGTATCTGGCAACGGTATGTCCCAAAATGGAGGAGATCTGTACATATATCAACCACCACTATCCGGAGTTTTTGCTGAGGGAAAGTACCTTTCGTCGGTTACAGGAACTTCGGTATATTGTGAACGATCAGTTCGAAAATACGGCGCAGATCCTGCACGATTTTTCAAAGCAGTTAGAAGAGATGGAATGGTACGATGAAGATCGCGCAAAGATCATTTTCGAGGATCTGTGCAAAGAAGGGTTTACGGTAAAAAGCGTGTTATGTATCGTAAAGGACGACGGTCATCGTGAAGTTCAGATCATTCTTGACGATCCCGACCTTCAAAAA
This sequence comes from uncultured Eubacteriales bacterium, assembly GCA_964433065.1. Lineage (GTDB taxonomy): Bacteria > Bacillota > Clostridia > Oscillospirales > Acutalibacteraceae > RGIG3009. The sequence goes on along the minus strand of CAYSPZ010000008.1, from coordinate 28,942 downwards.
CGACTCGCACAACTCAATTACATTGTGGAAAACAATTGCAACCGTGTGTTTTCAAATCAACAGATCGAAAAAGAAAAGGGGGGCTCTCATATCTACTTTTCCGAAAGTCAGGTGTTTCGAGCGGTGATCGGTACAAGCCAATCACGGTGTAAAGGGGAAAAGCTTTGCGGCGATGCGTTTGAGATTTTTCGTGATCCGAAAGGGAAACAATACATTGTGTTGAGTGACGGGATGGGAACGGGAGGACGAGCGGCAGTGGATAGCGCTATCACCGCAGGGCTTACGACGGAACTGTTGAAATCCGGATTTGGCTATGAGAGCATCTTGCGATTGGTCAACACTGCGTTGATTGCAAAGTCGGACGACGAAACCTTGGCAACATTGGATATTGCCTGTATCAACTTGTATACCGGTGAATTGGATCTGCTAAAGGCCGGTGCCGGGGCCTCGTTGTTGCTTAGTAAGACGCGGATATCGCGGTTTGAAGAATCATCATTGCCGCTCGGCATTTTACACGAACTCACATTTGCAAGAACACGGGACAGGCTAAGTGACGGTGATATTTTGTTGATGATGAGTGATGGCATCAGTAACGATGGGTTGCGATGGGTAGAAGATCTGTTGCGTTCGTTCGATTGTGATGAGGGAAATATGCAGGAATTATCCGAAACCATCATTAAAACGGCATTGCGGATGCATCAAGGAGACAAGGGGGACGATATGACGGTGATAGCCGTTAAGATCGAAAAGATCAATCTTCAAGACTTATCGTTGTAAAAAAGTCTTTCCTTTTTTGAAAAAGAGTAGTATACTGGTTATACCATAACACACGCATACGAACCCGCCTAAAAGTGTGTTCTTTTGGCGACTTACGGCTTGTTAGCCTTGCTTTGCGTCAGCAAAGCGGCGGCTGCCGCACCGAAACTCGCTCAAAACATCATCACTTTTAGGTCATATTGAGTTTCTGTGGAACGGGTTTTTGCGTGTGTAAGGCACAAAACGCAACCAATACTGTCGTATTGGTGAGTATTTTAACGCAACACAGGCGGAAATCCGTCCACAGAAACCGGAGTTCGTATGTGTGCGTTATGGTATAGATTTCACAGGAAAGGATGTTTTTTGTGAAGGACGGCTTTTTTAAAGTGTCCGCTTTGACACCCACCGTTCGGACTGCCGATAGCGGATTTAACGTAAAACAGATCCTTGCGATGATTGCCGAACTGCCGAAAGATACGGCTTTGGCGGTGTTCCCCGAACTGTGCGTTACGGGAAATACCTGCGGCGATCTGTTTTGGCAATCCGCTCTATTAAACGGCGCTGAAAAGGCGGTGGGGCAACTACTTCGTTCAACGGTTGATGTCGATACCGTGATCGTTGTCGGTGTTCCGATCGCGCATGAAGGGTCTTTGTATAATTGCGCGGCGATATGTTGCCACGGGAATCTGTTGGGTTTGGTGCCGAAACTCTCGTTGTCGTCAAAAGCGTATCACCGTTGTTTTGCTTCCGGTAAAGGTGTTGAAGCGGTACTGCGTTATGCCGATCAAGATACGTATCTGTGTTCGACCGCTCTTTTCGATTGTTCTTCCGTTTCTCAGTTCCGACTGGGTGTTGAATTTGGTGACGATCTTTTTGGTTTAGATCCTGTATCGGATCATCTTGCTCAATGCGGCGCGACGGTAATTGCTTGTTTGTCGGCGGATTGCCAAACGGTTGAGAGGGACGATCTGCGTAGTCAGTTCGTTGAGGTGCAATCCAAACGACTGAACGTGACCTATGTATACGCGAACGCAGGACTTGGTGAATCGGTCAGCGACCTCGTCTTTGCGGGCGGTAACAAGATTGCGGAATGCGGAACTTTGATCGCACAATCGAAGCCTTTTACTACGCAACCGCTTGTCGCCGTAACCGATTTGCAACGAGTATCTTGTGAGCAACGTCGGCAAAATAAGAATACCGCGATAAACGCGTCGGTTGTTGAATTTTCATTGCCGATGGTTGAAACAACGTTCGTATCCAACGTTCCTGCGAATCCCTTTATCCCTGATTCGATACCTGCACAGCAATGTCGTTTTGAAGAGATTTTGACCATTCAATCTGCGGCGCTGGCACAACGGTTGGTACATACCGGTTGCGACGCGGTTTTAGGGTTGTCCGGCGGATTGGATTCGGCATTAGCCTTGTTTGTGACGGTACGAGCCTATGCGTTGCTCAAACGAGAAAACAGCGGTATTTGTGCTGTGACGATGCCATGCTTCGGAACGACCGATCGTACTTATCAAAATGCCTGTAAATTGGCGAACGAGTTAGGAACTTCGTTGCGCGAGATCCCGATCGCTGCGGCGGTTCGTCAGCATCTTTCGGATATCTCTCACGACGGTGCAACCGACGTTACGTACGAAAACGCACAGGCGCGAGAACGTACGCAGGTGCTTATGGATGTGGCGAACCAGGTGCGCGGGTTGGTCGTCGGTACCGGTGATATGTCGGAATTGGCGCTTGGTTGGGCGACCTATAACGGTGACCATATGTCGATGTACGGGGTCAACGCAGGTGTTCCCAAAACCTTGGTGCGGTATTTGGTACAGTATGAGGCGGATCGCTTTACCGGTGTTGTTCAAACGGTGTTGAAGGATATTTTGGATACGCCGGTCAGTCCCGAACTGTTACCGCCTGAAAACGGTGTGATCGCACAAAAGACCGAGTCTTTGGTCGGGGATTATCGGTTACACGATTTCTTCTTGTATCATGTGGTTCGCTACGGTTTTTCACCGACAAAGATCTATCGGTTGGCCTGCTCGGCTTTTGAGGGCGTTTTTGAAACTGCCGAGATCAAAAAATGGATGATTGTATTCTATAAACGTTTTTTTGCACAACAATTCAAGCGCAATTGTTTGCCGGACGGTCCGAAAGTAGGGAGCGTCTGTTTGTCGCCGCGCGGCGATTTGTATATGCCGTCGGATGCCTGCGGAGATCTGTGGATCCGTGAGGCGGAATCTCTGTAACAGAAAAGCGGGTCGTATCGTGAGATGCGACCCGCTCTTTTGATTGACTTTTCGGCAAAAATGACATACAATAGAGGAAGCAACTATACAAAAGAAAGGAGTGTGTTTTCGTGAAACGGTTTCGGCGAAGTTTCGTTCTGCTGACAGTGTGTTGTTGTTTACTGTTGTCGGGATGTACGGTGATCGGCATTGAGGTGGAAAATCAAATGCGTCCGCCGATCAACGCAGGCGATCAAGAAGCGCTGCATACGGCGCTGGAAAACTATATCACCGACAACCATACCGTTCACGATTACACGTTAAAATATCCCGTCGACGGTGCGTATTTTTCCGCGTTTATCTTGCTGAGCAACGCAAAAGCCGCGACGTATATCTCCGAGAAGGGCGACGACGCTATTCAATATAACACGGAACAGTTGGCGGATTATTGCGTAGCGTTTTATCGCTTAAACGTTGAAAACACCAAGACACACATTCATCTTTTGAAAAAAACAGATGGTGTATGGGAAACGGTGGCGGACAAAGAAGGGTACGGCGAAGAGATCGCGCAGGTTGAATTTGCCGATCTGGACGGTGATCGTTTTCCGGAATTACTGGTGGGGTGGAATGCCTATAACACCAAAGATAAGCGGTTGACGGTATATTCGGTTACGGATAGTTTAACACCGATCGCATTACAAAATTATTATCGCGCATTAACGGTAGCGGATCTGACGGGAGACGATGCGGAAGACATTGTTTTGTTTTCGACCTCCGATACCAACGGCTCCTCTGTTGCGACGATATATACGTTCCGTAACGATATGTTTGAGGCGGTTGGAAGCGCGGCGATCGACCACGCAATTCAACGGTTTGATACGTCGTATAACGTGGAATTTAACAACGGAGAGCGCGGTATTTTTGTGGATGCATACAAAGATCCGAATACAACTGTTACGGAACTGCTTGTGTGGCGAAAAGACCGATTGCTATCGCTCTTTTGTGATTCGGATACGCTGATGAACACCGTTACCGCGCGTGAAGGGACGCTTTCCAGCGCGGATATAGACGGTGACGGTGTGTTGGAATGGCCGCAGGTATCTCAGCTTACACAAGACGATCCCATCGATACGGTGTTACCGCTTAAAAAGACACAATGGTATTATTACGAACCCGTGACCGATACGATCTGCTTGGATTTCGATTCCGTAATGTGTGAAGCGGATGGTTATATGCTGCGTATCACGGAAGAGTGGCCTGCAACCTACTCGGCATCGTATGACGAGGAATTACGGGTGCTGACTTTTTCCACCGGAACAAAAGAGGCGATGTTCCCGTTCTTTAAGATCCAGACAACGACGAGCGGAAAGAAAGCGGATCTGATCGAGGATATGACGTATTTTGATTCGACCGATTCCTTACATTATGCCGTGTGGTATGATGAGACGATGCAGTTAACGATGGAAGAGATCCACTATCTATTTACGATAACGGAGGGAGAACAATGAAATATATCTTAGTTTGTGAAGATGAAACGGCGATCCGTGAGTTCATTGTTATCAACTTAAAACGCTTTGGCTATCAAACGTTGGAAGCGGCGACGGGTGAAGAAGCATTGTCCCTTTTCGAACAGCATTCTACGCAAATTACCGTAGCGTTATTGGATGTAATGCTTCCCGGCATTGACGGGTTTTCGGTTTGTAAAGCGTTGCGTAAACAAAGTTCTTCTGTTGGTATTATTATGCTGACCGCGCGAACACAGGAAATGGAAAAGATCGGCGCATTGAAACTGGGCGCAGACGATTACGTGACCAAACCGTTCAGTCCTACCGAGTTGGTGGCAAGGGTAGAGGCGCTTTCTCGTCGTGTGATGATTGCCGAAACCGATACGGAACACGTTAAAGATTCGTTGGTTTCCGGTTCTTTTTCGATCAATCTGCGTACGCGTACGCTTCAAAAGCAAAATACAACGACTGAATTAACTCAGGTCGAATTTCAAATCCTGCAATACTTTTTCGAACATCCCGAAAAACCTTTGAAACGATTGGATATTCTCCATTATGTATGGGGAGCGGATTATTGCGGTGAGGAAAAAGTTGTAGATGTCAATATAAGACGTTTGCGTATGAAGATCGAGGAAGATCCGTCACAACCGCGTCATATTCAAACCGTATGGGGTTGCGGATATCAATGGTATCCGTAACAAAATAAGCACAACAGCAAAAAAAGGGGGGGAGATGCCTTGAATTTCAAAAAAGTAATTCGCCGTTGGATGATCAACGGTCTTGGTGTCATCCTCGTTTTACTGTTGATCTTAGAAGTTTCGATGGCAATGGTTATCCGTTCCTACTATTATCAACAAGTTGAAAACAGTTTGTTTTTGCGGGTAAACTCGTTGTCTGATATGTTGGATTTGTATTGGGAGAACCCCAATTTTGATTTCAACCAAAACATTCGGAGTTTTGCTGAGGATTTTCCCGACAAAGAAAAAATGGAGTTACAGTTGCTGGATGTAAACGGACGGATATTGGCAAGTTCCACCGGCTTTGCTCCGGAGAACGACACGTATCCCGATTTTCAGGCGGCACTGCAACAAGGACTTACCGACAAGGAAATGCCGAAAGGAAGTTGGACGGGACGTAATTCCTCCGGTCAAAAAGTCAGTGCGGTCACATTGCTTCTTTTTAACAAAGAAGGTGCGTTTTGCGGTGCGGTTCGTTGCTTGACGGCAATGGATAAAGTGGATGAACAGATCACCTTGCTGATATCGGTGTTTATCTTTTTCGGACTTGCCGTGTTGTTTTTCGTTATGTTATCGAGTTCATATTTCGTGAGTAGTATTTTGCGTCCGCTATCGCAGATCAGTGACACTGCCAAACAGATCGCGCAAGGTGATTATACCTGTCGTATTGAGAAACAGTTTGACGATGAGATCGGCGAATTGTGCGATACCATCAATGAAATGGCAAGCGAAATCGCCGACGCGGATCGTTTGCAAAATGAGTTTATTGCCTCGGTGTCACATGAATTACGCACACCGTTAACGGCGATCAAAGGGTGGAGTGAAACACTTAAAAGCGGTGAAATTCAGGATGGAGAAACGCTTTCCAAAGGATTGGATGTCATCAGCAGTGAAGCGGATCGCTTATCCGGAATGGTAGAAGATTTGTTGGATTTCTCGCGTTGGCAACAAGATAGTACGGTTTCCGATTTTGAAAAACTGGATATTTTTGCCGAGGTGGAAGAGGCGGTTTTCCTGTTCCGCGAACGCGCGGCAAGCGAAGAGGTCAAGTTGATCTGCGTTGCGCAAGAGGATTTGCCGCCCGTTGAGGGTGATCGACGACGTTTGCGCCAAGTGTTTTCCAACATCCTGGATAACGCGATCAAATACTCGAAAAAAGGCGGCGTCGTGCGTGTCGATGCCGCACATATCGCGGATAACGTACAGGTGGTTATCAGTGATGACGGTATTGGTATTTCGCCGAAGGATCTGCCCGATATCAAACGTAAATTTTATCGGGCGAACAACTACAAATCCGGATCGGGAATCGGTTTGGCGGTTGCGGATGAAATCATGAAAGCACACGGCGGATCGTTGGAAATAGAAAGTATTTTAAATCAAGGAACGGTTGTTACCGTCACCATACCGAAAGCAAAGAAATGAGGGTTTTATTTTGAACAAAGCAACAGAATGTCAAAAATACTCCATCGGCGGTCAAGCGTTGATTGAAGGGGTTATGATGCGCGGACCGAAAAAGACGGCAATGGCGGTGCGCCATACGTCCGGTGAGATCGTCACAGAGGAATGGAAAAACCAAAACGATGAAAAACCGCGTTTATGGAAACTTCCGTTTGTTCGCGGAATTTTCAATATGATCGATTCGTTGAAAGTCGGTTATAAATGCTTGATGCGTTCAGCAGAGTTGGCAGGTTTGGAAGAGGAGGAGTCGACCACGCAAAACAGTTCCGCAATGATGACGGTGTTGCTGGTGATCAGTTCGGTTCTCGGAATTGCCTTAGCATTGCTTTTGTTTATGTATCTTCCGTCTTTTTTGTATGCGCAAATAGCGAAATTGTTAGACTCGATAAGCCAAACGCAATACTGGGTCAACCACGCGGTATGGCGCGGTGTTTTTGAAGGAATATTGCGTTTGGTTATCTTCCTTTGTTATTTGGTGGCGGTTTCGCTTATGAGTGACATTCGCCGCGTATTTATGTATCACGGCGCTGAACATAAAACGATCTTCTGCTACGAAAACGGGGAAGAGTTGACGGTGGAAAATGTACGTAAACAAAGTCGTTTTCACCCTCGTTGCGGTACCTCGTTTTTAGTGCTTACGCTATTGATCGGTATGATGATCTCCATATTTGTACGAGTCGACATTGTGTGGTTGCGTGTACTTGTTAAGATCGCGTTGTTGCCGATCACGGTGGGAATCGGCTATGAAGCCATCAAATTAGCAGGACGGAAAAACAACTGGTTTACACGGCTGATTTCGGCGCCGGGGTTGTGGATTCAACGGTTGACCACCCGTGAACCGGAAGATGGTATGATCGAGTGCGCGATCCGTGCCTTCACGGCGGTATTACCGACCGAAGAAGAACCGAACTCGGTAGAGGAAGACGTATGACTGTCGGCGAGGTAAAACGTCGCGCCGAGCAACTGTTAATACAAAACGGATGTGAAGATGCCGAATTTGAAGCACGTTGTTTACTGGAAGATATCGGCAAGGTGGGGAGGGGGAAAACCCTTCTTGCACAACACGATCCGTTACCGCCTCATTTGGCTGAAGCGGTTACCGAAGCAGTAGCCAGACGCATACAGGGAGAACCGTTGCAATATATCCTTGGTGAGTGGGATTTTTTATCATTATCATTACACGTGGGCGTAGGTGTTCTTATACCCAGACCCGAAACCGAGTTGTTGTGTGAAATGGTGGCCGAGTACTTAAAAAAACGTTCCAAGAATACAGCAGAAATACTGGATCTGTGTGCAGGAAGCGGCTGTGTCGGTATTGGTATCGCTTCGTTAGTTTATCCACGAAAACCGCACGTTACTGCCATCGAACTTTCGGACGATGCGTTGTTATATTTACGCAAAAACGCAAAAAAGTACCCGCAGTATGCAATCGATGTCGTAAAAGGCGACGTTTTGGCAGATTTTGCGCGTTTTAATAAACCGGTGGATGTGATCGTTTCCAATCCGCCGTACATCAAAACAGGGGATTTAAACGGATTACAGCGCGAGGTTCAATACGAGCCTCGTATGGCGCTGGACGGCGATAGCGACGGGTATCGGTTTTATCGTGCGATAGCGGATAATTGGTTGCAAAACCTTAAAGAGGACGGTATGGTTGCCGTCGAGGTAGGGGCGGGACAAGCGCAAACGGTAGCACAGCTTTTTGAAAAAGTTGGTTTTACAAACACCGATTGTATTTGCGATGCTTTCGGGATCGAACGAATCGTTACGGCAACGCGTTGACGAAAGCAGCTAAACGTAATTGATACTTTATTCTGTAACCTTTATATGATGAGTGCAGAGGGTCAACTATGTGTGTTGCTATTGCTAGGCGTTTAGTGCCGCACGTTTAAAATAATTACCCGACAAACCGATCTTCGGCCGCAGGGCAGACCCTAAGACCTCAAAACAAGACCTCAGTTCTCCATTGTACCAACTATACAAAATGAAAATTTTGTATAGTTCAGGGAGGAGGTCAGGGCGGTTTTAGGGTTATGCGGGCCATTTTAGTTCGGCTCAGGCCGGTTTCAAGCGTACTGCGTTCTCGCTACTTGTTTTTCTATTTCAAGTTGTTTATTATATATAGATTGTATTATTTTTGTTCACTGAAATCTGAATGTTTTTGTTTTCTTTTTTTATTTTAATTTGTTGCTTTTCATTCGTTGCTTTGATTTTAAATTTATATGATGTATGGTTGTATCATTTTTAAAATTTTTATTGTCATATAATTTCCTTTTAAATGATTTAAATTTTAAAAAACAATAGAATTTATTTTTTAATTGTATAAAATTATTGAGCGGAATCGGTTGTTCCGGGCTAATATCGCCGGCATCGAAGATTGTAACGAAAGGGTTTTTCTCTCTTCTTTTTGTTTGTGCCGGTCTCTGCCTCGACAACATCGGATCATCATACGATTGACGGTATAAATTCTTGTAATATATTGGCGTTTCTGTGAAACATGTTTCACAGAAAAAAAGGGGGGGGTATCGTGCGTACCGAATATTTTAGACAATGTCCGCGTATTTTAAAAGATTTTTTAGGATATGCGGAAACGATCAAAGGACGTTCCGAAGGAACGGTAAACGAGTATTTCATTGATATTCGCACCTTTTTGCGTTTTATGAAGCAGTTGCGCGGTTTGGTTCCCCCTGCCCTACCTGAATCGGAGATTCCGATCGACGATGTTGATGTGGATCTTCTGCGTAGTGTAACGTTGACAGATGCATACGAATATATGAATTATTTGCGTAGTGAACGTGGTAATTCCAACAAGACCAGAGCGCGAAAAACGAGTTCATTACGGGTGTTTTTCAAATACCTGACCGATTATGCCCATGTTCTGGATAGCAATCCGCTGCACAATCTGGATACCCCGAAACTAAAAAAATCGTTGCCGCAATATCTTTCGTTTGAGCAGTCTGTGCAATTGCTGAAATCGGTTTCCGGTGATTTCGCCGAGCGTGACTATTGTATGATCACGCTGTTTTTGAATTGCGGTTTGCGTCGTGCGGAATTAGTCGGTATCAATCTTTCGGATATCTCTCACAGTGAACGCACCTTACGTGTACGCGGTAAAGGCAGTAAAGAACGAATGTTGTTTTTGAACGATGCGTGTATGAGCGCCATCGATCTTTATTTAAAAGTACGTCCGGTAGACGGTGTTCAGGATAAAAACGCGTTGTTTTTGAGTCGATTAAAGAAGCGCATCTCGTTACAAGGTGTTCATTATGTTATTAAAGGGTATTTGCAAAACATTCCCGGTGCTGAAACGATGACGGTTCACAAACTGCGACATACCGCTGCAACGCTTATGTATCAGCACGGCGGTGTGGACCTGCGCGTGTTACAGAATATATTAGGACACGAAAGTTTAGGTACCACCGAGATTTATACCCACCTATCCAATAAGCAATTGGAAGATGCGGCAAAAAGCAATCCGCTTTCCGACGTTTCATTTACACCGGCCCATCAAAAAGAGGATGATAAAAAATAAATTAAGCCTTCTTGAGAACGAATCCCGTTCACAGGAAGGCTTAATTTTACGAAATTTTCAGTTGTAAGAGGAAACTTAGAATTTTTTTATTCCTCATATTCTTCAATAAAAACTTTATACAAATCTTTATATCGTGGCGATCCTTTAGGTTCGTATGCTTTCATATCCTCCTCTGAATACCCTAACTATTTTTGCATTTCTGTAAACCATTCCCAACTGTATATTAGTTTTTCAGGGATGTTCACCTTATTACCGTATGCCGTCTCTTTTTCGATTAAAGGCTGATATTCTTCTTCGTTCCAATACTTTGGAGTTAGGACTATTCCCTTGGAAATCTCCAGTGCTTTTCCCAGTTAACGCTTCTTCCTCTGTCTCACAATCTTTTATTTCCGCGTACAGCCGTTCTGCCATTTCTTCTTTTTTTATCCGATTCAATGCTCTTAAAGAGAAGCAAAATTTCGCTTCTTACTCGTACGGTTATGGTATATATTTTTGCTCATAAGGCACCTCTCTATAGAAGTTAAGAAAAGAAGACCTTGCGCAAGTTAATAACCAACGGTATAAGTAGTTGGCCACTGTTAACGAAAGGTCTCCTAAGGACACAGAACCGCAGAATGTCGGTAGCACCACAAGGGTGTTGGATCGACCATCAGTTCCGTATCCATTAAAATGGTAACATATTCAAAAAAAGAAGTCAAGGGAACTCCCCTTGACTTCTTTTTTACGATATTTTCAGTTGTAGACGGAACCGATCGGAGATCATTGCGATAAACTCCGAATTGGTCGGTTTACCGCGGCTGTTGTGTATCGTATACCCGAAATACGAGGTCAGCACGTCTAAATCGCCGCGATCCCATGCGACTTCGATCGCGTGACGAATGGCGCGTTCTACGCGGGATGAGGTGGTACCGTGTTTCTTGGCGACGGTCGGATACAAGCGTTTGGTAACGGCATTGATGATCTGATCGTCGTTGATCGCCATCAAAATGGAATCGCGTAAATATTGATATCCTTTAATATGTGCAGGAACTCCGATCTGATGGAGTATCTCGGTGACCTGCATTTCAAGTGTGTCGACAGTTTTGGTATGCACGGTTTTCCCGGTAGAAAGTAAGACCGTATTATTGGCGCCCGAAAACGAAAGAATTCGTTGCGCCATTTCATCGGCGTCGACCGGCTTTAAGAAATAATAGTCAGCACCTGCTTGAATGGCTTCTCTTTCCAAATTGGCATTATCAAACCCTGACATGATCATAAACAACGGTTGTTTGACCGTGCTTGATTTGGTCGAATTCATAACCCCGATCGCGTCAATGTGCGGCAGGAAAAAATCAATTATGACAACGTCCGGTTGATAACGCTCGATATACTCGATTACCTTTTTGCCGTCTTTTTCAACGGTTTCGACATCTAACCCGTGTACGCGCATTCGTTTGGCACACGGGATTCCAAAACTTTCTGCATTATCCGCTAGCAGAACCTTAACTTTCTTTTCCAAGTTACAAAAACCTCCACGTTTATTTTGCCGGCAACATTAGATTACCATAAACTGGAAAATCTTTCAAGAGTTTGGAAGAAAGTTTTTAATCTTTGTGATAAAGAACAAAAGAATATGGAAAAAACTGGTAAAATAGTGGAATTTATAAATTCGTCTGACAAAATTCGACAAAGATGATCGTTAACAAAAATAAAGAGATCACCCGAAAACGATTGTCTTCGGGTGATCGGTGTTAGGTGTTAGTAGTTTGAGCAACGAGCCATTCGACCAGGTCGGTTTCTTCGTAGGCAAAAACCCAGCTGTGATGACCGACACCAGGTAACACGGTCAGTTCCGCGTGTCCGCCGCGACGATTGATCGCATCGACCATTTCAACCGTAGCGCTGAGCGGGACGACGTCATCGGCATCACCGTGGAACGTACGGATCGGGATGTTTTTTAAACTTTCTGCGCGCCAAGGCATTCCGCCGCCGCAGATAGGTGCCAGTGCGGAAAAATAGTTACCGAACCGAACGCCCATTTCCCACGTGCCGTAGCCGCCCATACTGAGGCCGGTTAAACTGATGCGCGAACGATCAATGTTGTGTTCGTCGACGATCTGTTCGATCAATTCATGTAATTCGTCAACGTAGTTGTTCCATACGTAACGAGAATCGGTGATCTGCGGCGCCAGAACGATCGCACGTGCGGGGAGCCCTGCGTCTAACATTTTAGCAAGACCTTGTGCTTTGATGATCGACGGATCGGTACCTCTCTCCCCTGCGCCGTGTAAAAACACGATCAAAGGAAGACGCTCGTCTTCAGCCATATCTTGCGGTATTGCAAGGAGATAATTAAAAACAACCGACGTTTTATTCTTAGAAGTAAAACGGTGATAGGACTGTGAATAAGAATACATAATTAAACTCCCGTTAATTTTTTTTGAAGATCACAAAACTGACAGGTTCAAGCACGATCTTTGCGTCGTCCACCGTATAACCGCCGTTCTCCAAAACGGGAGAATATCCGTTGAAGTTGTAGGCAAACTGTTGCGGAATATCGGAGGGGTTGATACAAATGATGTATTCTTCTTCGTCGTTGAAACGTTTATAGATCAACGGGTAACCGTTATATTTACGGTTGAGGAACTCGACTTTACCCTCGGCAGAAAGCGCAGACGAGCCCTTGCGCAGTTTAAGCAGGGCTTTCATATTGTTTAAGATGGAGTGAGGATCGTCCAACTGCTGCGCCACATTGGGGCCGCCTTCTTCGACGGGCAAATACAGATCCTTCTTATCGGCGGTGGAGAAACCCGCGTTGACACCGTCGTTCCATTGCATCGGTGTACGGGCACCGGTACGGTTAAATCCGCCTTCTTTGGACGGGAGATCATCAAAATATTTCATACCGATCTCGTCACCGTAGTAAACGAACGGTACACCGGGCGTCGTCAATACAAACACGTGTGTCAGTTTGATTTCTTCGGTATCGCGCAGATAACTGATACGCGGCAGGTCGTGGTTACCTGTCGGAATGGAGATATAACCGATGTCTTTGGTGTTATCGTACTCACGCAGATAGTCTTCCAGGAAATCTTCGATGCTGCCGTTGGCTTCTTTGGCGAAATAAGTATGACCGATAAACCACGTGCCGCAGTTACGACCGCGCTCAGCGCGGAACAACATCGAATACGCTTTATAGTTGTTTTGGATCAGGAAGTCGATGTGGAAACCTGCAGTGATCGCGGCGGTGGGATCCGACCACTCGGAGATCAGGACACATTCCGGATGTTCCTTGTTGAACATCTCCCGGAATTCGTTCCAGAATTTCTTCATTGCTTGTCCGTCGTAGTCATTTTTAATGAGCGACGGTGCCATATCTACGCGGAACCCGTCTGCACCAAGATTCATCCAGTATTTCATAATCTTCTTGAGTTCATTTTTGGTGGCGATGCAATCCGGATGGTCAACGGGTAACTGCCACAACGGTTCGTCGATGTGAGCAAAACCGTAGTTTAACGCGGGTTGGCAATAGAAGTAGTTTTTCATAAACATACCGTAACGTTCGCCGATACCGCCGACGCAGTTGTTCTGATAGTTATTTTGCCAATCATCCGTCCAGATGTAACGGTTGGAATATTCGTTTTTCTCGGGCAGACAGGATTTTTGGAACCACTCACATTCAAGCGAGGTGTGACCGGGAACAACGTCGATACACACCTTAATGCCGCGTTTATGTGCTTCTTCGCATAACGTTTTAAAATCATCGATGGTACCGTAACGCGGTGCTACTTTATAGTAATCGGTAACGTCGTAACCGGCATCACGGAAGGTGGACTCATAAAACGGGTTTAACCACAAGGCGTTAAATCCGGTTTCTTTGATGTAGTCCAATTTTTCGGTAATACCTTTCAGATCGCCGATACCGTCGCCGTTGGTGTCGTAATACGACTGCGGATAGATGTTATAAAAGACCGCGTTTTCTAACCATTTGGGACCTTTATTCATAGAGAACCCTCCTATATTTGTTGTAAACCGTCGTTTACGCGTGTTTACTTACGGGTAAAATTTTACCATACAAACAATGCGATGTCAATTTTATGTTCTTACAAAAAGGGATAGACTTTTTTGTGTATATTTGGTATGATACTGTGAAGGAAGGAGTGGTATGATTTGCCAAGTAAATTTAAACGGCTTCTCACGTTGTTTTCCGTCTTTTTCCGTATCGGTGCGTTTACCTTCGGTGGCGGATACGCGATGATTCCGCTGATTCAAAAAGAAGTGGTGGAAAATAAAAAATGGGCTTCCGACGACGATCTGTTGGAGATAATCGCCATTGCCGAGTCTACACCCGGTCCGATCGCAATCAACACCGCAACGTTTATCGGATACCGTGTTGCCGGATTTTTCGGTTCTTTTTTTGCTACGTTCGGTGTGGTGCTCCCTTCGTTTCTTATCATATTCTTTTTATCGTTCGTATTGCGTGAATTCGGCGATAATCGTTACGTTGTATATGCATTCAAGGGTATTCGCGCCGGTGTGTTAGCACTGATTATTAAGGCATTGTATACGATGTACCGCCAGATCCCGAAAAATGCTTTTTCATATGTATTGATGGGCTTGGTTTTTGTGTTGACCGCCTTTTTGAAGGTCGATGCATTCTACTGCTTGATCGGTTGTGCCGTATGCGGCGTCATCTCCTCTTTGATTGCGAAAAGGAGGAGTAAGCAATGATCTATTTAGAACTGTTTTGGACGTTTTTCTGTATCGGTGCCGTAACCATCGGCGGCGGGTACGCTATGCTCCCGTTAATGCAATCGGAAATTCTGAAAAAGGGTTGGATGACCCTTCCGGAGATCGTCGATTTTATCGCGGTTAGTGAATCCACTCCCGGGCCGTTTGCAATCAATGCCGCCACCTATGTCGGTACCGAAGAGGCGGGATTTTTCGGCGCGGTTTGTGCGACGCTCGGCATGGTTCTCCCCTCGTTTGTGATCATTTTATTGATCGCTAAATTCTTTCAAAAGTATCAGGATAACTGGGCGGTCACTTCTGTTATAAAAGGACTGAAACCCGCCGTAGTCGGGTTGATCGGTTCTGCCGTCGTGTCGATCTTTATGACCGTCTTTTTACCGAATACGCTCTCGCTCGATTATCTGACAAGTCCCGATCTGTATTTTTCAATCGTTGTTTTAGGCGCCAGTCTGGTGTTGGCATTTAAAAAGGTACATCCCATTGTGCTGATCCTGCTATCCGCACTCGGCGGCATTCTGTTCGGGGTGTTTGTATAACAAGATTTAAACCGATGTAGAATTACGTCGGTTTAAATTGATTTTATGAGATTTTAACGCGGATAAATCGTGTTTCCGTTATGTCGCTTTTTATCTAATAATTTACTAAAAGGCTTGATTTTGACGGAGAATTGTTGTAGAATGTTGAATGTGCATATCTATGTCTGTAATCTTCGTAGAATTGAAGGAGCATGGTATGAAGCAAAATCTGTTGATTATAGGCGGCGGCATATACGGCCTTGTGGCAAAAGAAGTTGCCGAAAGCATGGATTGTTTCGATAAGATTGCATTTGTGGATGATGTTGCTAAGGAAACACCTGACGGCACACCGATCAGGGGTACGGTTAAAGATCTGTCAGCATTATCGGGCGAGTTCAAAAACGTTGTTGTTGCTATCGGAAACCCTGTCGTTCGTTCGGCGCTGTTTGATCGTATTGAACGGGAAACAACGTTGCAGATGGTTACCCTGATCTCTCCAAAAGCGCACGTGTCCCCTTCCGCTCAAATCGGAATCGGCTGTATTATTGAGCCGATGGCGACTGTTCACACAGCCTGTGTCCTCGGTAAAGGTTGTTTGGTGTGTGCGGGCGCGGTTGTTAACCACGCAAGTTGCTGCGGAGATTTTGATCAAATAGATTGTAATGCCACCGTTATGGGGAATACAGTTGTTCCCGAAAAGACGAAAATCATCAGCGGGACGGTTTATCCACCCCAGTCACAACTTTGAAATAGTGTGTGAGGTAAGCAATATGTATCGTATTTTCATAAAACGCATACTTGATATTGTGATGTCGATCGCGGGAATTGTCCTGCTTGCACTTCCGATGTTGATTTTGATTATTATTATCAAAATCGACGATCCCGGTCCGGCGCTTTTCAAGCAAAAGCGTGTCGGGAAAAACAAGCAGCTGTTTTGGTTGTATAAATTCCGCAGTATGAAAGTTAATACGCCGGATATTCCTACCCATTTATTAGATGATCCGGATCAATATCTCAGCAAGATCGGCAGTTTTATTCGAAAAACGAGTATCGACGAACTCCCGCAACTTTTTAACATTCTCAAAGGCGATATGTCCTTTATCGGTCCTCGACCGGCACTCTGGAATCAAGACGACTTGATCGCAGAGCGTGACAAGTACGGTGCCCATGACGTACGTCCCGGTTTGTCGGGATGGGCGCAGGTGAACGGTCGCGACGAATTGCCGATTGATGTCAAAGCAAAATTTGATGGTGAATATGTGGAAAGGATCAGTTTTGCTTTTGATGTAAAGTGTCTGTTGAAGACCATCACATCCGTACTGAAACACGAAGGTGTTGTAGAAGGCGGTACCGGTGCGATGGAAAAGGAGAATTCCAAAAAATGAAAAAGATTTTGATTACCGGTGCAAACAGCTATATAGGTACTTCTTTTGAGAAATATATGGCTCAATGGCAGGATCAATATCAAGTGGACACTGTAGATATGATTGGCGATACCTGGAAAGAAAAAAGTTTTGCCGGCTACGACTGCGTATTCCATGTAGCCGGCATTGCGCATATCAAAGAGACAAAAGATAATTTCCAATTGTATTATACGGTAAACCGTGATTTGGCGGTTGATACCGCAAAAAAAGCCAAATGTGACGGTGTAAAACAATTTATTTTTCTAAGTACTATGGCTGTCTACGGTATGATTGAAGGGAAAGTGACCACCTCTACCCTACCCGCGCCGAAAACCAATTACGGTAAAGCAAAATATGAGGCAGAACAACAGATTACTGCTTTAAAAGACGATTCCTTCAAAACGGTAATCGTACGACCGCCGACCGTTTACGGCGATGGCTGTAAAGGAAACTATCGTCCACTCGAACGATTGGCTCAAATTGCTCCGTTTTTCCCCAATTATCACAACACCCGTAGTATGATCCACATTGACCGATTGTGCTGGTTTGTCAAAAACTTTATCGATCACGAAAGTGATGGTTTGTTTTTACCGCAGGATGAACAGTATGTCTGCACGTGTCGTATGGTACAACAGATCGCGAAAAGAAACGGGAAAAAACTACCGTTGTTGACTGTTCTAAACCCAATGGTATCTTTGCTCAAGGTTCTTACTTCATCCGGTCGGAAAGCATTTGGCAGTTTGTACTATGAAATGACCGAAATCGATTGGGAATAATAATCGCGAAATCAAACGACCTTATGCCGTTCAATGCACGGCATAAGGTCGTTTTTTGTGTATTTACATCAGTTCTTTTAATATACTTTCCGCTGACGGCAGTACGATATCCGGCTTTACATCTGAGTTATCCAATATCGATTGCGTAGTTTCACCGCTCATTACCAGTACACTGTATACACCCGCATTGATTCCGCTTTTAACATCAGTATAAATACGGTCGCCGATGACGGCGGTTTCTTGTGCGGTATATCCCCATTTTTCCATTGCCAATTTCGGCATCAATGGTTCCGGTTTTCCAATAACGACGGGGCGTTTTCCTGTCGCATTGTACAGCATATCGCACACGCTGCCGCAATCGGGCACCGCTCCAAAACTCGTTGGACACACGTAATCGGGATTGGTGGCAATATACGGTATGTCACGAGTATTGAGCATATACGAGATATCGTGTAGTTTTTGGAAGGTGAGTTCGGTATCAAACCCCATCACGATACAATCGGTTTCGTCTACCTTTTCGGTAACCTTAAACCCTGCATCGCGAAATTCCTGTTTTAACGATTGTGTCCCGCAAACGTATAATCGCTCGCCTGCGTGGTGTCGTTTAAGATAATGAACCGTTGCCTGCGAAGAAGTAATAAAATCCTCATATGTTGCAGCAACACCCATACGGTTCAACTTGGTGACGTAATCGTTAACACTTTTGGAAGAGTTGTTGGTCATAAACAAATAGCGTCCGCCGTTTTGTTTGATCGCATCTAACAGCGGGACGGCAAACTCAAACAACCGATCCCCTAAATATAAGGTTCCGTCTAAATCAAATAAAAACAACTTAATATCACGAAAAGATACCGACGTTTTCATAATCATCCCTACTTCCTTATGCAAAGAAAACGCCGTATCCCCACCCGAGTTTGCCGCCGTTTTTCAGGTGTTCCACATAGGCTTTGCGCAACGACGTATCGGTAGGAAGTTTACGGAAATTCTTTTCGTCGGTGTCAAACAACCGCCATAAATTTTCGAAGTCACGATCGTAGCCGAACTTGACCAGATCAAACCGTTTCATAAACTTATAAATATTGGATTTTTCCGAAAGGATCCGCTCGTTTTCGGGATATAAAAACCAGGAAAAGCACACAAACGCGCAGTTCTCCTCCACGACGTTTTTGTAATATTCTTTTGCCATAGCAAAAGCCTTGTCACAACGATCTTCGTCCAGCGGTTCCATCGAGCGCGGAATGTGCACGTTAATAACCGACGTTTTTGCCGTGAGAACCTTTCCGTCTTTTTCGTATTCTTCACCGAAATCGATGACCTCAAACTGTAATCGCCCAAACGCTAAGCGGTTTAAACGAAAAAAACTAATAAACCAATCCGCAACAAAACAACCGGGGAATCCTTTTACCAATTTGCATTCTTCTACCTTATACCGCAGATCGGACATGGTATTGTAATATATGTCGTACCCGAGCCCTTTTTCAATATAACGCGGCTCAGCATATTTGGTGAGACACGCAAATAGCAAAAACTCGGTTACATACTCGTGTAAATAACATTTTTCAGCCACCGTGTCCGCCGTTTTGATCATCGCATTATAATCGCAATCGATACTTTGTTCGTATTGCTGAACGGTATTGTTCCACATAACAGTAGTTTCAGTGTCGTTCATAATGGTATCGTAAGCACGAATAAAAAACTGTGCATCTTCTTTTTGATATTGAAATACGTCAAAAAAATGGGATAAATAGGTTCTCATTTTAAAGCACCTCTCTACTGTTTCCTTTGGCTTTCAGTATAGCATAGCCTATTTAAAAAAGCAAGACACAAGCCATAGGCTATGTGTCTTGCGCAAATTTTGGATTACGTTGTTTCACATTGACAAATACAATACCGGCGCAGATCAGGACGAATGCCGCGATATAATTCAGGTTAAATATATCTTCACCTAACAGCAACCAACCGAAAACAGCGGCAAAGATCGGTTCTGCAAACTTAATGATAAACAGTGTGGATAGGTTTTCTTTTTGAACATTCAAATACCACAGACAATAACTAAAGACAGAAGCGGTCAATATGACACCAAATACGATCCCTTGCGGTGCAGTTTTGGGTATACCCGTTGTCAGGTTACCGCCAAGCAAAACGCCGACTGTCAATAACACAAAACCGCCGAATAGTTGTGAAATACCGGTGGATACGATCGGTTCGATATAACGAAACACCTTTTTACTGATCACGTTGGAAAATACTGTACAAAATGAAGCGCCGACGATCAGTAGGTCGCCAATGTGAAAAGTAATACCCGACGAGTTTAGATTAATGGCGACAATACCACACATCCCCAATAACAATCCTACAACCTTTTTGAAGGTAATCTTATCATCCGGAAAGAAAAGCGAAGAAAAACAAACATAGAATATGGCACCCAATTGTTTTAGGATCGCGGTTTTGGACCCGTCAGTCATTGTGAGACCGATATAGGTAAATGCATAATGCAAGATGATGGCGAAAAAACCCGATAGTAATACCGAACGATAATGCTTTTTGAGCGGTTCATAGGAGTGTTTATCCTTGATGAAAGCATATACGCAAATCACGATACCGCAAAATGCAAATCGCAAACCGGCAAACGTCAAAATATCGCCTACCGTTTCCAGTCGGAAGTACCGATATCCCAACTTAACCGTTGGGAAAAGCAACCCCTATAAAAGCATTACGAAAAGTGAATACACAAGTCCTTTATTCTTCATCTGCAATCGTCAACACGACCTTACCGATATTTTCACCACGTTCCAATATTGCGTGTGCTTCCTCCGCTTTTTCAATAGGTAACACTTTGTAAATGGACGGTTTGATCTCTTTATTCTCGATTTTCGGCCATACGTTTTTTACCAGTTCACCTAGCAGATACGCTTTAAATTCAGGTGTGCGGTTTCTCAGCATACTGCCAACCAGATGCAATCCTTTTGTTAAGAGCGGTCGTAGTTGAACTGTTGTTTCGATACCGGCAAGTGTAGAAATAACGACCCAATATCCCCCTCGCGCCATATAAGGTAGACTTTTTCCGAGTGTTTCCCCGCAAAGGCAGTCCATCGAAACCGCAACCGGTGTACCGTTTTCTTCTTCTCGTTTGAGAATTGCCGCCACATCTTCGGTTGTCGAATTGATGATCACATCGGCACCGAGTGGTTTGATCTTTTCGGCAATGTCATCCGACAATACCGAGGTGATCACCCGCGCACCGAGCGCTTTCGCCATCGGAATGGCGACCGATGCCAACCCGCTTGCCCCTGCGGGGATAAACGCGGTCTGTCCCTTTTCTAAATGTCCCTCCAAAACGAGGTTGAGGTAGGAGGTTGCGTACGCTTCGGGCAATGCCGCCGCTTCTTCCATCGAAAGTCCTTTCGGGATGGGCATCAGCATATCGTGCTTCACTGCCACGTATTCGGCATATCCGCCGCCGCCGAGCAACGCACAAACGGTATCCCCCACCTGCCAATTGGTCACGTCTTTGCCGACCGCCGTGATCTTACCCGCAATTTCCAACCCCATCCATTCGGGACAACCGGCGGGAGAAGGGTATTTTCCCTGCCGTTGCAGAAGGTCGGCGCGGTTGAGTGCCGCCGCACAGACCTTGACCAACACCTCGTCGTCTTTTATGACGGGGTCTGCCACGTCCGACCATACCAGATTTTTGTTTTCGTCCACCAACATCGCTTTCATATCAGTCGGATCCTTTCATCGAGAGGGTTCTGCCGCCATCAATGACGTAGGTTTGCCCGGTGATAAACCGTGCTTTGTCCGAAACCAAAAATTCCACCAGATCGGCGATGTCCTGCGCGTTGCATTTTTCACCGAGTAGATTGGTTTCGTACGCGTAATGGTAACCGTAATCGGTGGTGGTGTCAATGTCGGAACGGCATACGACGCCGGGTGCGACCGAGTTGACGTTGATCTTGTAGGGACCCAGTTCCTTTGCGAGAGCTTTTGTCATGGACATTACCCCGCCTTTGGACGCTGCATAATCCGAACTGCCCGTCAATCCGTTTACACCGACCGCCGACGAGAAATTGATGATCTTACCGCCTTCGCCTTGTTTGATCATCACCCGTGCCGCCGCACGGCTTGCCCAAAACGCACCGTACAGATTCACCTTTAACACGCGGTCAATGACGTAATCTTCTTGCTCAAAGAGCGGCACGTACCGCGCGTCGGGCCCCGCAATACGGGCACTCCCGCCCGCGATGTGAACCATAATGTCCAGTCTGCCGAAATCGGCGACGATCTCGTCCACCACACGGTCTACGTCTTTGGAATCGGTCACGTCCATCACGTATCCCTTTGCGGTGCCGCCAACCGTGGCGACACGATCCACCGCTTGTTTTACGGTCTCCTCGTTGATGTCGCACACCGCAACGCAAATCCCCGCTTTGGCAAGCGTGACGGCAGTCTGACTGCCGATATATCCTCCTGCGCCCGTGATAAATGCTACTTTCTTCATACTGTTTTCCTCCTTTAGTCTTTATACACGACCTGTCCGTCGCAAACGGTCAACACACATCGGTATCCCGCGTCACTTTGCAGACGGTTACCCGCCGTGTCGGTCAGATCAAATTTTTCATCGGTGTAATCCAATACCGCGATATCGGCGCGTCGTCCTTCTTTCAGATATCCCCATTCGGTATTCTTTCCCAATACCTTGGCAGGAGAGGACGTGACCGCCTTGAAAACGACCGCTTCGTCCATTCCGACCTGCCGCGCGATGTTCATACACATCGTCATTCCGTACCGACCGCCCCGTTTATAGGCGCTCAGACGGGTGATGTCGGTACTGAGTGTGTCGGGCAAAAATCCCGCCGCTACCGCTTGTTTCAAATTCGCAAAATCGGTGTGCACGTATCCCGCAAATCCTGCGTCCAGTATAACACCCTTTTGCTTTGCCAATTGAAACGCTTCAAAATCGTTGTCGATGCAGGAGTTTTCTCCACCGTGGTAGATGTGCGTTAACACGTCCCCTGCCGATAATGCGTCCACCACCTCTGCCATCGACGTCGGCGAATGGGAACAATGTACCATCACCCGTAACCCGCGTTCGTGTGCATAATCGCAAACTTCCCGTAACGGGGTGATATCACGCACCTCACAAAGCGTTTTGTCAAAATACACCTTGATGCCGATTGCTTTATCACCGTATTTTTTCAAATAGGTTTCGGTATTCGAAAAATCGGCATGGTTGTCGCGGATATCGGTACCCACGAACACGGTGTTTTTCACCGAAAACGAGTCGAGCAACACCTTGTCGCCGAAAACGCTTCCCGCGTCGTTGACCGCCGTCACCCCAAACGTGAAACTGCTCATATGAGGTTCAACACCGAACTCATCCGACGCGATCCCCTTCATATGTACGTGAAGGTCCACCAGTCCCGCCGACACGATCATACCCGTTGCATCAAACACAAACTCTGCGGTATCGGCGATATCTTTTTTAATTTTTACAATCCCTTCGTCTTCGGTGAGAACGTCTGCAAAACAGAATGTTTCGCCGTCCCACACCCGACCGTTTTTAATCAAGATTCTTGCCATTGTTTTTCACACCGCCTACGATCTCGTCCAACACTTCCTGAACCGCATACTCGTGTTCATAGGTAAACGGATTTTCTTTTTCGCCCACAATATACGCGTAAAGATCCTGTATCATCTCGTCGTACCGCTCGTTGTCGGGTACGGTTACGGTGGGGATGGGTTTCGCGTAATCGTCAAAATACTCGCCGCCGTCGCCGCCTTTGGCAAAGGTCATCCGAACGGGAACTTCCAGTGGTCGGATCTCTACCGTCCCGTTGCTGCCCGCGATCGAGAAACACCGTCTGCCCCAACCGTTGCACTCCACCGACGATACGAACACCCGTGCTAACGTGTGATCGTACGCGAGGGTGGCGGACGTAAGGTCGGGCGAGGAAACACCGTTCACACCGCTTGATACCACCGTTGAATGAACTTGGTTCGGTTTCCCGAGCAGCCATACGATCAGATCAATCAAATGCGACCCGAAAATATACATATTTCCGCCGCTGAAATGGTTGAGCCATTGTCGGTACTCGTCACCGTGACGGGTACTCATCTCGGCGGTCACCGAATGGATCGTTCCGAGTTCACCGCTCTTGATCATCTCAAACGCCTTTTTGATCGACGGATTGTAACGGTACATATACCCGAGTTGTACTACGAGATTTTTGGCTTTTGCCGTGTCCAACAGACGCTTATACTCCGCAAGCGTACCGCTTGCCGGCTTGTCGATGTGTACGTGTTTTCCCGCGTCGATGCATTTCTGCGCCGTTTCGGTGAGGTTCCACACGTCCGTTTCAATCAAAAGCGCATCGCATTTCTCGATCAGTTCATCCACCGTATACCGCGCAAGTCCGCGATATCCCTCGCTGTTTCCACGCTGTTCGATCCACTCTTCGTTTTCCTCAGCATAACCGACCACTTCGAACAATTCAGGGAATTTCCGTACCGTTTTCATCTTTGCTTCCCCGTGATTGTGACCGATACCGATCTGTCCTATTTTGATCATACCTTATCTCCAATCAAAAACCGTTCCCATCGGGAACTCTTTGCTTTCACACAACTCGGTATACACGGCGGGTGCCGTTTCGGGTTTTACCACCCTCGAAACAATGGATTTAACGTCAATTCGGTTGGTGGCGATCATATCCAGAATCGCGCGGCAATCGTCGTGATGCGTCCAGTGATGCGGATAGGATTCCACCTTCGGACGCACGAAATTGTGCGCACCGATCAGTTTCACACCGGGACGGTGTACCTGCTGATAGTAATCGACCCCGCAATCTGAAACGCGCGTACACCCGAGCAACGAAATACGTCCAAGCCACGACGCACATTCCAAGGCTTGCTTCATCGCATACGAAACACCCGTCACTTCCACGCACGTGTTGACTCCTTTGCCTTTGGTCACGGCTTTCACCTTGTCCACAAAATTCGCATCCGACGGGTCGAACGCATAGTCGGCACCGAGTTTTAGTGCCAACTGCCGTCTTTGCTCGTTTAAGTCCACCGCGATCAACGGATTGGCACCGCTCAGCCGCAAAAACTGAACCGAGAACATACCCAGCAGACCAAGTCCCATCACCATGGCGGATTCGCCGAGTTCCAACTCCAGTTTCCGCACACCGCCGAGCCCCATCGACGCGATGATGACAAACGCGGCATCAAGTGAATCGATTGTATCGTCTTCCACTTTGGTGAGATCGCTTTCGGGTACGACGTTGTATTCGGTGTGAATACCGTGATACACCAACACGCGGTCGCCCACGGCAATGTTTTTCACCGCTTCGCCGATCTCCTCAACGTACCCCACACCGCAATACCCGAGCGACATCGGAAAACATTGCGACGTGTTGTTCATACTCATAATACAGGCGCGTTCGGTTCCGCCGCTGACGACGGTATATTCCATCTTCACCCGAACGAGGTCCCCTACCACCGCCCGCGCTTCTTGCTCGAGCAGTTCTGCCGTTTTCGGTTTTGTGAATACAATCGTTTTGGATTTCATATTGACCCACCTTTACAGAATTTTTTGCAGATTCTCAATTACCGTTTTGGCGGTCTTGAGATCGATCTGTTCCATCGTCGAACTTTCGGAAAACCGATCCACGCAAAACGCGATCTGTCCGCCGAGCGCAGGATTGACAACGCGCGTGAGTGCGCCGTATTTTCCGTTCGCGTGATAACTGACGGGTGTCTTCACCTGCTTTTTGAGAAGCATCATTGCCTTGATGCTTTCCACCATCTCGTCTTCGTTGTTGGCACTCGTCACGATCTTGATGATGTCGGGATTGCGTTTTTCCAAAAACAACGCAAGGTCGACCACCTGTTCACTGTTCATTGCGATACCGGGATGGCAGGACAGCAACACCTCGGCACCCTTTTCGTGAACCGTTTCGATGAACGCGCACTGCTTTTCAATGATAGCAGGATCGGTCACTACTTCTTTCGGATTGCCTTTGGTGAACGAATAACGGTCCTCACCGCAAAACCCGTCTTTGGACGGTGCGTGAAAGGTATACCCCTGCATATCCACCCCTGCGGCACCCGCGTCGATCGCCCGTAAAAACAGGTCGACACGCTCGTCTTCGGTAAATCCTCGGCTTTGCCAATCCACCGTGCTGTTGTAGTTGAGTGCCAGAATCGGCAGTTTCGAAGACCCGATGATGTTGCGCAAGGTATCGATATCATCCTTTTCAAGACAGGACAAATGCAGATCGATCATATCCGCGCCATCGTATACGCAATTCTTGATCTCGGCGACCGCACGCGCGGCGGTCTGTTCCCGAATCACACCCGCAAGGGCGGGTGCTTGTAAAACGGATAATCGTTTCATATTATCACCTCATTCTCAGTATATCGTTCATACTACACCCCGTAAATGTGAATTGTGATACTTTTATCAATTGTGATAGTTTTTATGTTTACAAAAATTCACTCCTGTGATAAAATAGACACGGGAGTGGATCATATGTTTATCAATTCTGTTTCGGATATTATCGTAACAAAAGTAATTGCGCAAAACAGACTGTTGAACTCGCCCGTCGGCATCACCACGGCGCGGAAGAATCGCGAACAATGGGCGCTCGTCCTGAAACTGGGCGGCAAGACCTACTATACGGGCAAAAACGGTAAACAGGTTATTTCCGACCGACTGCATCCCGTTATCCTGCCTAAGGGTTGTTCGTATTCGTGGAAATGCGTTGAACCGGGTGAATGTATGATATTGGAGTTTGACGCTGAGCAACGATCGACCGATCCGTTTTCGTTCGAGATTACCGATAACAGTGTCATAACCAATACGTTTTCTAAGATCGAAAAAAGTCTGTACGGACATCGTTCGTACCACCAACTGGAATGCCGTCACCTGCTCTATGGTATATTCTTATTCTTAGAAAAATCAACCGCAAAAGACTATACTTCAAGTGAAAAACGTGAGCGGTTGCGTCCTGCTGTTGACTACATTACCAATCGTTATTACGATGGCAGTATCACCAATGAACTGTTAGCAAATCTTTGCGGTGTCAGTACCGTCTATTTCCGCAAAACGTTTGAAACGGTATACGGTATCTCCCCTATCAAATATCTGCATAATTTCCGCATAAGCAAGGCAAAAGCCATCTTGAAAAGTGACTTTGAATCCATCACACAAGTTTCGGAAAGCGTGGGATACAACAGCATTTACCACTTTTCCAAAATGTTTAAGCATTATATGGGTAAAAGTCCCGCCGAATATGCCAAAGCATTCCGAGGATAAACTGTAAAATAACAATTTTCAACATTTAACCTTTATTTTCTTGTACTATCGATATATAATGTGAATAGAATTCGGTTGGGAGGCTCTGTTATGAAACTGACTTTTATGGACGCGGGAAGCACTATTTTTGCAAGAAGCGTGATCGGCGATTGTATGTGTTCCGAAGCATTGCGCGACAGCGTATTCGCTTTGTATGACATCGATGCACATGGTGATTTCTTACCGACATATCATTGATACGTATTTAAACATAAAAAACAAAGTCTGACACTCTCAACCGAGTGTCAGACTTTGTTTTTATGACGTTTCTTTTAATTTTAGTTTCTCCAGAACCAAATTAGAGCATTCTTTAGAATTATCCGAACAGATCTTCTGCGGATTCTTCTTTAACTAATTTGCATGTGCCAAAATTAAAACTCCACCCATTATAGTATTCGCCATATATATCTGTGTGTTCGTTTACATTTGAGACACAAAAAATTTGATCATTTAAAAATGTAAACTCTAGTGTCCCTGAATTGCCATAACCATCGTCATCATACTGTATTGACAACATATTATCTTTTATCTCTGATACTGAAACTACTTTTTTGATCTCTGCTATCTCATAATATTCGGGATACTCAGGAACATCACAACTATACTTAACCAGAATTGCTAATTTGTCATCTTTAATAGCTATATCCATTAGTAATTGAATAATCCAACCGCTGTTTCCTTGCGACAAATCTGGACAGTGCCATTTACCAACGTATTTACGAAAATTATTTTCTACTGCTATCTGTGCGGTAGTTGTTGAGGATTCTATGGGAAGAGTAGTTGTAGTGGTGGCGACTGCTTTATCGGTCAAACTATTCAATAATTCTTTGAGTTTTTCGCTTTGGGTATTGTCTATTCCCTCTTTTAAAATCTTTACAGCTTGTTCCGTTTTTCCTTCGTCAATACATTGTTGTTCGTAGTTATAGTATTGAGTTTCAAGATCAGGAGAATTTGTTGATTTCTCAGAAGAACACGAACATAAACACAATGTTAGTAAATATATAAAAAACATTACAAATATTTTTTTCACTTGTACCACCTTAAATCTGTGAAAGCAATTCTTTCTTTTTTTCACTAAATTCTTCATCTGTTAGTATTCCTTGTTCTTTCATATCTGACAACTGTCCGATAATAGTGAGAACATCGGTGGCTTGGCTGATGTTTGTTTTTTTCACTGGTTTGGGGTGTGTAAAGCCAGTTCCATCACTGGTTTCTGTATTACTCTTCATTTTTTGAGATGCATTTGCAATACTCTCGCTGCTCATTTGTCCAAATTCTTTTATAGATTCAAGTCCCGAAAAACCCTCTTCTTTCAATTTGCTTCCAAATTCTACGAGTCCATCTTTGCTTAATTTTAATCCATAAAAAGTCATAGCGCCTGCAATAAGTGTTCCTATATACGAAATAAGCAACAAAAAGAAACCTATTTGTGGAGTTGTTTTGATTTCCATGCTGGCGCCCATAGAGCTTGCGCTTGATGAAACACCAGCGGTAAAGGTGGTAACGATGCTGGCAATTGTACTTAAAATTGGCAAAACGATAGCCAATATGCTTTTGTATTTCTCAATTTGTTTAATGTAATTCATCGCGATTAAAATAATAGGACAAATCAACATAAGCCATGCAATCATAACGGAAGTTTCACCAAAAATCGAGTCAAAGCCGCTAAAACTTGCGGAACCACCGCCTTCAATAAAAGATGAATTTATTTCCGTTGTGACCTTACCAAACGGCAAAAATAGTAATAGAATTGATGCTGCACAGCAAATAGTTATCAGATTTTTTAGAATAAATTCCTTGTTGATTTTCATACCCTTTTCTCCTTTTTCGTTTTAATTCCAAATGATTTCCGCGCCGATCAATTATAGCAAAACCTATTTAACTCCCCCCCTGAAAATAAAAAGTGCGGCTACCGAAGTAACCGCACAAAAAACGCAAACTCCGAT
>CAYSPZ010000007.1:0-36383 GCA_964433065.1 uncultured Eubacteriales bacterium | reverse complement strand
ATAAACGGGGCTTGGTGCTTGTTTACTTTGAAAGCACCTCGCGGATCACCGCGTAAATGCGGTCACACGCATCGGATACCGCCGCGGATCGCGCGGCTTTGCTCATTGCGGTCAACCGCTCGTGATCCAGTGTGATCTCTTTTATGGTATCCCATAACCGCTCGTCTGTCAAATCTTTTTCTTCTATACACACCGCCGCGCCGCGATCCGCGAGTGCTTTGGCATTGTAATACTGGTGGTTTTCCGCCACGTACGGAGACGGTACCAGAACCGACGGTTTGCCCATTGCGGGCAGTTCACTGAGGGTCATCGCGCCGCACCGCGACACGACCAGATCCGCCGCCGCCATACAACGCGGCATATCGTCGATGTATTCCCGCACCTGTACGTGAACACCGTCGGGGGTGACACCGTACTCTTCCAGCAACTTTTTGGTGCGCTCGTAATTGATGCCGCGACCCGTTCCGACGATAAACTGCAACGACTGTTCCTGTTGATTGCGTCGCAGTACACCCGCCACCGCTTCGTTGAGCGGTCGCGCACCCAAACTGCCGCCGAAACACAACACCAGCGGTCGGTCGTCTACACCGAGTTCTTTGCGCGACAGTTGTTTATCGGGTGCCGTAAATCCCTCGCGCAAGGGGTTGCCGGTCACGACGGTACGAGTACCGCTCGGGATATATTGTTTCGCGGCTTCGGTCGGTAACAGGATCGCCGCCGCGCTTTTTGCGAGCATTTTGGTGGTCACACCGGGATAGGCATTGGATTCGTGTACCAACGTCGGTATCCCCATTTTGGCGGCTTTGAGCAGTACGGGACCGCACACGTATCCGCCCGTCCCGATGGCGATATCGGGACGGAATTCGCGAAGGATCTTCGCGGCTTGCGCGCCCGCCGTTACCGCGTGAAATGCCGCCGACGCGTTGTGTAACATCGCTTTCGGCGCAAAACTGCGTTTGAAGCCTTCCACCGTGACCGTTTTGATGGGGTATCCCGCTTGCGGTACCAAGGTCGTTTCCATTCGTCCTTTCGCGCCCACAAACAAAATCTCGGCATCGGGACATTCGGCTTTGATCTTCGCGGCGATCGCGAGGGCGGGGTTGATATGACCCGCCGTGCCGCCGCCTGTCATCAATACGCGCATCCCACTCACCTCTTTTTACGGGATATGGCTAACACCAGACCCATCTGCCATAATAACATAATTAGTGACGATCCGCCGTAACTGAAAAACGGCAGACTGATACCGGTATTGGGAATGGTGTTGGTCACCACCGCCAGATTGAGTGCCACCTGTAACCCGACCTGTGCGGTCAGACCGATGGCGAGTAACGAACTGAATTTGTCGGGCGCTCTCATACCGATGACGAACCCCCGCCAGATGAGCAACGCGAACAGCACGATGACCAGTATCGCGCCGACAAAGCCCATCTCTTCACACACGATGGAGAAGATGAAGTCATTTTGCGGTTCGGGGAGGAACAGGTGTTTTTGGCGCGAGTTGCCGAGTCCTTCGCCCATCACACCGCCCGAACCGATGGCATACAGCGACTGCACCGTTTGCCACGCAAGGTCGCGTCCTTCGCCGCCTGAGGTGTAGACGCTGAGCGGATCGAGCCATACGTCGATACGGTCGCGTTCGTAGCCGAATAACAAGACCATTGCCGCCGCAGCTGCACCGCCGACACCGAGGGTGCCGAGCAGATAGTACCATTTGGTACCGCCGATGAACATCATGACCATACCGATGCCTAAGATCAGAATGGTACCCGACAGGTGCGGTTCAATGATGACCAGACCGCAGACGACCGCCAGTACGCCCATAAATTCCGCGTATCCGTACCGAAACGTTTTCATTCGATCGCCGCGTTCGGCGATCCAGTGGGAAAACAATAAGATGACCGCAAATTTCGCGATCTCGGACGGTTGAATGTTGAAACTGCCGATACGGATCCACCGATACACGTCTTTGATCGGCGGTAAGAACAGGACGACGATCAGCGATACGATCGAGATACCCAGAACAATATACGTAAATTTTCTGACGAAGCGGTAGTCAAGCGTCGATATGAATAGCATACCGATCACACCGATCGCCGCAAAGATTAATTGTCGTTTGATAAAGTAATAACTGTCCCCGTCGTTCCAGTAATACGAATAGGCGAAACTGGCGGAAAACAAACTCACCAGTCCGACCGCCAACACGAGCATCAGTAAAATGAAAAACGGCATATCAAAACCGGCGGACAGAACGAATAATCCGCTCCGCCGTTTTTTGGGAGCGGCTGCTCCTTGTGTCGTTGCCATAACGGCTCTCCTCTCAGATCAAAAGTAACGTGCCGAGGATACATCCTACGACGGTGACGACGGTAAACACCGTCACGATCTTGTTTTCACTCCACCCGCACATCTCAAAATGATGATGTAACGGGCTCATTTTAAATAAGCGTTTTCCGTGGGTCAATTTGAAATAGCCCACCTGTAACACCACCGATACCGTTTCCGCGACGTAGACGATGCCGAACGGTACGAGTAAGAACGGTCTGCCGACACCGAACGCGATCGCACATAATACACCGCCGAGGAACAGCGAACCCGTGTCACCCATAAATACTTTGGCGGGGTGCAGGTTCCATACCAGAAAACCCGCAAGTGCGCCTGCGGTCGCCGAGGCAAATATCGAAAATCCCGCAAACGAATGGCACAACATTAAGAAGAACAGGGTTGCCGCCAACGTCACGGTCGCGCACAGACCGTCTACACCGTCGGTCAGGTTGGTCGCGTTGGTCATTGCCACCAGAATGAATACGGTGATGGGAATAAACCAGATATCCGCGTCCCAGAACCCGATAAACGGAATGTGAATACGGGTCGCGTCCGCCAGATACAGTGCGATCGCGTACGCGGAGGATACGAGTAGTTGGGCGATGAGTTTCTGGCGGGAGGTCAAACCTAAATTGCGTTTTTTGACCACCTTGATGAAATCGTCTAAAAAGCCGATGACACCGAACCCGACCGCCATTAATATTCCCGCAAACAGGCGGGTGATGTCCGCGACACTGTCGTCTGCGGCAACCGGTTTGATGGGTAAAAAGAGTTGACATACCACCATCGATAAAACCGATATCACCAGAATGGCGGCAATAAAGATGATACCGCCCATGGTGGGTGTTCCCGATTTTTTCTGATGCCACGCGGGGCCTTCTTCACGAATGGTCTGTCCGAATTTCAGTCGATGCAAAATCGGGATCAACCGTTTGCCGAGCATCTCGGATAAAAAGAATGCGCAAAGTGCCGTTATCAGCCATACCGCCGTTTTAGTTATGTCCATTTCTTCTTCCCTCATTCCCGCTCGGCGAGTGCTGCTTGCACCACTTCGCGTTCATCTAAATGAATTGTCCCCTCTTTGAGGATCTGATAGGTTTCGTGTCCTTTACCCGCAAGTAAGACGGTGTCGCCTTCCTGCGCGTTTTGGATCGCCCAGCGGATCGCTTCCACGCGGTTTTCGATCACCACGTACGGTGTTTCGGTATCGGTGATACCGTCCAGAATATCCGCGATGATCGCCGCGGGATCTTCGCTGCGCGGGTTATCCGACGTGACGATCATAAAATCCGATCGCGCGGCAGCCGCCGCGCCCATTTTCGGTCGTTTGCCGCGGTCACGGTCGCCGCCGCACCCGAAAAGAGTCACCAACCGTCCGCGTTTACACGCGTTTAAGGTGTCGCAAATATTGATAAGTCCGTCGGGTGTATGTGCGAAATCGATGACCACCGTGAAGTTTCGGTCGGTGGGTACTACTTCCGCACGACCTTTGACGATACCCGTCGCGGACAGGGCGCTTGTCACCGTGTCAAACGGAATGCCGAGTGCCAGTGAGCAGGATGCCGCCGCGAGCGCGTTGTATACCGAGAAAAAGCCGGGAGTTGCCAGACGAACTCTGCCGATGCCGTCGAATCCGACCAATTCGAAATCGATCCCGTCGGGACGTTCGCGGATGTTGCGCGCGGTGTAGTCGGCGGCATCGTCTTTTGCCGAAAAGGTGGTTTTATCACAGGGGCAACCGTCCTGCATACGCGCGTACCAGTCGTCGTCGCAGTTGAACACCGCGTGTTTACACATCGTGAACAGTTTGCGTTTTGCGTCGGCATATCGTTCCATCGTTTGGTGATAATCCAAATGATCCTGTGTGAGGTTGGTAAACAATCCGAGTTCAAATTCGCATCCGCCGACGCGGTCCTGATCGAGCGCGTGGGAGGATACTTCCATCACGACGTAGTCGCATCCCGCGTCCGCCATCTCACACAACATCCGTTGCAGGTCGTACGGGTCGGGGGTGGTGTATGACGACGGCAGTACCGTGTCACCGATGAGGTTCTGAATGGTGCCGATCAACCCGACGCGGTATCCCGCTTGTTCCAGTACGGCTTTGATGAAGTAGGTGGTGGAGGTTTTTCCGTTGGTTCCTGTCACCCCGATCAGTTTCAGTCGGCGGGACGGGTGGTCGAACCAATTCGCGCACATTTGCGCCCACGCAAACCGACCGTCGGGTACGATGACCTGACACGGCAGACCCATATCGCGTTCCACGACGACCGCCGCCGCGCCGTCCGCGACCGCCGATGCCGCAAACGCGTGACTGTCTACCCCCGTTCCGCGAATGCATACAAAGACGCATCCCGCCGTCACTTTACGGGAATCGCGGCACAGTTCGGTGACGTCAACGTCGGGAATGATCCCGACCGCACCCGTGCCGCTCAGTAACTTCTGCAGGTTCATTTTTCTCACCCCACTACCAGTTGAATAACCGCACCGTGCGGCAGTTGTTCACCGCTCGGTACACTTTGTGACGTCACCTTGACCTGTCGTTCGGTAACCGTTTTTCCGTCGGGCGGTGTGAACGACTCGATCGCCACGTTCAGTCCCGCTTCGGTCAACGCGCGATTGGCATCCTGCAACGTCATACCGACCACCGACGGTACCGTCACCGTTTGCAACGTTTCACCGTCGGTATATAACACCACCGTACCGCCGCGCAGGATGGGTTGGTCGGCGGCGGGGGATTGACCCGTCACCTGTGTCCCGTTCCCGACGATACGGTACCGTAAATTTTTACTTTCCAAAAGAGCGGTTGCCTGCGACACCGTCTTGTCGGTCACCGACGGAACGGTGCGCCGCATCGCCTCTATCTCTTCTTCTTTATAGACCGCTTCGATCCCTAAATACGGCAGTACTTCTTCTAAGATGCGCGCCGCGACGGGTGCCGCCAACGTACCGCCGTATCGAATGGCGGTCTGCGGTTCGTCGATCATTACCATCACCGCAACCTGCGGATCGTCTGCGGGTGCAAACCCGCAAAACGAGGCGACGACCCCTTTGCGGCCGTTTGCCGACACGGTTTTCTGGTCGGTCTTTTCGGAAGTTCCCGTCTTCCCCGCCACGCGGTATCCCGCGACGTAGGCATTTTTGGCACCGCCGCCGTCCACCACACCTTCCAGCATCGCACAGACGCGGGAGGAGGTATCGGCGGTGATCACCCGCCGTTTTTCGGTGGGGGTCTGTTTGAGTAAGACGGTGCCGTCTGCGGCGGTCGCGGCGGACACGACGTACGGTTGCATCAGCACACCGCCGTTTGCCACTGCGCTGACCCCCGTGATCATTTGAATGGGGGTGACTTTAAAGGTCTGTCCGATGGAAGAGGTCGCGACGTCTACCGCCGTGATGGCGGATGCCGCGTGATATAACGAGGGGGTGACCCGCGCTTCGCCGAGCATATCGATACCGGTCACCGACGTGAACCCGAACCGCTCGTGGTAGAGCGGAAACAACGTCGTTCCCACCAGCGACCCGATCTTCATAAACGCGGGATTGCAGGAATGGGAGATCGCCTCTGCCAACGTCTGGTTGCCGTGACTGCGCGGGTATACGTGGCATTTCATCGCGCGTACACCCGACATCTGAAAGGTGCCGTTACAGAAAAAGTGCGAGTTTTCCGACACCAATTTTTCACTGAGTGCCATCGACACGGTAAAGATCTTAAACACCGAACCGGGTTCGTAAAATTCCGACACGGCTTTGTTTTTCCACTGTTTTTGCAGGGCGGTCAGCAATGCCGCCGACTGTTCGTCACCCGCCAACTGCGCGATCTGCGCTTTCACGTCGGTATCGGTGAGTACGCGCGGGTTGTTGAGGTCGTAATCGGGACGGGTGGACATCGCGAGGATCTGTCCCGTTTTCACGTCCATCACGATGGCGCAGGTGCGCCCTGCCGCCGCCGTTTCCGCCACCGCGCGGTCAAGGTGTTTTTCCACCGTTTTCTGCACGTTGACGTCTACCGTCAAGGTGAGCTCTGCACCTTCCTCCGATTCGATGGCGGTTTCGTATTGCAGGTCGTTGGGCAACACGTCCCCCCACCCGTTTTTGGTGGTGACGATGCGTCCCGCTTTCCCCGCGAGTAACGAGTTGTATTTTGCTTCCAGACCTTCAAGACCCGTGTTCTCCGTACCCGTGAATCCCAGTACACAGGAGAGGGTGTTCCCGAGCGGATATTCGCGTTTGTAGTCGCCCAGGATGCGGAAGATGGCGGTATAGCCCCGCTCTTTCACCCACTCGGCAACCGCGTAACATTGTTCGCTGTCGATCTTGGCTTTGACCGTTTCGTACCGCGAATAGGTCTTGCCCGTCTTTTTATATAAGGTATCGTAAGAAACGTCCAACAGTTCGGACAATTCTTTACAGATACGCAACCGCGTTTCTTCGTTCGGGATCTCGTCCGGCTCCATCACCACCGTAAAAACGGCGGTACTTTGCGCCAACACCACCCCGTTGCGATCCACGATCGCGCCGCGTTTGTCCGATACGATGCTGTCACTGAATTGTTGTTCCTCGGCGAGGGTCTGCCACGTTTGGTGTTCGGCAAGTTGTAACACCGCCAATTTGCCGCCGACGGCGGCATAACACACCGCCATCGCCGTCAACACCGAAAGGCTGCGCCGCCAAAACGGTCGACCCGTCGCGTTCATTGAAACGTCCTGTTGATGAATTCGCTTCATAAACAGGAACCTTTCTCATATTAGTAAATGTTATCGGGATAGGCGAATTCCACCGTGATGACGGTACCTTTGGTCACCTTGGTACCCGCCGTCACCGATTGTTTGGTCACCGTCGGTGTTCCCGTGCCGGTACTGATACCCGACATCAACACGTTGATGCCCGCCGTATTCGCGGCTTGGTTCACCTGCGCCACCGTACGTCCCACAAAGTTGGGTACCGTCGCGCTCGTTTCTTCCGACGCGTCGGTATACAGCCATACCGTGCCGCTTTTCGGAATGGTGGTGCCGCTCTTCGGGTTCTGGGATACCACCGTGTTGCCCTTGCCGACGATGCGGTAGGTGAGGGTTGCCGCTTTGAGCGCCGTTGCCGCTTCGGAGGTGGTTTTGCCCACCACGTTGGGGGTACTGCGATCAAGGCTTGCGATCTCTTCGGCGGTATAGTTGGGTTCCACACCCAGATACGGTAACACGTCTTTTAAGATCTTCTTCGCGGTCGGTGCCGCAACACCGCCGCCCGATTTCAGGTACTGCGGTTCGTCGACCATCACCAGTACCGCTACTTTGGGGTCGTCGGCGGGTGCAAATCCGCCGAACGACGCGATGATCTCGACGTTTTTGTCGTTGTCTTCTTCCGATTTGGTTTCGGTCTTTTCGGACGTTCCCGTCTTACCCGCTACGCGGTATCCCGAAATGTACGCGTTCTTGATCGAGCCGCTGCTGACGGCATTCTCTAACATCGCGCTGACGCGGCGGGACGTATCGGTTGACACCACCTGACGGCGCACCGTCGGTTCGGTCTTGCTGACCACGTTGCCGTCACTGTCGATCACTTTATCCACGATGTACGGTTGCATCAGTTTACCGCCGTTGGCGATCGCGCACATCGCGGTGATGATCTGAAGGGGTGTCACTTTAAACGTCTGTCCGATCGACGAGGTCGCCACGTCGACGGGGGTGATCTTACTTGCCTCGTGGTACAAACTGGGCGATACCGATTGTTCACCGAGCAGGTCGACACCCGTCTTTTCGGTAAAACCGAAGCCGGTATAGTATTTGGAGAACAGTTTGGTACCGATCATGGTACTGAGTTTCATAAACGACGGGTTGCAGGAGTTCGCGATCGCTTGTACGAAGGTCTGTTGTCCGTGTCCGCGCGGAGCGATCCAGCAATCCATCGTGCGGTCGGCAATGGTGAACGAACTGCCGCAGTAGAACATATCGTTCTCACTGACGATGCCTTCTTCCAATCCCATTGCGGCGGTAAAGGTCTTGAACACCGAACCCGGTTCGTAGAAGTCGAGCGCTTTGTTGCGGTACTGTTCCAGCCGCGCTTCGACCAGTGCTTGTGCCTGTTCGTCACCCGAAAGCAACGCGATCTGCGCCGCGAGGTCGGGGTCACCGATCTCTAAATACTTGTTGGGGTCATAGTCACCCTTGACCGCCATTGCGAGAATGGCGCCCGTTTGCACGTCCATTACGATCGCGCAACCGCGGTTGGTGGCTTTAAATTCGGTGAGCGAGTCGGTGAGGTATTTCTCCGCCACCTGTTGGATGTATTGGTCCGCGGTGAGTACCAGACTGTACCCGTCTTGCGGATCGACCGTATATTCAAACTGCAAACTGGTGGGAAGGCGGTCGCCGTTCTCGTTTTGGGTGACCACCATACGTCCCGGTTCACCCGACAGGATCTCGTCGTATTTGAGTTCCAGTCCTTCACGAGCCGTGTTATCGGTTCCCACGAAACCGAGTACCGACGACAACAGGTTTTTCAGCGGGTATTCACGTTTGTAGTCGTTGACCACGTAGAAAACGGTAGTGAGTTTCTCTTGTTTTGCCCATTCCTTGAAACTGTCGCCGACCGATTTGTCCACCTTGGTCTTGACCACTTTATACTGCGACGTGGTATCGCAGGTCTGTTCGTACAGTTTTTCACGGTCAACGTCCAACATCACGGACACCTCGTCCGCGATCTTCTGGCGGGTGGCTTCTCGTTTGATGTTACTGGGGTCCATAACGATGGTATACACTTCGCGGGTGAGCGCGAGCACCGACATATTCGCGTCGTAGATGTTACCGCGTTCGGCGGGGACTTCGATGTCGGACAACTGTTGCGACACCGCTTTTTTCTTCCAGAAATCGTTTTCCAGCACCTGATAACGGAACAACTGTCCGATCATAACGGCGAAGCAGGAAAATACCGCGACCACAAAGATGATGGTGCGTACCCGCATCGGTCTGGTAAAGTTGTTTTCGTTGTTGTTCGACATCGTTTTCACCTCGCATAATTAGGAAAAAAAGAGAGTTAAGACATCACATCCCAACTCTCAAACGCTGCGAGGTTCTCTTATATGTATGCCGTTCGACATTTCATATAGAACCTTCGCTCATTCTCATTCTGCCGCTATCGTCAATAGATCCACGCCTGAATGGCGCCCCAAATGGTCGCCCACAAACCTTGTTCGGGTTCGGGCGTTTTTTCGGGAACAGTCACGGTGATGTAATCAATTTGACCGGATTCCATCGGCCGTAAGCCAACGCTCTCCGCGTATTCTTCCACACTCTGCGCCGACGTTTGCGCCGCGAGTTCGCTTTCCAACCGTTTGGTTTCGCTGATCGCTTCGTTGAGTGCCGCTTCCTGACGGTTGATGGAACTGTTGATCTCGGTCAGACGGATCTGTCCGCCGATCATCAACGTAATGACAAACAGGACACCGCAGGATACCAGTACCGTCGCGATACCGTTTAACCATTTTTGAATACGGGCGCGTCGTTTGTCTGCCTTGGTCGCCTTTTTACCGTGAAGGGGAGTGATCTTGGCAGGTTTTTTCGATTCAAATAACGACAGATCATACGCTTCGGATCCGTAGTTTACCATATTGCTCTCCCCTTTCTGTTATCGATCGTGTAATTTTTCAATGCATCGCAGTTTCGCACTGCGGCTGCGCGGATTTTGTTCCAGTTCTTCGGCGACCGCTTGGGCCGGTTTTCTCAGCACCAACCGTCCTGCGGGTGTATTTCCGCACACACAGACCGGAAACGACGGTGGACAGGTGCATCCT
The DNA here is from genome assembly GCA_964433065.1 of uncultured Eubacteriales bacterium. Lineage (GTDB taxonomy): Bacteria > Bacillota > Clostridia > Oscillospirales > Acutalibacteraceae > RGIG3009. The sequence goes on along the minus strand of CAYSPZ010000007.1, from coordinate 26,272 downwards.
TGGCAGAATGCCGCGAACCGTTGTTTGACCATACGGTCTTCGAGCGAGTGGAAGGTAATGATCGCCAGTCTTCCACCGACCTTTAAGCGGTCAAACGCAACGTCCAACGCGTCGGACAAGCAGTCCAGTTCGCCGTTGACCGCGATACGGAGTGCTTGAAACACCCGTCTGGCAGGGTGTCCGTCCCGTCGCACGGCGGCGGGTACGCTCATTTTTATCAATTCCGCTAACTCCTCGGTACGGGTGAGCGGTTGTGTTTCGCGCCGCTTGACGATCGCGGCGGCGATCTTTCTTGAAAATTTTTCTTCCCCGAATCGGAAGAAGATATCGGCAAGTTCCTGTTCGGACAACGTTGCGAGCAGATCCGCCGCCGTCGTCCCCTCCTGACTCATCCGCATATCGAGCGGCGCGTCGTGGTGGTACGAAAACCCGCGTTCGGGTTCGTCCAACTGGTGGGAGGATACCCCGATGTCCAGCAAGATACCGTCCACACGGTCGATCCCCAGTTCGTCGAGCGCCGTATCCATCTGTCGGAAATTCCGACGAACCAGCGTTGCGGGTAACCCCGCAAGACGTTTGCCTGCCTGCGCGATCGCGTCGGGGTCTTGATCGAGGGCGATCAGCCGACCGTTCGTTAAACGGGAGGCGATCTCAAAGGAATGTCCGCCGCCGCCTGCCGTCCCGTCCAGATACACACCGTCGGGCAACACGTGCAAGGCATCAAGCGTTTCGTTCAGTAATACCGGACGGTGATACCCGTACACGGTCGTGTTTTTTTCCATATCAGAACCCGAGTTCGGCGAACTCCGCTTCGACCTCTTCGGAGGTCATCGCGCCCATATCCGCCTTATACGTATCGGGGTTCCAGATCTCGGCGCGGTTACCGGCACCGATCACCATTGCTTCTTTCGTAAGACCCGCGTATTCGAGCAGGTGTTTGGGAAGCAGGATGCGCCCTTGCGTATCCACCTGCGCGTCCACCGCGTTTGCCGACAGATACCGTTGCAACTTACGCGCTTTGGTCATCGGCAATTCCGCCAGTTTTTGAAGCAACTTGTCCCATTCCTCCGCGGAATACAGGCAGACACAGTGATCCATCACCGCAGCGGCGATAAAGGTAACGCCCAGTTTTTCGCGCAACTTTGCGGGCACGAACAGACGCCCTTTGGCATCGATGTTGTGCATATACTGACCGTATAACATCCTGCATTCCCTCCGTTTCGAAATGGATTGTGGAAAACTCGGTGGAAAGTGTTGAAATTCCCCACTTCGCACCACAGTTCACCATTTGGTTATATTATACCGCCATCTCATAAAAAAATCAAGTACTTAATATAAAAAAAGAAACAGTATTTTCTTACCAAATTTTCGGGTGTTTCGGAACATAAAAAAGCCGACGGTTTCGGATGAAAACCGTCGGCTTTGGGCAGCCCTCCGCAAGGAAGAATAGCCTTTTGCGTATTTTTATTTGCAGATCGCTTGTATGAGGGCGATCAAGACGGGCATGGTGATAAGCGACAAAATGGTGGAAAGTGCCACCAGACTGACCGCCGATTCGGTATCCCGTTCGTACCGTGTGGCAAACATCGGTACTGATGCCGCCACCGGTGCGGTTGCGGCAATGACCATCGAGGTCAAAAACACCGTCGGCGCGCCGCACAGGTACAGGATCACCGCCGACAGGCAGGGGACCACGATCAATCGTACCGCCGATACACCGAAGTATTCCACGCGGCGCAACGCTTTTTTGAAGTCCACTTTCGACAGGTAGTACCCGATAAACAGCATCGGGAGCGGGGTGTTGAGGTTGGCGAGATGGTTGATGGGTGCCGACAGGACGGTGGGTAACTGAATTCCCGTCAGCAGTACGATCAGACCGCCGATCAACCCGAATGTACCGGGGTTGATGAGTACTTTTTTGACCGAGATCGAGGTGGTGTTTTTGTCCATCAGGATCTGCCCGTAACTCCACAACATAATGTTGAACACCGTCACGTATGCGGCACCGTACAACACACCGTCGTCACCGAGGATCGCCTGTTGTAACGGAAGCGCCATAAATCCCGCGTTGGAAAACACCACCGCCATACGGTAGACGCGGTGACGGTCGTCGTTTTTACGGAAGCACAGGTGCGCTACCGCGATGCCGATACCGTGAATGGCAAACGACGTGCCGATCGCGAGTAACAGACCGATCACCAGATCGCCGCTGACCTCGCGGCAAAACGAGCGGATGATGACGCACGGTGTTGCCACAAACAACGCAATATCCGAGCACACCTTCGCGCCGTTATCGGTGATGATATTCTTTTTTGCTAAAATAAACCCTACGGCGATCAGCAAGAACAATACGACCACTTGCTGCGCTACCGTTAAAAAATTTTCCACGTCGTTTTTCCCTCTTTGCCTTTACAGAATACGTCCTCTGAACACCGCAATACGGTATTCGCGACAGTCGATCACTTCCACCAGTTCGCTTTGCGCGGTCAGGCGATCCCACCCGTCACCGCTCGTCAGGGTATCGTGTTCCGCGATCGACATCAACAAAAACACCGTTTCCTGTTCGGCGATCTCGTCGTACCACCAATTGAAGGTTTGATAATCCCGACGGTATACCCCGTCCGATTCGATCGAAACGGTCGCGACGGTCAATCGTTCATCCGACAACAACATCGTGTTGGGTGCGTTCCAGAAGGTCGCGTATCCGTGCGTATACCCCTTTTCTGCCAACGTTTCGGCGATCTCGATATGCGGGTTGACCGCCCGCGTATCGGTGGGCAACCGCAAGACGGTTACGGCATTGAAAACCGAAACCAGCGTTAACAGCGCCGCCGCCAAAACCGCGATCCGCCGCGCGACGATGCCCGACGAGAACAGGTCGAACACAAACGCGAGGGTGGTCAATATCGCGGTTCCGAGCATCGGTGTGAGTCGCCAGTTTGCCGCCGACAGATAGCCGCAAACGAAACCGAACATCACCACCGCCGATACTACCGTGTGTCCCCACAACAGCAGTTTCACGTTGTTTTTCAGGTGGCGGTATCGCACGAACATCACGATGGGACAGATCAGTATCGCCACCGCCGCGACCATACGGCACAACGTGCCGATCGATTCTATTGAAATGAGCGGCGCGGATTCCTGCACCGCCACACCGAATAAGGACAGATACTGTACCCAAAAATGGGACGCGTTTTCACCCCATTTGTCCATCGGTGACCACGCGGTATACGCGTTTTCATATCCCGCGATGATGGTGCCGCCTTTGGTGAACCACAAAAGAAGCAACAGACCGACCGCCGTACCGAGTATCATCGTACCGACCGTGATCCCGCGCCGTGTGAGCGGTTGTTTTACAAACAGCCGTTCGTCCGTAAGGGTGATCATCACGACACCCGCGAGGACGGGTGCGACCGTCAGCGCGAGGATCTGCATCCCGTCGGTCGCACAACCTGCGCAAACCGCCGCGAGTAACACCGCCAATACGATGGCAACGACCTTATTTTTGGTACCATCGACAGCACAGAGTCGTTTTTGCAACGACAACGCGAGCGCCGTTACCACCGTGAACAGTAAAATGCTTAAACTGTAATAGATGGTGTGTTCCCACAAGATCTCGCGCAATTTTTCCGAGCCCGAAAGCAACAACGCGGTACAAAACGCGGCAAAAGCCGCCTCGTACGGTTTGCGATCCAGACAACAAAACAGCCAGAATACCGCCGCCGTAAACAGGACGGCGAAGATCGCCATACTGATCTGCTGCGCCGTGATGGTGTACCCGAACAGGTGCAATATCGGTACCATCCACACAGAGGAGCCGAACGGCAACAGTGCCGCGTATGAAAACTCTTCGGTCAGAACCTCTCCCGTCTGTACGGTCGCCTCTGCCCACAAAAGCGAGTCGGTACAGTCAGCGTGTAACGTGCCGAGCGAGGGACCGAACACAAAATACAACAAGATCCCGACCGTTGCTGTGAGCAGTAATGCCGTCGATCCCCACGACAACGTATTCTTTATCGAGTTTGTCATCGGTGTCCCCCCTCGCTTTAACGGAATTTACGCTTGTTTTTCTTCGTGGTAATCCTGTTCGGTGTTGACGCGCCAGACCGTATCTTTATCGACACTGCCTGCCGCCACCGCTTTGACCGCTTCGATCGCGGTCAACATCGAGTGATCCATATTGTTGTAACGGTGTTGACCGTTACGGCCGATACACCACAGGTTATCGATGCCCGACAACCAGTCTTTGACCGTGTCAAACTGCTCGTACGACCCAAAGTATGCGGGATACGCTTTCTTGACGCGGATACGGACACTGTCGAGTACGTTTTGCTTATCTATAATACCGATCTTGTGCAGTTCGTCGATGGCGAGTGCGATAAAGTCGTCGTCCGACATCTCCCACATCGTGTCGCCTTCGTCGCAGAAGTATTCCAGACCGATCCACACGGTATGTTCGGGATCTTTGCACATATACGGCGACCAGTTGTTGAAGATCTGCAACCGCCCGATCTTCACGTCGCGTTCCTGAATGTAGATCCAGCAGTCGGGAACGATGTTGCCGAGTGTACGAAGGGTGGTTTCGTTTTTAAGTTTCAACCGATCGACCAGCAATCCCACCGTCACGAAATCGCGGTACGGCAACTCGGACGCGATCTCGTGTACGTCGGCGGGCGGAACGTCGCCCATGCCGACCACCAGATCCTTGATCGGCATGGTGGAGAAATAGTAGTCCGCCTGTAATTTCAGCGGTTTGCCTTTGACCTGTGCGGTCACGCTGTTGATGGTGGTGCCGTCGGTGTCGATGGCTTTGACCGAACAGTTCATCACGATCTGTCCGCCCATCTCGCAAACGCGGTCGGCAAGGGTCTCCCACAACTGTCCGGGACCGCGTTTCGGGTAGTAAAATTGTTCGATGAGGGAGGTTTCCACCTCGCCGTCGGTTTTGCGGAACGGTTTTGTGAGCATCGTCCACAACGCTTTGCGCAGGGACAGACCTTTCACCCGTTGTGCGCCCCAGTCGGCGGAGATGTCTTTCGGGTCGCGACCCCATACTTTGGCGGTGTAATCCTCGAAAAACATCTCGTAGAGCGGTTGTCCGAAACGATTGATGTAAAAGTTTTTGAGCGAGTCTTCGGGCAGTTTGAAAATACAGGCATAAACGTAGCCGAACCCTGCTTTGAGTGTCCGCCACAGACCCATATTTTTAAGCGTATCCCATTTGAGGGATACGGGATAGTCGAAAAACTTTTTCAGGTAATAGATGCGGGATACCCGACGACGAAGCAACATAACCTTTTCTTCGGTCTGCGGGTCGGGTCCGTCTTTTGCCAGTTCTTTTTCCGCGCCGAGTACCAGATCGTCAAACGCGGGACTGCCTTGAAGCGGCATCAGTTCCTGCCACAACGCATTGACCTGTTCGTTTTTGGAGAAAAAGCGGTGTCCGCCGATATCCATACGGTTGCCGTTATGTTCCACCGTACGCGAAATACCGCCGATGGCATCGCTTTCCTCCACCACGAGCGGTAAAATATCCGTATGTTTTAACAGTTCATAAGCGGCGGTCAATCCCGCCGGTCCCGCACCGATGATCAGCGCTGTTTTTTTCGCTTGTTTCACAGGCGTCTTCCTTTCTTTCGTACGTCCCACGTACCATTGTTTTTTCATTATACCAGTTATCACTGCAAACGGCAATCCTTTTTTCGAAAAGTTTTCTTTTGTGGGTTTTTGCTTGACTTTTGTGTCGGTTATCCATACAATTAAAAATGCACTTCGGGTGCGGAAGGGATGGATATTGATGTTACCGTATCAAAACAAGGAATTATCTGTCACCGAACGGGTCGCCGACCTGCTCTCGAGAATGACACTGGATGAAAAATTTGATCAACTGCGGTCCCACTGGGATCTCAAAAAAATGCGTGAACGTCTTGCAAACGGGGAGAAATTGGCACCGTACGGCAACGTGTTTACCCGCTACGATTTTAACGAAGAAGAACTCAATGCCGTTCAACGGTATTTTGTGGAAGAAACGCGGCTGGGTATTCCGATCCTGCCTGCGTTTGAAGGTATCCGCGGTCTGTTACACAAAGACGGTACCGTCTACCCCCAATGCGCGGGTCTGGCGGGTTCGTTTAACCCCGCACTCATCGAACAGATGGCGCAGAATATCGGTACCGAAGCGCGCACGATGGGCATTCGTCACCTGTACGCGCCCAACATCGACGTGTATCACGAACCCCGTTTCGGCAGAACGATGGAAGCGTACGGCGAAGACCCGTATCTGCTCGGTGAAATGGGAAGTGCCTACGTAAAAGGGTTACAGAAAAACGACGTTGCCGCTACCGCGAAACATTTCATTGCTTACGGTATGCCCGAAGCGGGTATCAATTTAGCACCCGCCCACGTCGGTGAACGGGAAGTCCGCGAAATTATGCTGGAACCGTTCAAGAAATGTATTGACGCAGGGGTTATGTCGGTGATGCCGTCGTACAACGAGGTGGACGGTGAACCCGTCCACGCGTCAAAAAAATGGTTGCGCGACGTGTTGCGCGGCGAACTCGGATTTGACGGTGTCAACATCAACGATTACGGCGCCATCGAAATGTTACATACCTTCCACGACGTTGCCGAAACCGCTTACGATGCAGGTAAGATGGCACTCGAAGCGGGTGTCGACCTCGAAGCGCTCGACCCGTACGGGTTCTGCGACGAACTGAGAGAAGCCATCCGTCGCGGCGAAGTGGACGAAGGGTTGCTGAACGAAGCGGTGGAGCGTATCCTCACGATGAAGTTCAAACTCGGATTGTTCGAAAATCCCTACGCGTTCACCCCGACCGCCGACAACTTCCACACCGCCGCATCGGTCGAATTGTCCCGCGAACTGGAAGAGCAGTCCATTCTGTTGTTCGAAAACGACGGGATCCTGCCGCTCGACGAAAAGGATTGCGGTACCGTCGCGGTTATCGGTAACAATGCGAAATACAGTTTCCTCGGCGACTACATCGCTCTCACACCCGCATGCGTCAGTTTCTACGACGGTATGGTCAACCGTTTAGGGAGCGACCGCGTACGTTATGCGGTCGGGTGTAACCCCGCCACCTTAAACGACGACCTCGTCGCCAAAGCGGTCGAAACCGCCAAACAGGCGGACGTGGTGTTTCTGGTACTCGGCGACAACTGCCCGTCCGGGTTCGGCGGTGTCGCGGGTGAAGAGGGAACGCGCAAGTTCGAAACCACCTGCGGTGAGGGATACGACATCAACAGTCTGGATATGTTCCCGTCACAGCGTCGTCTGTTTGACGCGGTCGTCGCACTCGGTAAACCCACCGTACTCGTGATGTACGCGGGTCGTCCGTACGCCATCAAGGAACAGGTCGCGCAGTGTAACGCGTTCCTGTGGTCGTTCGGCGGCGGTGAACAGAGTGGTAACGCATTCGCCAATCTCATCTTCGGTGACCATTCGCCCAGTGCGAAAACGGCGATCTCCTTCCCGCAATCGACGGGACATATCCCCTGTCACTACAACCACAAACCGTCTGCGGGCGGTTACTATAAACGGCACGGGTCGCCCGAACAAACGGGTCGCGACTACGTGTTGTCTGCGCCAGGCGCGTGGTATCCGTTCGGGTACGGGTTGTCCTATACCACCGTCGAATATTCCGACTTGACGGTGACGGTAAACGGTAAACACGACGTATCGGTGTCGGTCACGGTGGAGAACACCGGCAACTACGACGTGGACGAAACGGTGTTGTTGTTCCTACGTGCGTTCTACACCCGTACCACCCCGTTTGTCAAGCGGTTGCGCCGTTTCGAAAAGGTGCACCTCGCGAAAGGCGAACGTAAAACGGTACAGTTTACCCTCGATAAAGAGGATTTCACCTACGTGGACGTGGATTATTCCACCGCCTACTCCGACGGTAAACACCGTGTAATGATAAACGACCTGTCCTGCGACTTCTCGTTCTAATTTTAAAAGCGCCGACTTCGCAAAAGTCGGCGCTTTTTTACAATATTTTGTCGTTTTTATACTTGCCACCACCACGTTTGTGTGATACGATACAACCGAAAAGGGGGAATCCGTATGTTACCGTATCAAGATAAGAACCTCTCCACGTCCGAACGGGTCGCCGACCTGCTCGGTCGTATGACGCTCGATGAAAAAATGGCACAGTTGAAGACCCTTTGGAATAGCGCAAAACAGGCAGCCGCCGTAAAAAACGGTGAGGATATCGAACCTCTCGGCACCTTATTTACGGGATGGACGTCCACCGGTGAAGAGGTCGACGGTATTCAGCGGTATTTTGTGGAGAAAACACGGCTGGGCATTCCCGTGCTTGTAGCGCGTGACTCCATTCACGGCTTCGTCGCACCGTTCGGTACGATGTTCCCGCAATGCGCGGGTATGGGCGGCAGTTTCAACCCCGAACTGGTGGAACAGATGGCGGCATACACCGCCGCCGAAGCGCGTCTTTTCGGTGTCCGTAACTTATACGGACCCGACATTGACGTGGGTAACGACCCGCGTTGGGGTCGCGTTCAGGAATCCTACGGCGAAGACCCGTATCTGCTCGGTGAAATGGGTGCCGCCGTGGTACGCGGATTCCAAAAACAAGGCGTTGCCGCTACCGCGAAACATTTCATTGCCTACGGTGTCCCCGAAGGGGGTATCAATCTTGCACCCGCGCACATCGGCGAACGCGAGATCCGCGAACGGATGCTGGAGCCGTATGTGAAGTGTATTGAAGCGGGAACGATGGCAATCATGCCGTCTTACAACGAGGTGGACGGTGTCCCGATCCACGCGTCAAAAAAATGGTTGCGCGACGTGTTGCGCGGCGAACTCGGGTTCGACGGGGTGTTGGTCAACGACTACGGCGCCATCGAAATGATGCACTCCTTCCAACATACCGCCAAAACCCCGCTTGAAGCGGGAAAACTGGCACTCGAAGCGGGTGTCGATATCGAAGCACTTGATCCGTACGGGTTCAGCGACGAACTGCGCGACGCGATCCGAAACGGCGAGGTGGACGAAGGGTTGCTCGACGAGGCGGTCGCGCGTATCCTCACCTTAAAATTCAATCTCGGGTTGTTTGAGAACCCGTATTCGGTCGAAACACCGCATACGGCGGAATATACCCAACGTGCCATCGACCTCTCGCGTGAACTGGACGAGCAATCCATTCTTCTCCTCGAAAACGACGGCATTCTCCCGCTTAATGAAAAAACCTGCGGTACCGTTGCCGTCATCGGTAACAACGCGAAAAATACCTTCTCGGGCGACTACATCCGCCATACCGAGCGGTTTGTGGACCTTTACACGGGTCTTGTCAACCGTTTAGGGGAAGACCGCGTATTGTATGCGGCGGGTTGCAACCCCGTTTCCTACACCGACGAGATGATTGCCGAAGCGGTCGACGCTGCCCGTAAAGCCGATATCGTGTTTCTGGCGCTCGGCGACAGTAACTTGGACGTGTCCTTCTCGATCGGCGGCGCGTTCGGCGGCGGCAAAGCCGACACGCGAAGCGAGTGTACTTGCAGCGAAGGGTACGATATGTCCGACCTCAGTATGCTCCCGTCACAGCGCCGCTTGTTCGACGCGGTTGCGGCACTCGGTAAACCGATGGTGCTGGTGATGTGCGCGGGTCGTCCGTACACCGTCAAAGAACAGGTCGCACAGTGTCGTGCGTTTCTGTTCTCGTGGGGCGGCGGTGAACAAATGGGTAACGCGTTCGCAAACCTCGTGTTCGGCGACCGTTCGCCCAGTGCGAAACTCACCGTGTCCTTCCCGCAATCGACGGGACATATCCCCTGCCACTACAACCACAAACCGTCCGCGCGCGGATTCTACAAAATGCCCGGTTCACCCGAACACAACGGACGCGACTACGTGTTATCTTCACCCGACGCGTGGTATTCGTTCGGGTACGGTCTGTCCTACACCACCGTCGAGTATTCCGATCTCACGGTCGACGCGAACGGCTATGACGTGTCGGTGTCGGTCACGGTAGAAAACACCGGCAACTACGACGTGGACGAATCGGTACTGCTGTTCTTAAAAGCGTATTACACCCGTACCACCCCGTTCGTCAAACGGTTGCGCCGTTTTGAAAAGGTGCATCTTTGCAAAGGCGAACGCAAGACGGTGCAGTTCACCTTAAATAAAGAGGATTTCACCTACGTAGATATCGATTACGCCACCGCCTATTCGGACGACAAACACGCGGTGATGATCGGCGATCTCTCCTGTGATTTTATCATCTGATACAAAAAGGACGGATGCTCACGCATCCGTCTTTTTTTATTTAAACATCGGTTTGACTTTTTGATACAGTTCCTCCGCCCACATCGCACAACCGACCTCGTCGGGATGACCGCCGTATTTCGGTTGCTCGGGTGCCGTTTCACCTGCCGATAACAGCGGTGCGATATCCATTACCATATCCACCTTTTCCGACAACACGGTACGAATGTAGTCGTTGGTTCGTTTCCAGATCTGCGCTTTTTCGCTCGGATACCCGAACGGCGGAATGGTCTGTAAGATCACCGTGCAACCGCGTTCTTTCAGTTTGCGCACGATGGTGTCGAGTGTTTCCCGCAACTGTTCTTCGATATACCCGTTTTGTCCGTGCCAGATATCGTTGACACCGAAACACACAAACACCACGTCGTTCTGTTTGGCTTTGAACAACCACGCGCCGTCGGACGCGGCATCCGATCCGCGCCCGAAACCTAACCCTAAATTCCAGTACGCGTTATCCTCTCCCAGTTTTTCGGACAACAATGCGCACCAGTTGCGATATGAGTTAAACGCAACACCCGTGCCTTGCGTGATGGAATCCCCGAGATACGCGATCCGCCGTTTGACCGCGCGGTCACAACCGATCATCGAGGCAAACGGGATCTCCAGACACGGCACCCATTGCCCGTCCTTTAGGATAAATCCCGCCGTATCCCCTTTCGGTTGACAGGGGATCATCCTGCCACAATATACCGTTTCGATACACAGGTATTGGTCCTTTTGTACGTCAAGTGTGATCGGGTCGGTGGAAAAGAACTCGGCGGGTGCCACCTCTTTGGTGGTCTTTCCCGAAAAGGTCACCGTTTGAAACGCATCCTGCGGGATCGCGTTATCGACCGTATCACAGACCGCTACCCGCATCGCGGTGACGGTCCAACTGTCACAGATCAGGTTACATCGACTGTCCTGTCCTTTGTCATAGGTGCTGTCGATAATATTACTGAACAAAAAGGAATACGCATACTCGCCGCCCGCGTAGATCTTGTAAAACGTCCGCGCGCGTTGTTCGTTCCCGTCCGACGTCACGAACCGTTGATTGCCCGTTCCTGCCAGACTGTTGGAAACGAACCGTTCAAAAAAGCGCATACGCGATTACCTCTTTTCGTCCTCGCGCAACACACCGAGTGCGCCGCCGGGATGTCGTTTCACGTACTGTTCGGGGGTAATGTTCGCATTTTCCTGCAACAGTACCGACAGACATTGTAACACGAACGTTTCCGCCAAAATAGAGGCGCGCGGTGCACGGTTGAGTACACCGCCTTCGTGCGATACACCCGCTACCAGACACACTTCGGCAAACCGACCGAGCCATGAATCGGGATTGCCGGTCACCGCAATCACTTTACAACCATTGTTTTGAATCGACACGGCGGTTGCTTTGAGTTCTGCCGTTTCTCCGCTGTTGGAGATACAGATGACCACGTCCCCTTCGCTCAACTGTCCGCAAGACCCGTGTACCGCCTCGGTACCGTGCAGAAAATAGGTCGGCGTACCCGTCGACGAGATGAGCGACGCTGCATACCCCGCAATATGCGCGGGTTTGCCGATTCCCGTAATATGTAAACGGTTTCCGTTTCGTTTCGCCGCAATGATCAGATCGGCGGCGGCGCGTAAACTTGCGTGATCCACCGACGCGGTATACGCGTCAAATTCCCGTTTGCTGATATCGATAAATTGTTGTAATACGTCCATCGTTATGCTCCTTTAAAAGGTTCGGTATCGTACTCGTTTTGTTGCATCACGTCCAACACACGGTCAAGGTGCGGCAAACTGGTCTGTGCGCCCATCACGGTCACCGTGATACCCGCCGTGCAGTTGGCAAATCGAAGTGCATCCGCGATCGGGATCCCCGACGCGACCGCCGTACAGAACGCGCCGATAAAACTATCCCCCGCGGCGGTGGGATCCTGTACCTCTGCCACCGACACGCTGTTCGCATACTGCAACGTTTTGCCGTCACTGTACGCGCAACCGCGACCGCCGAGCGTGATCAACACATTGTCCGTACCGAGCGCGTGTACCGCCTTCACCGCCGCCTCGATATCCTCGTCTGCGCCGAGCGTTAACCCCGCAATATCGGCGGCTTCGTGTTCGTTCGGCGAAATATAGGTCAGACACGCGATCAGTTCACGCGGCAATTCGCGGTAGGGCGCGGGATTGAGCATCACCGGTACACCCTTCTCTTTCGCCCATTTTGCCACCGTACAGTTGACGTCGGTGGGGATCTCGTTTTGTAAGATCACCATATCGTATTCGCCGATGATATCCTGTACGAATGCCACGTCGTCTACCGTTATCATAAAGTTACTGCCGGGAACAAGCAGGATGCGGTTCTCGGTCCCCTGTTCGTTTTGTTGGATCTGTATACTCGCGACCGCCGAGGAGGCTTTGTCGGTCACCAACACGTGTTCGGTGTTGACCCCGCTGTCCTTCATCGATTGAATGAGCGCACGCCCGAAATCGTCGTTGCCAACCATACCCACCATCGTCACGTCGGCACCGAGCCGCGCCGCCTGAATGGCTTGGTTTGCACCTTTTCCACCCGGTGCGGTGGAAAATCCCGTACCGATGATACTCTCCCCCGCTTCGGGGAATCGGGTCGTGGTCGCGATCATATCCATTACGAAACTGCCGACCACTAAAATTTTCGGGTTCATCTGATCCTCTCCTTCTCGGAAATATACTTCGTTCTTCATCAGTATAGCATAGCGCAAAACCAATGACAAGTAAATATAAAAAAGCGACGCGCTCGATTGCATTTTGGTGTTGCTTTTCATTGGAATTTATTATATTTTAAAGGTAGCAGACAGCGTGAGGAGATGGTATCGATGTACAACTACCGTATTTGCGCCGAACACGTTTTGTATAAGGGCGACCGGTTGAAAAACCAACTGGTTCACATTCAAGACGGCAAGGTTGCGGGTATGACGGATTATAACGGTGAATCGGTCGAATATGCGGTACACTATCTCACGAACGCGTTGATCGATAACCACATCCACGGCGGTGACGGGTTGATCGCACCGCTGTACCGTCACGTGCAGGAACAGGTACACGGATTTAATCCGCAACACGATACGCGGATCGCCGTTTCGCGGTTGGGTGACAAAGCGGGGATCCTCGGCGCCGCGTTTATCAGCAATCTGTATGCGCGATACATGCCCCTTGTTTTTGAAACGGATAAAAAAATCCTCGTTCTTCGGAACGAGGATTTTTTGGCGCGCTTGAAGGAATTCGAATCCCCGACCTTCCGCTTAGGAGGCGGACGCTCTATCCTGCTGAGCTACAAGCGCATATACATAGTTTTAGGCGAATTGCTTCGTTCCTTATTATACCATTCAAATTTTCTTTGTCAATTTATTGTTTTTTGTTGAAAGATGGTGTATACTGTGAGATAGACTAAGAAAAAGGGGAATTTCTATGAAACGTTTTATCGCTTTGGCTATGTCGGTCGTGCTTCTTTTGTCGCTCAGTGCGTGTGCACCCGCGAAGGAGACCGACACAACGACGACGACAACGTCTTCGACGACCACGACCACCACCGTTCCCGTCAAGACCGGGTACAACGTTCTGACCGGTAAAGTGGAATTGGATGCCGCCGATCCGACCCGTCCCGTTGGGTTTATGGTTCCGAACGACAGTAAGACCATCGGTCATCAGCCGCAGATCGATAAAGCGGATTTTTATATGGAATGTGAGACCGAGGGTGCGATCCCGCGTTTGCTGGTTGCGTTTGGTTCCATCTCCCGTGTTCCCGAAACCTTCGGTCCCATCCGCAGTGCGCGTTCTCCGTTCGTGGCGACCGCCCGTTCGCTCGGTCTTGTGTACGTTCACGCAGGCGGCAGTTATCCTGCCGACGCGATCTTAGATACCGGCGTTCTCGATCACGTCAACGCACTTGTCGAAAGTTCTTCGTTGTTCTGGCGCGATGAAACGCTCCGAAACCGTATTGACTACGTGCATAGTCTGGTCACTTCCCAAACCAAGCTCAAAGCGCGTATCGAACAAAAGAATATTTCGCTTAACCGTGTGAAAGACGCGCCGTTCTCCTTCGGCGAAAAAGCGGGCGATATCAAAGCCGAAACGTTCCAACTCAACACCACCCCCAGTCACGTTGTCACCTTCGTGTACGATGAAAATACCGGTCTGTACGGTAAGAACATCGGTAAAATGGCAACCTGCAAACCGCATAACTCGCTTGAAGGCAACCAGATCCAGGTTTCCAACGTCCTCGTCCTGTACGCGGAAAAATATATGGAGACCGACGAGCATTGCAACTTCCGCGAAGGGTCCGGCACCGCGTACCTGATGTCCGGCGGTACCGCCCGTAAGATCAACTTTAACCGCACCGCCGATTCGCTCACCTTTACCGAACTCGACGGCAGCGCGGCAAAATTCGCCGAAGGTAAGATCTATATGGTTCTCGCCTCCGACGCGCTCGAAAGCAAACTGATCTTTGCCGAATGATAAACAGAGAACCGATACAACGCGATGCGTTGTATCGGTTCTTTTTATATCGCGCCTTTTTTAATCTTGGCGGTGGGACGGGGATACGCATTTGGTGTCGGTTTTGATTTTTCAATCACGAAGATCCGTCGTTCCAGTTGTTCCACACCGTCTTTGGGAAGAACGGGCAGGGTATGTTGCCGCACCTCTTTTACCCGTCCGCCGAGTACGCGGATCGCTTTTTCCGCCTGTGCGTATTCCTCGTCGCTTTCGGGTCCTTTCATCGCGAGAAACACACCGCCCGTTTTCACAAACGGTAAACAATATTCAGACAACACGGGCAACGCGGCGACCGCGCGGGCGGTGGCGACGTCAAATCGTTCCCGCAACGACGGGTCGCGTCCGCCTTCTTCGGCGCGGGCATGTACCGTCTGTGCCGAAAGACCGAGTTCTCGGCACACTTCCTGTAAAAAGAGCAATCGTTTGTTTAAACTGTCCAGTAACGTCACCCGCAGATCGGGACGCGCGATGGCGAGGGCGACGGCGGGAAATCCCGCTCCTGTTCCCACGTCAACGAGGGTGATCCCCTCCCGTTGCGGTAACAAAGGGAGTGCGGTCAGACTGTCCGCAAAATGTTTGAGCACGATATCGTCCGGTTCGACGATGGCGGTGAGATTCATTTTTTGGTTCCATTCCACGAGCAACTGTGCGTATCGGTCAAACTTGGCGCACATTTCTTCCGACAGTTGCACACCGAATGCCGTGGTATATTCGCGCAATAACGGTTTATTTATCATCGTTGTTCCTCCATACGATCAACACCGACACGTCTGCGGGACTGACACCGCTGATGCGCGATGCCTGTCCGATACTGCGTGGGCGCAACTTACTTAATTTTTCCTGCGCTTCTTTGCGCAGGCCCACGATGGCATAATAGTCGGTATCGTCGGGCAACAACACGTTTTCCAGTCGACGCATCTCGTCCACCGCCGCCTGTTGACGGCGCAGATACCCTTCGTATTTGAGTTCCACTTCCATCTGTTCGATGACCAGTGACGGCAGGGGTTTGCGTTCGGGGTCGACCGCCGCCAACATCGCGTACGAGATCTGCGGACGGCGGCACAATTCCGACAACCGCACACCCGTTGTCACGGGGGTGGTACCGTGTTCGATGAGCAACGCGTTCAGCGTATCGCTCGGCGGTACGACCGTCGCGTCGATGCGTTCGCGTTCCTGTGTTTTGAGTTGTTGACGTTCACAGAAATGCGCCCATCGCTCGTCGTCTACCAGACCCATTTCCCGTCCGATGGGGGTCAACCGTTCGTCGGCATTGTCCTGACGGAGCAATAACCGATATTCCGAACGTGAGGTCATCATACGGTAGGGGTCCATACATCCTTTGGTCACCAGATCGTCGATGAGGGTACCGATGTATCCCTGCGACCGATCGATGATGAGCGGTGAGAGTCCTTTGATCTTCCGCGCCGCGTTGATGCCCGCGACCAAACCTTGCGCGGCGGCTTCTTCGTATCCCGAACTGCCGTTGAACTGTCCCGCGCCGTACAGACCGTCTAAGTCTTTGCATTCGAGGGTGGGGTGCAGTTCGCGCGGGTCGCAACAATCGTATTCGATCGCGTAGGCGGGGCGCATCACCTTTACGTTTTCGAGACCCGGAATGGTGCGCAGGAATTTCAGTTGCACGTCGACCGGTAACGACGACGACAACCCTTGCAGATACATTTCGTCGGTATACTTGCCGCACGGTTCGATGAACACCTGATGCCGTTCTTTTTCGGCAAACCGCACCACTTTATCTTCGAAACTGGGGCAGTAGCGCGGTCCGACACCGCTGATCTTTCCACCGTAAAGCGGGGAACGGTGGAGATTTTCCTGTATAACTTCTTTGGTTTCGGTGGTGGTCCAGGTGATGTGGCAATCCACCTCGTTTTTGAGCGGATCGGTCGTTTCAAACGAGAAGGGGACGACGGGGTCTTCGCCCGGTTGCACTTCCGTTTTTGAAAAGTCGATGCTCGAGCGCAGTACACGGGAGGGGGTTCCCGTTTTAAACCGCCGCAGGGTCATACCGAGTTTTGTGAGCGAATCGCTGAGGGTAGCGGCGGGGAACATTCCGTCGGGACCGCCGTCGTACGACACGTCACCCACGAAGATAGTACTTTTTAAATACGTACCGGTGGCTAAAATGACCGCTTTTGCGAGATACTGCTCTTCCAGACGGGTGGTGAGCAACCAGCGTCCGTCTTCGTGCCGTTCCAGCGCGGCGATCTCGGCTTGTTTTAAGTCCACCCCGTCGGTGGTTTCCAGACGATGTTTCATATATTCCGCATACCGACGACGGTCGATCTGCGCGCGCAGGGAATGCACCGCGGGACCTTTTCCGCGGTTGAGCATACGCGACTGTAACAGTGTCGCGTCAGCGGCTTTTCCCATTTCGCCGCCCATGGCATCCACTTCACGCACCAAGTGACCTTTTGCGGTACCGCCGATGGAAGGGTTGCAGGGCATATTCCCCACCGCGTCCATATTGATGGTGAAGATGGCGGTGGAGCAACCAAGACGCGCGGAGGCGAGCGCCGCTTCGATGCCCGCGTGTCCTGCGCCGATGACTGCCACCTCATATTCCCCTGCTAAAAATGTCATATTTCTCATCCTAACCTGTGAATTCGGTTTTTATTTTATCACAACACTGCCGAACGTACAACCGTTTTTGTGTAAAAAACTTCCACCGTTTTTCCCAGTTGAAAAGTGGAAAGTTTAGTGGAAAACTTTTGAGAGGTTTGTCTTTTCGGTCTATTTTTTGTCGAACTGCCCACAACTTCAACAGATTTTTTCACAAAAAGGCGCACATTTGTTTGTTTTTTTCGAAAAATGGTCCCTCTTGTATGTTTCAAACATTTGTGGTAGAATAACAACAATTCATCTGTTAGTGTGACAGGATTTGAACCTGTCACACCAGGGAGGTACTTATGCCCCAATTAACCGATCTTCGTTATATGCGCGACGTTCTGACCCGCAACGGGTTTTCGTTTTCCAAGTCGCTCGGACAAAATTTTCTGATCAATCCGTCGGTGTGTCCGCGGATGGCGCAGGCGTGTCATCCCGACATTGACGGTCCGTTTGCGGTGTTGGAGATCGGACCCGGTTTAGGGGTACTGACCCGTGAACTGGCGGCGGTCGCCGAACGGGTGATCACGGTGGAGTTGGACACCCGTCTGCTTCCCGTGCTCAAAGAGACGCTTGCCGATTGTGATAACGTCACGGTGGTACACGGGGACGCGATGAAACTGGATCTGTGTGCGCTTATCAAGCAATATGCCGACGGGTTGCCGGTGGTGGTGTGTGCGAATCTGCCGTACTACATTACTTCGCCGCTGCTGATGCATCTGCTCGAAAGCCGTTTGCCGATCGAATGTATCACGGTGCTGGTACAAAAAGAGGCGGCGGTGCGGTTGTGTGCCGCGCCGGGGACGCGGGAATGCGGGTCGGTGACGCTTGCGGTACATTATTTTGCCGAAAGCGAGATCCTGTTCCCCGTTTCACACGGAAGTTTTTATCCCGCGCCGAAGGTGGACAGTGCGGTCATTCAACTTCGGTTACGCAAACAGCCCGCCTGTACGGTGGCAGACGAAGCGTTGTTGTTCCGTCTGATCCACGCGGCATTCGGACAACGACGCAAAACGCTTGCGAACTCGTTGTGCAATGCGGGGTACGAAAAGCCGATGGTGATGATGGTGCTGGAGGCAGCGAACATTCCCGCCACTGCACGGGCGGAGCAACTCACTATGGAACAGTTTGCCACCCTTTGTAACGTGTTAACTCCCCTTTAAAAGCAGAAAAGCCGACAGATCACTCTGTCGGCTTTTGTTTTTACAGATCGATGCGGCCGTATAAGGTGGCGGACGATTCGGTCTCGGAATGGGTACGCTCGGGCGGCGCGAAGTCGGCGGCGTACTCGGTCGGGGTGTTGCGGGAAACGAATTTACGTACTTCACGTACGGGACGTTCCACCACGTATTCACCGCGGGGTGCGCGTTCACGACGTTCGCCGCGGTTTTCACCACGGTTGTCGCCGCGACGGCGGTCACGACGGGGAGCGCGGTTTTTCACGGGGTTGTCATCCGACGGGCCGATCACCACGTGGCGGTTGGGTTCGGTACCCACACTCCACGAGGTAGCGCCTTCCACCTGTTGTACGGCGGTATGAATGATGCGGCGCTCGTACGGGTTCATCGGTTCGAGCGAGGTCTTTCTGCCGTTTTTCGCCGCTTGGTTGGCATGCTTACGGGCGAGGGCAGTCAAGGTCGTTTCGCGTTTTTCGCGGTAGTTGCCGATGTCCAGCGTCACGCGGTAGTAGCCGCTTTCCACGCGGTTGGCGACCAGACTGGTGAGGTATTGTAACGCATCCAGCGTTTCGCCGCGACGACCGATGATGAAGCCCATATCCTCCCCTTCCATCGTGAGGGTGCATTGGTTATCCTCTTCGGTGGCGGTGATGTCCATTCCGGTGATACCCATTTTGTCAAGCACATCTTTGAGAAATGCCACTGCCGCAGTGCAGGGAGAGTTTTCTTTGACGGTGACCTTGACTTTCGCATCGGTGCCGCCGAACAACCCAAACGCTTTCTTTTGTGGTTCCTGCAACACTTCCACTTGTAAGCAGTCAACAGGGACTTGCAGTTCTTCTGCCGCAAGTTCGACGGCTTTTTCAACCGTCTGTGCTTCTTTGATCAATTCCTTTTGCACGGTGCTTATCCTTTCTCGTCTGTTTCGACAGACGGTTCACTTTGTTCGGGCGCGGTGGTCTTTTCTTCCGCTTTCTTGCGCGGTTTCTGTTCGCCCTTCTTTTGCGCGTTTTGCTCTTCCGCTAACGCTTTTTGCTCTCTGGCACGGGATTCCGCCAACCGTTTTTTGTCTTCCTGACGTTGTTTACGACGTTCTTCATACTCGATCTCCGCCTGTTCACGAATCTTGACAGGGTCGTAGATCTTGTTGAGGAGAGCCGTCTGTCCGAGTGCGATGATGTTGGAACAGATCCAGTACACACCGACACCGCCGGGAACGGTAAACGAAATATACAAAGAGAACAACGGCATCCACAAGAGCATCATAAAGTTGGAGCAACCTTGTGCTTTGTCGTTGACTTCTCCTGCCGTCAATTTTTTGGAGTAGTGCATCGAAAGTAAACTGGTAAGCAACGAGGTAAGACCCGAGATGAGCGCTACCAACCACAACCAGTTGATACCCGCGAACCCTTTTTCGTTCCACGGGTTTTGCAATAACGAAACACCGAAGAGCGAGAATTGTTCTTTGATATCCATCATTTCGTCGTAATACTGATCGGCATCGAGCGAGGTATACAACGCTTGTTCATCGTCACCTTTCATCTCAACGATCGCTTTTTTGACCTCTTCCTCGTGTTTATCGAGGTTGTTGAGCATATACAGTTCTTTGTAGTAGGAACGCTTTTGCTCCGCTTCGCTGAGGTTGCTGTTCACCACCGAGATGGAGGTGTTGATGACCGCGTCGGGTACCGACGTCAGGTTCTTGACCGGTGCGTAGATGACCGAGATGATACCGAACAGGATCAGCATCTGCACCAGCATCGGCGCGCAGCCGCCCGCAGGGGAAACGCCTTCTTTTTCGTAAAGCGCCATCTGCTTTTCCTGTAATTTTTTGGGGTCGTTCTGATATTTTTTTTGTAAGCGTTGCAGGCGGGGTTGCAGTTTGGCGCGATCCGCCTGACTTTTTTGCGATTTGAGTGACAACGGGAACAGGAGAAGTCGCGTTGCCAGTGTAAACAGAAAAATGGCACCAAAGTAGTTGGGAACCACTTTATAGATCAAACCCAGTAACCATCCGAGCGGGATGGCGATCAAATCAAAAATTGCGCTCATTCCAATCCTCCTTCGTTCCCTCAACGGCGGGAACGGTCGTTTTCTTTCTTTTCGGGGACGGGATCATACCCGCTACCCCCCCACGGATGACAGCGCAGGATCCGTTTGACGGTGAGAAACCCGCCTTTGATCGCGCCGAATCGTTCGAGTGCTTCGATGGCATAAGCGGAACACGTCGGTGTGAACCGACAGGAAGGAGGAGTAAGAGGTGAAATGACCCGCTGATACCATTTGACAAGTGCTATCAATACTCGTTTCATAGCAGAAACCCTGCTTTTTTAAATTGTTCGTGCATTACCTTTTGAAGTGTCGTACTGGTCTGATGAACGGTGGCGGTACGCGCCACGAACACGTAGTCGTACCCGCTTTTGACCTGCGGTACCAGTTGACGAAACGCTTCGCGGATGATACGGCGGCAACGGTTGCGTTGTACCGCCTTGCCCACTTTTTTTCCCGTGGTGATGCCGATGCGCACCGTTTTGTACGGATTTTTGCGCACGTATACGATCAAAAACGGATGCACCAAAGCCTTCCCGCGATAATACGCACCGCGGAATTCTTTGTTTTGTTTCAGTGTATAGACCGTTTTCATCGTACGTTTCTTTCCTTCCTAATGAAAAAAAGCCACTCGAGGTGGCCTTTTTTAATAGGTGAGACGATTTCTACCTTTCGCTCTGCGGCGAGCCAGCACCTTACGGCCATTGGCAGTTGCCATTCTTTTACGGAAACCGTGTTCCATTTTGCGATGTCTTTTTTTCGGTTGATAGGTCCGGAACATTCTTTTTTCCCCCTTTCGCCTTGTGAGAGACTATTATATAACAGTTTTTCCTAAAAAGTCAACACCCTTTTTTGTTTTTTGTATTCTTGCCCTGTATTCGGGTACAGCGTATTTTGCGTATAAACCGCCAATTTTCGGTTTTTTGGGCTTTTTGAGTATACCGCATACCAAAAATCATATAAAAATTAAAAAAAGTTCATTTAAAAAGTTGTAATCGGCAAAAAAATATGTTACAATTAGGTGTACTTTTGTATCCTTTAAAAAATTATATATATTTTTTATTTCGAAACGTAAAAAGAACGGCACATTTTGGGTCAAAGGAGTTATCAAATCATGGAAAATATCAAGGAAGCGTGGAGCGGTATACTGAGTTATCTGGAAAGCCAAGGGGAAATCAGTACCGTCGCCTTTAATATGTGGATCAAATGCATCGAACCGTGCCGTATTGAGGATAACACGGTGGTGGTGGAAGTCAATACCGATTTTCAGCGCGACATTGTGGCGGGACAATATACCGACAAACTGAAAGACGCGTTTTTACAGGTGTGGGGTATTCCGCTGGGGTTGAAGATCCTTTCGAAAGAAGCACCGCAAAAGACACCTGCGCCCGCCGTTGCGGTACCGGATACCGAATTGCTTTCGAGCGAGTTCCCGATGGCGGAAAATCTGTTCGGACAAAGTTCCACCGACTATGAATATTCGTTTGCCAACTTCGTTGTCGGTTCTTCCAATAAGTTTGCTCACGCTGCGTCGCAAGCGGTTGCGAGTAAACCTGCGGGCAACTACAATCCTTTATTTATATACGGCGGTCCCGGTCTCGGTAAAACGCACTTGTTATATGCCATTTGCAACGAGATCCGTAAAAACTCACCGCAGATGAAGATCCTCTATACCAAAGGTGAGTTTATGACCAACGAACTCATCGAAGCGTTAAAGGAAAAATCCCCTGAAGAGTTCCGCGCCAAATACCGTCAGGTTGACCTGTTGTTAATCGACGACATTCAGTTTATCGCGGGTAAAATGGGTATTCAGGAAGAGTTTTTCCACACGTTTGACGCGTTGCATCAGGCAAACAAACAGATTGTTCTCACCTCCGACCGTCCGCCCAGAGAGATCGCTTCGCTGACCGACCGTTTGCGCGGCCGTTTTGAGATGGGTCTGCTTGCGGACATTCAACCGCCGGATCTGGAGACCCGTATTGCCATCATCAAACGCAAGGCGCAACTGCTGGATATTGAGATCGGCAACGACGTGGCGGAATACATTGCCACTCATTTGAAGAGCAACGTCCGTCAACTGGAAGGTGCGGTACGTCGTATTCAGGCGCAATGTATGTTGCAGGGAGAAGCCCCCTCTATCATCACCGCGCAAGCCGCGATCCGCGACATTAAAAATGCGGGACAACCCGTACCGGTTACGGTAGAACGTATCATCAACGAGGTGGCACGGACCATGTTGGTGTCCCCCGAGGATATCCTTTCCAAAAAGCAATCGTCGACCATTGCTTCCGCCCGTCAGGTCGCGCAATACGTGATGCGCGAGATCACCGGTGCCACCACCGAAGCCATCGGTAAAGAGTTCGGCGGCCGCGATCACTCCACCGTCGTGTATACCTTGAAAAAGGTAGAAAAACAGATGGACAACAATCCCACGTTTAAAGGATTGGTCAACGACATCATCAAAAATATTTCGGAGTCGTGACGGTGAAAGGTGAGTGGAAAAGTGCGCGTTTTCGGTGAATGTTGCAGGGAAAGTTTTAAACGTTTTTTTCACTTTCCACTAACACGTTTTTCACCGTTGTGAAAGGTGGATTTGTTTTCCACTTTTGTCCACTTTATGTTAACGAGGTTTTTTTGTGAGGTAGGGTTTGAAAAGTCGTTTACGGCAGGGGGTTCGGCGGTTTTCCACATTTTCACGACCCCTACTATTACGACTACTAAAAAGTAAAGTATTTATGTTTATAAAGTAAGTTTTTATTGAAAGGAAGATGATTATGCGAATTTTATGTGAAAGACAAGCGTTGGTGGATGCCGTCAGTAACGTACAACGGGCGGTTGCATCAAAATCGGCTCTTCCCGCACTGGAAGGTATCTTATTGAAAGCGAACGGAACGTCGTTATTTTTAGCGGGATACGATATGGAACTCGGTATTACCACCACCATTGAAGCGCAGGTGGCGGAAGCGGGCGAGATCGTGTTGACCGCAAAACTGTTTTCCGAGATCATCCGTAAATTGCCGGGTGAAGAAGTGACCATCGTCAGTAACGATAAACACAATACCACTATTAAGAGCGGTGTGTCGGAATTCACCATTTTAGGGTTCTCGTCGGACGATTATCCCGAACTGCCGTCGATCAAAGACGGTGCGGCGGTCACCCTTTCGCAAAACGTATTGAAGAGTATGATCCGTCAGACGTTGTTTGCGGTGGCGCAGACCGATACCCGTCCCGTACATACGGGTGTGAAGTTTGAACTGGAAAATCAGGTATTGCGTTTGGTTGCGGTGGACGGTTCCCGTTTAGCAATGCGCAGTGAAACGGTAAAAAGCAACGAAGTGTTAAACTTTGTCGTTCCGGGTAAGACGCTGGGCGAAGTGTTAAAATTGTTGGATGAATCGGAAGAACCGTTGTACGTGACGGTGGGTGCGCGGCACATTATTTTAGAGATCGGCGGGTATTCGGTATTTTCCCGTTTGTTGGACGGCGAATTTTTACCGTATAAAAAGGCCATTCCTGCCGATTCGTCTACTACCGTGCGTGTGAAGACCCGTGAAATGATCGATGCGGTCGACCGTGCGTCGTTGGTGATCAACGATCGGTTAAAATCTCCGCTGATCTGCCGTTTTAAAGAAGATTCCATTTCGGTGTCCTGTATCACCGCGCTCGGCAGTGCGAGTGACAGTATCGACGCGAACATTGAAGGCAGACAGGAAGAAATGGGCTTTAACAGTCGGTTCTTGTTAGAGGCGCTTCGTAATGCGGAAAGCGATGAAGTGGTCATTGAACTGAGCGGTCCGCAATCGCCGATGAAAATTTTACCCACGTCGGGTGATAACTTCTTATTCCTTGTATTACCGGTGAGGTTAAAACGGGTATGATACAACACATTACGACCGAATTCATTCGGTTAGATGCCCTGTTAAAACTGTGCGCGTTTGCCGAAAGCGGCGGTCACGCTAAAGTGATGATCCAAAACGGACAGGTCACGGTCAACGGTGAGGTATGTACCATGCGCGGTAAGAAGATCCGCGAAAATGATACGGTTACGGTTGACGGGAAATGGGTCACGGTGGCATTAGGGTAAGGATATGAAAGTAACACGACTGGAATATGAGCGGTTTCGCAACCTGAAAGACGGGGTATTTGAACCGTGTGAAGGGGTCAACGTCATTACGGGTGAAAACGCGCAGGGAAAGACCAATCTGCTGGAATCCATTTGGTTGTTTACCGGCGCGAAAAGTTTCCGTCAATCGAAAGATCGCGAACTCGTTTCCTTTCAACACGAAGACAGTCGTCTGCAACTGGATTTTTTTGCGGGTGGCCGCGATCAACAGGCGACCATTTCCATTAAAGGCAGACGACAGGCACAGTTAAACGGGATCGCGCAGTCGTCTGCGGCAAAACTGGCGGGTATCTTTTGCGGAGTGGTGTTCTCCCCCGCTCACCTTTCTTTGATAAAAGGCGGACCGCAGGAACGGCGGCATTTGATGGATGCGGCATATTGTCAGTTGCGTCCTACCTACGTACAGACGTTGTCGGATTATGCCCGTGTATTGGTACACCGCAACGCGTTGTGTAAAGCGCAAAATCACGGTGACGGCGCCGACGAGATGTTTGATCTGTGGGACAAGCAGTTGGCACAACTGGGGTGTTTGCTGATTCATTCGCGGCAGGTATATCTGCGGCGGATGACACCCGAAGCGCGACGCATTTATCGTGGGTTATCGGGTGACAAGGAAGATTTTGATCTGCAATATCTGTCCACCGTGCCGAACGTACAGGATAAAACACCCGCCGAGATCGCACAAGCCTTTTACGAACAGTTAAAATTGCATCGCGCGGACGATTTAGCGGCGGGATTTACCACCGTCGGTCCTCACCGCGATGATCTGGAAGTGACCATTGACGGTCGATCCGCCCGTCATTTCGGGTCACAGGGACAACAACGGTCGGCGGTGCTGGCAATAAAACTTGCCGAAGCGTCGCTGCTCCAAATGATGACGGGAGAAAAGCCGATCGCGTTGTTGGACGACGTGATGAGTGAGTTGGATCTGTCACGTCAGGATTATATTTTAAATCATATTCAGGATTGGCAGGTATTCATCACCTGTTGTGATTCCACCGCCATTTTAAAATTGGTCAACGGACGGGAATTTTTGATGAAAGACGGCGTTCTTTCCACAAAAGGATGAATGAAGGTGGAAAACTCGTATGTATCTGCATATTGGACAGGAAACGGTGGTTAAAAAGAGAGACGTTGTGGGGATCTTTGATATGGAAAACACCACCGTTTCCAAGATCACACGCGATTATCTCGCGTATGCGGAAAAAAAGAGGAGGGTGGTTACCGTGTGTGACGATATTCCCCGCAGTTTCGTGGTGTGCCGTCAGAAAAACGGACGTGAAACGGTCTATATTTCGCAGATTTCCTGCGCGACACTGTTAAAACGATGGAACAATGAATGGAAGGACCTTGAAAACGGGTGAACCGTTTTCAAAATGAGAGGATGCTTACAATGAGTACCGAACAAGAAAAAGAATTATTGCCCGAAACCAAAGCCACCGAGGTGTATGACGAGAGTCAGATACAGGTGCTCGAAGGACTGGAAGCGGTTCG
>CAYSPZ010000006.1:0-38211 GCA_964433065.1 uncultured Eubacteriales bacterium | reverse complement strand
CCCATCAGGGCTTCAACTGTTTTGTTGGACGGACGAAGAATGTCGATCAAACGTTTGTGGGTGCGGGATTCGAACTGTTCACGGGAATCCTTGTACTTGTGCACCGCACGCAGAATGGTGACAACTTCTTTTTCCGTGGGGAGCGGGATAGGACCGGAAACACGGGCGCCCGTACGACGAGCGGTCTCCACGATCTTCTCGGCGGCTTGATCCACCAATTGATGATCATACCCCTTGATGCGAATTCTGATTTTTTCTTTGACTGCCACTAAAAATGCCTCCTTAATACATTAATTTAGTTGGCGGGCGACGTTAAAACTGCACACTCTGCCGGGTGTTTCTTCCTCGGCATTTTGAAAACCGGAGCTTGTTTGGGTCCAAGCGCCGGTACAGTTGTAACGTCTTGAAAAGACTGGCGGAAGATCTCCGTCGCAAGTCCATACAGGCAGAGTGCAACCCTCTGCTGTCGGATCTTCCCTTACAGCTATTCCTTGTCGCCCGGTTTAAAATCGGACATACTCAGCGGAAAAACCGGCTGTTTGCAGCCGCAACCTCCCGCGTCATCGCATATCGTGCAGTCGTGCCGACCTGAAAAAAGGGCGCAAAACCCCCTACTTCCCATAGTCGTGCCTATACATTCTACAACAAAGCATTGTGAATTGCAAGTGTTTTTTTCATTTTTTTGAAAAATTTTTTTGCCGAAAAATCCGCTTATTTCGGCACCACCATATCTGTGATTTTGATAGCGATCAACCCCTATATCTCGTGTCTGCTATGTCCTTATATAATAAGGTATTATATATAAAAAGAACGAGCGTTTACGACGGTAAACGCTCGTTATCGTTTGTTACCAAAGCGGCGCGACCAATTGGTGGTTGCTCGTATCGGTGATAGAGTAATAGTGTTTCAAGATCTGAATATACGACCAACCTTCCTCGTTGGCATACCCGACCGCGCCCATCTGGCTGAGCCCGACGGCATGGCCGCTACCCTGCGTCTTGATGGTCACCGTCTGCGTTGCCGCATCGTACGAGGTGCGGAACGTGTGGGACTGCAACCCTAAGATGGTGCGCATCTGATGTCCCGTGACGTAGGTGATATCCCCTTTTTCGTTGAGGTAGTAGAAGTTGGTGTAGTGCACGGGTGTCCACAACTCGACATCGCCCCACACAGAGCCTTGACTGCCGTCGCCGTCGTAGGACACTGCGTATAACGGCAACTGACTGTCGTCGGTGGTAAACTGCTCTTCGGGGATGTATGTCGCACCTTCCTTTTCCATCCACGCTTTTACCTTTTCGTACAGCGTGTCGCGGGAGATCTTGACCGTTGTACTGAAGTCTTTGTGTCCGCCGTATTTTTTATAACTGATCTCGTCGTCGTAATGGCTGATCACGCTTTTTGCTTGAGCGAGTGTTCCGCCCCACACCTTATCGCTGGAGGCGGTGTAGCCGCCTGAGAACGCGGAGTAAAACGTTGCCAACAACATGGAACTCGGTGTGGTGTTTTTGACGTTGAGTAATTTTACACCCAGCACTTCTCCTACCGCGTTGTAGATTTTTTTATCGTTGGCGTTGTTCAGGTCGATGGCTTTGTATGCCACACCGCTCACCGCCGCGCCGCCACGACAATGGTACATAATGTAACTGTACGACGCAACCGCCTGTGCTTTCTGGGCTTCCACCGATGCTTGCATCGTTTTCGCCGAACCGAGTTCCGCTTTTACCACACCTGCAAGCGCATACTGTAATTCTTCTTTGGTGGTCGGGCGGATCTCGGTTCCGTTCGCCCAAAACGCGAACATCTTGATAAACTCTTCTTCCTTGATCGTCCCTTCGACCAGTTTGTCGGACGCGGTCGGTTTTTGTACCCCTTCGATCGGGCGCGACGGTGCGGTCGTTCCTGTCGTGGTGGTGATCTTCTCGGTAGTGACCGTCGTACTCGCGGTGGTCGTAGTGGTCGTGGTTGTCGTGGTGGTTGTGGTCGTTGTTGTCGTAGTGGTTGTGGTGGTCGTGGTCGGTTTTTCAGTGGTGGTCGGTTTTGTTTCGGTACCGACCATCGTGGTAACTGTGGTCGATTCGGTGGTTGACGTAGTGGTCGTGGTCTGAGTGGTGGGAATGGTGGTAGTCACCGTTGCCGCCGTGACGTTTCCTTGCTGCAACTGCCACGCGATCGGCATCAAGACCGATCGATTGACCCGTGCGCGGGAGAGATCGTTTTCCTCGCTTTCCCCGTCGCGCACCCGTCGCGCCGCTACCACGATACGGGCGCTGTCAAACCCGTAATCAATAGGGGTGGTCAACATTAACAACGAATCACCTTCGCTCACGTCGACCGGTGTATCGAACAGCGACCGCCGATGGATCTGTCCAATATAATATAAAAAGTCGTCTTCCGTTTCAAAGGTATCCACCGAGTAGTCAAAATTGTCACTGTACCGTTCAGCATCACCGACGATCATCACCGCAAACACCTTATACACGTCGTCGTGGAACAGGGTGTTCATCTCGATGGTGGGGTGTTCTTTCAAAAAAGCAAGGTCGGCATAACCTGTGAGATCGGAGAACATCTGGCCGTTTTCGGGGTTGTTTCCGTAAACGACCAACGCACGGTGATCGGTATCTTTATCAAACGTCACCGATTCGTCTACGTACGGCACACCGAACAGGGAACTGTCTTTGTGGAAGTCGTGTGTTTGATAAAAGCCCTCTTCGCTCTCCTGTACTACCGGATAGTTGATACCGGTCCCGCTGACCGACAACCATCCGCGCACATCATTGTTCACGCGGTACAACGACATAAACCGTTGTAAGATCCCGTCGGGATATTCGATCTTATTGTGATTGGTATCGTTCTGCACGATGTTTTGAGAATACACCGCCCATAACTCGTCAAACTTTATTTGGTTGAGGCGCGGCAACAATACCTGCACGTATCCGATCACAAGTGCCGCAATCAAGACGAGCACCGCCGCCGCGATCAACAAGATCTTGCGGGAACGGGGCAGGAAGACCCAGCCTTTTCCTTTGGAATCCTCGTACAGTGTATCGACGTTCTGTCCGCCTGCCATCACACCCGGCAACGCGTCCAGATACCGCCGCGACATATCCAGTGCGTGGGAGGTCGCAACGTACCGAATGTATTCGCGATCCCCTTCACCGTGACCGGCGAAGATCTTTTTGACCCATACCCGCCGATCGTCCGCAAGTGCCACGTATACCGTGCCGACCTGATGGTCTTCGCTGGGAGAGGGACCCGCTTCGCCCGTGATACCGATACCGATATCCGCTTCCCCAACGCGACGCGCGCCGATCGCCATCGCCGCCGCCGTTTCGGGGGATACGGCTCCTTTTTGGCGCAGTACCGTCGAGGGTACACCCAGCACCTGATGTTTGATCTCTTTGGAATATGCCGCCACACCGCATTCAAACACCTGCGACGCACCTGCGACTTCGGTGATCCTGCCCGAAAGCAATCCTGCCGTGCAGGATTCGGCGGTGGCGATCTTTAATCCGCGATCTTTGAGTTTTTGGACGACCGCTTTTTGCAGATTGCCCACGTCTACACCGTATACCGCTTCGCCCAATCGTTCGCGGATGGCGGCAATGATCGGCTCACACATCGCGTCCGCCTCTTCGGCGGTATCCGCTTTGGCGGTGATACGCAACACCACTTCCCCGTCTTTGGCATACGGCGCGACGGTGGGGTTTTCGCTCTGTAACAGGTCGTGTAACCGCTCGTCGACCGTGGCTTCGGGAATGCCGAACACGCCTACCGTGTGGGAGTGGATGGTGCCGCCCTGTCGCGCGGACAGAAACGGTGCTACGTATCCCGTGAACATCGGGATCAATTCGCGCGGCGGACCGGGTAACAGGATGACGCACTGCCCGTACCGTTCCACCGCGCAACCCAGTGCCGTACCGTGGTCGTTCGGGAACACGGTGCATCCCACCGGCAACATCGCTTGTTTGCGGTTGTTGTCGGTGTATTCCTTGCCGGTACTGGCGAAATATTCTTCAATGCGTTGTAAACTTTCCTCGTGTAATTCCAGCGGTAACCCGAAATGCTCGGCTACCGTTTCGCGGGTGATATCGTCTTCGGTGGGTCCCAACCCACCGGTCAGTATCACCAGATCGCAACGACCGAGTGCCGCGCCGAGCGCTTCTTTCAACCGCTCTGCGTTATCCCCGACCGTCGACTGATACAACAGGTCGATCCCGTATGACGCGAGTTCGCGCGACAAAAACTGGCTGTTGGAGTTGAGAATATCCCCGAGCAACAACTCGGTCCCGACCGTTATGATCTCTGCGTTCATCGCTTTCACCTCTTTAAAAGGGGTTTACAGTTTCACGTACCGCACACCCTGTACGGCTTCTTCCACCAATTCGTCTACCGCAAGCGCTTGTTCCGCCGCTTCCAGTTGTTCGATGCGCGGACGCGTTCGCGGATGTTTCGGGGTAAACACCGTACAACAATCCTCGTACGGTTCGATGGAAATATCAAACGTCCCGATCTTGCGGGATAATACGATGATCTCGTCTTTGTCCATACCGATCACCGGACGGAATACCGGCATGGTCGCGAGTGCATCGGTACACGCAAGAGCAGGCATCGTCTGGCTGGCGACCTGTCCCACGCTCTCGCCCGTGATGAGTGCTTCGCACCGATGTTCGGTTGCCAACCGCGTCGCGATGCGCATCATAAACCGCCGCATAATGAGGGTAAACAATTCCTCGGGACACGATCTGCCGATCTCTTCCTGAATGCGGGTAAACGGAACCACCAACATCGGGATGTGTCCCGCGTACTCGCTCACTTTTCTGAGCAGTGAGGCGACCTTTTGTTCCGCCCGTTCACTGGTATACGGCGGTGACGCGAAATGGATCGCGGTCAATTCGACACCGCGTTTTGCCATCATATATGCCGCCACAGGCGAATCGATACCACCCGAAATGAGGATCGCGGCTTTTCCGCCCGTTCCTACCGGCATACCGCCCGCGCCGTTTTGTTGCGGTCCGTGAATGTACGCGCCGCGTTCGCGGATCTCGATCCACACGGTTACCTCCGGATGGTGCACGTCAACCCGTAAATGCGGAAACCGATCCAGCAGGTATCCGCCCACCTCGGCACACAATTGCGGCGAGGTCATCGGGAAGGTCTTATCCGCGCGTTTCGCTTCCACTTTGAAGGTGGCGGCATCGGTCAGCACCTCCTGCAGATAGTCGGCGGCGGCTCGTTCGATCGAATCCAGTTGTTTTTCGGTCACACACGCGCGGGAAAACGCCGAGATGCCGAACACTTTGGCGACGCGATCCTGCACCTCGTCCCAATCGACGTCCGCTTCGCGCGGTTCAATATACACCGCTGACTGTGCTTTATATAATTCGAACCGACCGAGCGGCTTGATCGCGCGACGCAGGTTTTTCAGCAGTACCGCTTCAAACGTGCCGCGATTGAGTCCTTTCAGTGCCAGTTCTCCGTTTTTAATCAATAATACTTCCTGCAAAATCGGTGTTCTCCTTACTCTGCCGCCGTGGTGGTCACGGTCGTCGGCTCAGTGGTCGTTACGGTCGTCGGTACCGTTGTGGTAGCCGCAACCGTCGTTGCGGTAGTCGTTGCCGCAACGGTCGTTGCGGTCGTCGTCGGTACCGTCGTGGTAGCGGTCGTCGTTACGGTGGTGGTCGGCACCGTGGCAGTCGTCACGGTGGTTGCCGCCGTCGTTGTCGTTACGGTGGTCGGTACCGTTGTGGTCGTCACAACCGTCGTTGCGGGGGTGGTGGTCACCGTTCCCTGCGTCGTGGTTGTCGACGAAACGGTCGTGCTTGGGAGAGTTGTGGTGACAGCGGTCACCCCGGTCGTGGTTGTGGTAATATCGCTTTGATCGGTCACAACGGTGGTATCGGTGCTCTGTGTAGTGGTGGTCACAACGGTCGTCATTGCGGTCGTGGCGGTAGTGGTAGTTTTGGAGGTGGGAAGGGTCTCTTTATACTCATCCGGCACCGAGAACCCTTGTGCGGTATACCACGCTTTGGGCATCAACACGTCTTCGTTGAGGGTGGTTTTGGACGAGTCCACCGTGGGATCTTCGCCTTCACGCACCCGTCGCGCGACCACCACAACACGTCCGTCTTTCAACCGCGATTCACGACGGTTGGTACAGGAGGTCATGGTCAACAATTCGTCCCCTTCCTGCACGTCTACGTCATTATAGTCGTAGATCGACCGCCGCCGTATCTCGTTCACGAAACTCAAAAAGTCTTTTTCGGACGAGAATTTGGTGCGGGTATAGGCAAACACCGGCCCTTCACTCTCGTTCACGTTGACGATCATCACCGCGATAACTTTGTACGTGCGCTCTTCAAACAAGGTGTTGAGGGTGAGGGTGGTGAGCCGTTTACCGCGCGACAGGTTGGGTTTGACCAGTTGGTTGAATTTGGAAAACATCAATCCGCTGGTGAGGTTATGTCCGTAAATGTGCAGGTTGCGGTTCTCGCCGCCCGCGCTCAGGTTGTTGCGGGAGTCGAAAAACAACGTTCCCGCCTTATCTTCCTCTCCGTAAAAATCGTGGTTGAGGTAGTAATCGTTGTCGGTGGTCTGTACGACGGGGTTATCGATCGCGCCTTCAAACAGGTCTTCGCCCTCCGTCTTGAAGGTCAACCATCCGCGGATATCGGGATTTAACCGATATAACCGCTTAAACGATTCGTTCATTCCGGCAGGGTACACCGTCGTATCGGAGCCTTCTTCCCCGTCGGACGATTGCTGTGTATCGTCATCGTGGAAATACTCCCGCAACGTGTTCACCGTGTCCTGCGTATGTTGCGGTTTCCACCACAACTCGTCGAGTAAATAATATCCCGATCCGATGAACAGCAAAAGTGCCATCAGAAATGCCAGTTTCCGCACCCATTCGCGCGGCGAATCCTGTATGACCGGTATGATGTTTTTCAGTACACGTACGAAACCGTTCTCCTGCTTGCTCATCGTTATCATTTCCTCCTTTGTAACGTTGCAATCGCCTCATGCAACGCGTCGCACAAGCGGTCAATATCATCCTCCGTGTTTTCACGGCAAAAACTGATCCGCAGTGCCGCGTCCACTTCCCGTTCGGGTAATCCCATCGCGGTCAGCACGGGGCTGCTTTTCCCTTTGGAACATGCCGATCCGCTCGACACAAAAACCTCTCTTTGCGCCAGAAAATGTGTGAGCGTTTCACTGCGAAATCCCATTACCGACAGGTTGACGATGTACGGAACACCGTCGATCGGCAGGTGCCACCGTATGTCGTCGACATCGGCAAGACCCGTCAATAACCGTTCGCGTAACCGACGGTACAGCGTATCCTGTTCGGAAAGCGGGGGAACAGACTCTGCCGCCGCACCGAAACCGACGATCGCGGGTACCCCTTCGGTGCCTGCGCGCAAGCAGTTTTCCTGTCCGCCGCCGATTTGGCGGGGCAACACGCGTACACCCTTGCGGATATACAGTCCGCCGCAACCTTTCGGTCCGTGGATCTTATGACTGCTTACCGTGAGCAGATCCACACCCCACCGCTCGGCTTTGATCGTGATCTTCCCCGCCGCCTGTACCGCATCGGTATGGAAGACGGCACGGGGTACTTTTGCTTTTATCAGTTTTACCGTACGGGCAATATCGCAAAGTGCGCCCGTTTCGTTGTTGACCGTCATCACACTGACGAGTGCGGTATCCGCGTCACATGCTGCGGCGACCGCTTCGGGGGTTACCACACCGTTTTGGTCAAAGGGTACCCGTGTGATCTGCCACCCTTGCCGTTCCAATTCGTCAAAACAAGCCGCGACCGACGCGTGTTCGCCGACGGTGGTCACCGCTTTGCGGGATGACCTTGCCAGTGCTGCTGCCGCGCCGAGAACCGCCAGATTGTTCGCCTCGGTTCCGCCGCTCGTAAAAACGATCTGTTCGGGTGCGGCACCGATCAGTTTGCCGACCGCCGACCGCGCGGCGGTCACCCGCGCTTCCGCGTCGATTCCCATACGGTGCAAGGAGGACGGATTGCCGAAATCGGTCTGCATCACGTCAACCATACGGTCGATCGCCTCACGGCAGACCGCCGTGGTCGCACTGTTGTCCAGATAGGTCATCCGTCTTCCCTCCTTTTTATGTGTGGCAATAATTATACAGGATAGATTATACACTATCTTTCCTATAAAAACAAGTTTTTCTTATCGACAAAAATTGTAAACTAACCTCGCGTTCGCGCATATATTAAACAAAGAGAAAGGAGGCACCCGTATGAGCAACCCCACGCCCGATCAATTGAACGCGTTGCTGAAATTCGCAAGCGAGCGACTGGGTACCACCCCCGAACAACTGCGCAGCACCCTTGATCCCGCCGTCGCGGCAAAGGCGGATTCCGTTTTGCGCGACCGCGAAAAACTCAATTCTTTGCTCAACTCCCCGCAGGCGCAAGCCCTGCTCAAACAACTGTTGGGAGGAGATTGACAGATGTCCGACGATCTTCAAAAGAAACTCGAGTCGCTGCTCTCTTCCCCCGACAGTATGCAACAGATCGCGCAGATGATGGCGGCATTCGGCGGGGCGGACGATACCGCGCCGTCCGCGCCGCCGTCACCGCCTGTGCCGACGACCGAGTCCTCCGACCTTTCGGCATTGCTCAAACTCGCGCCGTTACTCTCCTCGCTTTCGGCGGAAAATGAGCACACCGCTCTTCTTCGCGCACTTCGTCCCTATCTGCACGGTGAGCGGGAAAAGCGGTTGGACGAGTCGATGAAACTGCTTCGCGTATTGGAATTACTACCGCTTTTAAAAGAAGGAGGTCTGCTCAAATGACACCCGACGCCATCGAACAAGCCGCCGCACGCGTGCGACGGATGCAGGAACAGTCGCGCCGTCTGGTGGAGGATCACCCCGTCGGCTTGTACCATCACCAAACCCTCTGCACACCGCCTCCCGACCCTGAACCGCCGTGTTCGTCCGTGTATACCTCAACCGACACCGAACGGTGGCTCGTCTTACTTCTTGCCGCCGTGTTATACAAAAACGGCGCTTCTCTCCCTCTTCTCTTTGCCTTGCTGTATATTGCTATATAAAAATACGGCTGCACAAAACCCTTTTCAAAGTAAAAAGTCTGTGATATACTTGAGGCAGGAGAGGTGAACGCTATGCCGATAACAAAACCTGTCGAACCCTACCGGAACATTCCGTTTCACAGTGAACAACTGAAAGTCCTGCATCTGGCAGAGCGCACCTCCTATATCAATGCCGTGCAAGACTTTCAAAAAGATTTTCACGAAGAAATTGAAATCAAATTGTTCTATGAGGGAAGTTCCACCCTCCTCGTCGGCAACGAAAGCACCGTCGCCGTGCCGGGTGACGTGGTATTCATTAACCCGTACGAATTCCATTCCACCATCGGGTTCGGCGAACAGAAAGGCAAATACCACCTCTTGCTCGTGGGTCTGGATTTTTTCGGAAATGAAAACCGCGACCTGCTTGACCTGCGCTATTTGTTTGTTAAAGAGCGCGTACGTATTCAAACCTTAATTCGGGGTAACCACACCGTTTCTCGTATCGTGTCGGATATCGTCGCGGAACTGAACGACCGTAAACCGCAATACGAACAGGTTGTTCGCGGGTTGCTTTTGCAGTTGTTTGTGTTGCTTTTACGGGATTATCGGTGTGCGGACGAAGCCACTCGTCCCGTGAACAAACAAACGCATTATTACGACGTCATCTATCCCGCGATCCGTAAGATCCGCACGACCTACGCCGAACGGCTTTCGGTGGACGAACTCGCCGCGTTGTGTAACGTCAGCAAATCGCATTTTTGCCGTATTTTTAAGAAAGCCACCTCGATGACCGTGATTCAATACCAGAACGAATGTCGGTTGAGCATTGCCGACGCTTTACTAAAAGCGAGCAATATGAGCATACAAGAAGTTTCGGAACATTGCGGTTTTAACGATATGGGATATTTCGGCCGTTGTTACAAGCGGAGATTTGGAGAATCTCCTCTGAAAAGGCGCTCAAATTTCTGATATTCGAGCAAAATCGAGCAATATTGTCCTAAAAAATATCAACGCACTGCGTTGATATTTTTTTGTTTTCACCCTACAATGAAAAAAGAGAGTTTCCCTTATTGATCTCGTCGTATCGCTCGTTCAAAAACGTAATTTTTTTCCGCCACAAGTAAAGGAGGTCATTCTTTATGCAGGACATCAAGAAAATCGACATTCACGCACACGCAACGGCATTCCCCGAATATCACCCGATCAACCGCATCGGGAACCGTTTCGTGTCGGCACCTGAGGTGATCGACTTTTACGATCGCCTAAACGTTGAGAAGGGTCTGTTGTTGCCCATCTCCTCGCCCGAGTCGCAGGTGACGCCGCTTACCAGTGAAGGGTGTAAACATTTAACCGTTCAATACCCCGATCGCTTCTTGTGGTTTTGCAACGTCGATCCGCGCGCGTGGACCAACGAGTCGAACAGCGACCTGTTCTCGTTGTTACAATCGTACAAGGAGATGGGCGCACTCGGTTGCGGCGAGATCACCGCGCAGTTGTATTTTGACGATCCGAAGATGGACAATCTGCTCACCGCGTGCGAAGAATTGGGTATGCCGATCACCATTCATCTTTGTCCTCACTTCGATCACACCTACGGGATCGTGGACGAGATGGGGTTGCATCGTATGGAAAAGATGCTCAAAAAACACCCGAATTTAAAAGTGTTCGGGCATTCGCAGGTGTTTTGGGCGCACATTTCTTCCACCGTCACCCCCGAAGAGCTGGAAGGGTATCCGATCGGTAAGGTCGTGTCCGGTCGGGTGGTGGAATTGATGCGGGAGTATCCGAACTTGTACGGCGATCTGTCCGCAAACAGCGGTATGAACTCGCTGATGCGCGACCGCGATCACGCGGCGCGGTTTGTGGAGGAGTTCGCCGATCGGTTGTTGTACGGTTGCGATATCTGTGCCGCGTCCAACACGCATCCGTTTGAGTTCGACGAGTTCTTGGACGAGATGGTGGCAGACGGCTATATCAGCCTTGAAAACTACCGCAAAATGGTGCGCGATAATGCGATCCGCGTGCTGGGACTGGAGGGGTAATCGTGAAAGTTATCATTATCTCCGACCTGGAAGGCGTTTCGGGTGTGGATTCGTTCGACATCTGTGATATGCAAAGCGACGCGTACAAGCAGGCGTGTCATCTGTTGATGCAGGACGTCAACGCCGCCGTGGACGGCGCGTTTGCGGGCGGTGCCACCGAGGTTACCGTCATTGACGGGCATCACAGCGGGATGAATTTTGTGAAAGAGGAGTTGGATCCTCGCGCCGTTCAAATGTGGTCGGGCGATTTTACGCCGCGCCAATTCAAAAAGGGTGACTACGATGCGTTGATGTGTGTCGGTTGTCACGCGATGGCGGGAACCGAGAACGGATTTTTGGATCACACCCAAAGCAGTGCCGAGTGGTTTGAGTATACGGTGAACGGGAAACCGTATGGCGAGATCGGTCAACAAGCCATCTGGGCGGGCAGTATCGGTGTGCCGCTTGTGATGGTCTGCGGGGATCAAAAGGCGTGTGAGGAGGCGAAGGCACTCGTTAAAGGTGTTGCAACCGCTTGTGTGAAAACGGGTAAAGGCCGTAATTATGCGGATTGTCTGCCGCTTGAACAAGCGCACAAGCGCATTTACGATGCCGCCGCCGACGGTGTGCGTCGTTATCAAACAATCGCGCCGTATACCATCGCGTTGCCTGCCACGTTAACCCTGACCTTTACGCGAAATGATTTTTGCGATCGGGTGGCACAGCGGTCTACCGTATCGACCCGCAACGGACGAACGTTGACCAAAACCATCGATAAAGTGGTTTGTTATAAAAGTTTAACGGATTTTTAAGGAGGAAAAGAAAATGGAAAAAATCGCACTTTACGGCGGTACGCCCGCCAAGACAGTCCCCTACGGTACGGGAAAACGGTTCGGCGAAGAAGAACTCGCTAACGTGAAAGAAGCGTTGGAGCAAAACACGTTATTCTACTGGTTTGGCAATATGACCAAACGGTTGTGCGCAAAGTTCGCACAAATGTACAACACCGAATACTGTGTTGCGACCAGTTCGGGTACGGCGTCCATTCACGTGGCGCTCGGTGCTTGCGGTGTCGGGCCGGGCGACGAGGTCATCACCTCCCCTATCACCGATATGGGAAGCGTCATCGGTATTTTATATCAAAATGCGATCCCTGTCTTTGCCGATCTGGATCCCAACTCGTACAATATGACCGCCGCGGCAGTGGAAGCGAAGATCACCGAGCACACCAAAGCGATCGTGGTGGTGCATCTGGCGGGTAACGCGGCAGAGATCGACGAGATCGTGCGGGTGGCAAAAAAGCACAACGTGTACGTGATCGAAGACTGCGCACAAACTTACTGCTGCAAATATAAAGGACGGTACGTGGGTACGTTCGGTGATATCGGTTGTTTCAGTCTGAACGATTTTAAACACATTTCGGCGGGTGACGGCGGTATGGTGATCACCAACAACCAAGACCTGTATCACCGTGCGTTGATGTTTGCGGACAAAAACTTCAATCGTCTGGGTACCGAAGTGGTGAAAAACGTGCCGTATCTGGCGCCCAACTACCGTATGAACGAACTTACCGCCGCCGTTGGATTGGCACAACTGGATCGAGTGGAAAATATCTGCGCAAAGCGTCACGCTTACGGTGACAAGTTAAATGCCGCGATCGGTGAGATCGACGGTCTTGTGCCGCACAAGGTGTTGCCCGACTGCGAATGCTCGTGGTGGTTTTATATGTTACGCATAGACGAAGCAAAACTCGGTACCACGCGCGGCGAGTTTGTGAAAGCGTTGCAAGCGGAGGGGGTCCCTGCGTTTGAGGGATACATCCCGTCGTGTGTGTATCAATACGATATGTTTAAAAACCGTACGGTATATCCCGGTGATACCCACTATCCGTTTGACGACGTTCACGGTGAGCCGATCTCCTACAACGACGGGGATTGTCCTGTCGCGGAGGAGATCCTCAAAACGTGTGTAAAATTGCAGGTCAACGAATTTTACACCGAGCAGGATCTGGAAGAAACGATCGCCGCCATCCGCAAGGTTTGCGCGTATTACAAGGATTAAGACGATGGAAAAGACCGTACGATTTGGTGTTCTCGGATGCGGTATGATCGCGGGGTTTCACGCGGCGGCGATCGCACAAATTGAAAACGCCGTATTGGTCGGGGTGGCCGATGCACATCCCGACCGCGCAAAAGCGTTTGCGGCGGAACATAACGTCATTGCCTATGCGGATTACGAAAGTATGTTGGCAGATGACACCCTCGACGCTGTGTGCATTTGCACACCGAACGGATACCACGCGGCAAATGCGCTGCAGGCTTTGAACGCGGGAAAACACGTGGTACTGGAAAAGCC
This sequence comes from uncultured Eubacteriales bacterium, assembly GCA_964433065.1. Lineage (GTDB taxonomy): Bacteria > Bacillota > Clostridia > Oscillospirales > Acutalibacteraceae > RGIG3009. The sequence goes on along the minus strand of CAYSPZ010000006.1, from coordinate 24,770 downwards.
AATGGCGATCACCGTCGCCGATGCCGACCGTATCATTGACGCGTGTGAGCGCACGAAAAAGCAGGTAACGGTTATTTCGCAACTGCGGTTTTCGGAGGACGTGAAACGGGTAAAGGAACTCGTCGCAGACGGTGCGTTCGGAAAACTTGCTTTTTGTAACCTGTCAATGAAATATTGGCGCGATCCAGCCTACTACGCGAACGGCGGATGGAAAGGGACCAAGCAACTTGACGGCGGCGGAGCGCTTATGAACCAAGGCGTTCACGGGGTTGATCTGCTTTTGTATATTGCGGGAGATGCGACGGTGGTATCCGCCAAAACGCAGACGGTGTTTCACAACATCGACGTGGAAGATACCGCGATCGCGTTGCTTGAATTTGAGAACGGGTGTTACGGGACGCTCGAAGCGTCGACCTGTGCCTATCCGGGGTTTGAGCGAAAGATCGAGATCTACGGCAGTGAAGGGTGCGCCATATTGTGTGAAAATCGGTTGGAGAAACTGATCGTGCACGGACAAACGGTGATCGACCGTTCGGTCACCGTAAACGGTGCTGCCTCCGACCCGTCGGCGATGAGTTGTGAACAACATCGGCTGCAATTGGAAAATTTTGTCGGCGCGATCAACGGCGAACAAGACCAGCTGATCACCGCGTGTGAAGGCAAAAAAGCCGTTGCGCTCATTCAAGAGATTTATCAGTGTATATGAGGTGTTTGTATGAAAACGTTTAAAATCGGTATTATCGGGACGGAAAATTCCCACGCTGCCGCGTTTGCGAGTCAGATCAACCTGCCGGACGAAAACGGTGAGTTGCGGTATCCCGACTGCAAAGTGACGATGGTATACGGGCATTATCCCGAGTCCAATCAAAAACTGGCAGATGAGTTCGGTGTCACCATCGCCGCCGATCTTGACGAGATGGTTCAAAACGTGGATGCCGTGATGGTGACCGCGCGCGACGGTAAATTTCACTATGAGTTTGCGCGTCCGTTTGTGGAAGCGGGAATCCCCGCGTTTGTGGACAAACCGTTTACGGTCGACCCGAAACAAGCCGTCGCATTGATCGAACTTGCCAAAGAAAAGAAGGTACCGCTGTACGGCGGGTCGTCGCTGAAACTGTCCGACACGATCGCGCAATTGAAAGCGTTTATTGAGAACGCCGATAACCGTGTGATCGGCGGTGACGTGGCGGCGCCTGTCTGGATGGACAGTGAATACAGTGGATTTTTCTTCTATGCATCGCATCTTGCGGAAATGACAATGGAGATGTTCGGGTATGATCCGAAACGAGTGTCGGCAGCCCGTACCGCAGGCGGTGTGAGCGCCATCGTTGAATACGACCGTTTTGCGGTCACCAACCATTTTAACGACGAGATATGGCTGTATTCGGCTTCTGTTTACGGCAAAGAGGAAACCAAGCAAGCCGCCGTCAGTACCGATGGTATCGGCGATAAAGAGTGTGCGTATTTTGTGGAAATGCTGCGCACGGGCAAAATGCCGTGCACCTACGATCAACTGTTGATGCCCGTATATTATCTGAACGCGGTAAAAGACGCGTACGAAACGGGAAAAACGGTCGACGTTATCCGTCGGTAAGGGACACGATATATGAAGACGATAGTAAAAGACCAATTACGGGTCGAAGTTTACGAAACGCGCGAAGCGATGGGGCAACACGCCGGAAACCACGCCGCCGCGCTTTTGTGTCGGTTGCTCAGTGAGCAAGAAGAGGTCAATGTCATCTTTGCCGCCGCGCCGTCACAAAATGAGATGTTGGATATGTTGCAACGTGCCGACGGTATCGACTGGGGGCGTGTCAACGCCTTTCATATGGACGAGTACGTGGGGCTTCCTGCCGATGCACCGCAATCGTTCGGTCGGTTTTTGCGTGAGCGGATATTTGACAAGCTCCCCTTTCGATGTGTACACTATCTTAACGGACAGGCGATGGACGTTGAGGCGGAATGCGAACGCTATACCGCCTTGTTACAACGACATCCTACCGACGTAGTGTTACTGGGGATCGGGGAAAACGGACATATTGCGTTTAACGACCCCCACGTTGCCGATTTTTGTGATCCGTTGACCGTCAAGCGTGTGAGTTTAGATGACGTTTGCCGCAATCAACAGGTCAACGACGGGTGTTTTGGGTCGATCGATGAGGTGCCGCACTATGCGTTGACCTTGACCATCCCCGCGCTTACCGCCGCCCGTCATATGGTCTGTACGGTACCCGCTAAAACCAAGGCGTGGGCGGTCGACACAACGGTGAACGGCGAGATCAACGAAGCGTGTCCTGCGACCATTATGCGAAACCATCCCGATGCGGTTATATTTTGTGATTATGACAGTGGGAGAAATTTACTTTGATGACAAAGATCTCAAATGCCAAACTGATTTTGGAAAAAACGGTGGTACAAGGGCAAGCCCTTTATATTGAGGACGGGATCATTGCGGCGATCACCGACCGTGATCTGCCTTTCGACACCGCCATCGATGCCGAGGGAGCCTATATCTCTCCCGGTTTTATCGACCTGCACGTACACGGTGCGGTAGGCGGGGATTTCTCGAACGGGTCGGTGGCGGAAAATCTTGCCGCCGCCAACTATCATTGTCTGCACGGTACGACCACCTTGTTTCCCACCACTCTTTCGGTTTCGTTTGAACAAACGGTCAAGGCGTTGGAGGCGTTGCGGGAAACAAGGGGACGCGACGATTTGTTGGGGCATATCGGCGGTGTGCATTTGGAGGGTCCGTATTTTTCCAAAAGCCAATGCGGTGCGCAAAATCCCGATCACATTACACCGCCTGTAAAAGAAGACTATGAACGGTTGTTGGCTACGTACGGTGATCTCATCAAACGATGGAGTTTTGCGCCCGAGTTGGAAGGTACCGACGCGTTTTTAGAGGCGCTTAACGCACACGGGGTCGTCCCGTCGATCGGGCACAGTGATGCGCGGTATGAGGATGTGATGGCGGCTTACCGTAACGGGTGCAAACTCATCACGCATTTTTATTCGTGTATCTCGACCATCACCCGTGAAAAAGGATTCCGCAAACTCGGTATCACCGAGTGCGGGTATCTGCTCGACGATATGGCGGTAGAGGTGATCGGCGATGGATGTCACGTTCCGAAAGAATTGTTCCGATTGCTGATGAAGATCAAGGACAGCGATTCGATTTGTCTGGTAACCGACGCCACGTGCGGATGCGGTGTTGAAGCGGGTGAGTTTTCACTCGGCGGGGTGCCGTGCAAGGTGAAAAACGGCGTTGCGTATTTGCTCGATGAATCGGCATTTGCAGGGAGTATCGCGACCACCGACCGTTTGCTCCGTTTTTGCGTCAACGAGGTGGGTGTCGAACTGTGTGAAGCGGTCAAGATGATGACCCTTGTCCCCGCCAAAGTGATGGGGTTATCGACGAAAGGGGCTCTTTGCGTCGGGTACGATGCGGATCTGGTGTTCTTGGATGACCATCTCCGAGTCCGCAACGTGATGGTAGGAGGAAAATGCGTATGTTGAATATCGCCTTTGTCGGGTTACGGCACGATCATATTTTCGTGTTACATAAACAAGCGCAGAGCAATCCCCTTTTTCACGTATGCGGTGCGTTTGAGCCGAACACCGAAGCACGTATCCGCGCCGAGCAAAACGGGGTAATCTGTTGTTATAAGAGTCTTAATGAGGTATTACACGATCCCGCAGTGGACGTGGTCGCATTAGGCGGTGTTTACGGTGAGCGCGGCAACACGATAGCGGCAGCGCTCAGAAGCGGTAAGCACGTCATTGCCGACAAACCGTTATGTACCTCTCTTGAAGAATTAAAAGTCATTGAACAAACTGCCGCCGAAAGCGGAAAAACGGTAAGTTGTATGTTCACGATGCGGTTTGAGCCGAAGATCCGCGCGGTCAAGAAACTGGTGGAAAGCGGCGCGCTCGGTGAGATCAACAACGTCTACTTCGGCGGTCAACATCCGTTGCAATACGGCAGACGGCCGATGTGGTATTTCGAAAAAGGAAAACACGGCGGCGTCATCAACGATATCGCGATTCACGGAATCGATATATTATCGTACGGGTTGGGACTGGACGTTGATCGCGTAGAAGCCGCCCGTTGTTGGAATAAATTTGCCGCATATGAACCCGCCTTTCAAGATAGCGCACAATGTATGTTAACCGCCAAAAACGGTGCAGGAATCCTGGCGGACGTGTCGTATGCGATCCCCGACGGCATCGAATTTTCGTTGCCGTATTATTGGCAGTTCGTGGTATGGGGGACCGACGGATCGTTGCGGTTTTCCCTTGGAAATGATAAAGCGGAATATTATCTGAAAGGGCATACCGCGCCGTTTGTGTTGCAAGAAGAACCGATCGAAACGGATTACCTGACCGATTTTTACCATGCGGTATCCGAACGCGCCGATACCGTTTTGCCGATGACGGACGTTTTTCGTGCTACGCGGACGACTCTTACCGTTCAGGCGGTTGCCGATCGATCCGAGCGAGGAGGCAACTTATGAAAAGTGTCGTTATAACCGGTGACAGCTTATCCGTCAGCCGCTACGACTACGATGACGCACCGCGATTTAACGCGTGGGATTGTCACATCGGTATGGGCTCGTGGAGTTTTACGTTGCGGGAAAAATTCCTGGCAAAGGCAGCACAATTTCGCTATGCCGATGAGTTGCGTTTTAATCAGCCCTCCGTTTCGGGGTTATCGGGCGATTGCGATCCGCGCGACGCGATCTTCGGCGAACAGATAAGAACCATCACCCCCGTAAACGACCGCATTGATTTTCAGGTCGAATCGGATAGCGGTATCTTGGTTCTCTATTTTCAAAAACGAACGGAGCACTACTGTCGGTTTTCGCTGACGGTAGACGGGGTGCGCGTGAAAACAGCTGTCGACACCTACGGCGACCCGTCCCGTTATCAGGGGTACGACCTATTGCCCGTCGAGGTCACGTGCGATAACACTCTTGCCGTTCACACGGTGGTGTTATCCGATTTCGAATATGCCGATGATACACCGCTGGTGACCCTCGCGGGAGTGAGCGCCGAAACGGTTTCGGTCGCACTGACGGGACAAGGCAGTCGAACCGCTAAGTTTCTCTGTTATCATTTCGAGGAACGGATCGCCGCCTACTCACCCGACACCTTGATATTGATCTTCGGCGGAAACGATATGCTCTTTTATTCGGCAGAGGAGTACCGCTTTTATCTTAAAAATCTGTTCCAAAAAATCACGGGGCAGTTTCCGTTTTGTCGGTTGGTGACCCTCACCATTCCGCCGACACTTATGCCGGAAGGTACCATAAACGGAAAAGTCTATGTGACGCAACAGGAGTGGGATGACAATCAAGAAACGTACAACCGCGTGATGCGTGAGCTTTCGCACGAGTGCGGTGCGGAGATGATCGAGACGGCGAATGTATTTCGGTCGTTTCCCGTTTCTGAGTGGCGGTACGACAATGTGCATCTCACCAAGCGAGGAAATGCCCTGTTGCTGGAAGAAGTGTGTAAACGGTTACACCTGTCATAAATAAAAAAGATCGCGTATCCCGATCGGGATACGCGATCTTTTTGCGGTTATTCCGTCTTGCTTTGTTATTCGGTCAGCAATCGATAAATGTCGCCTTTTTGACACCCGCCTGCGCGGAGGGCGGTTGACCACCCTCCGCAAGCAGCCAATCAATTAACACAATGGGTAATCAGTTGTCAAGAGAACCGTCCCCCTGACATAATCAGTTGTCAAGAGAACCGTCCCCCTGACATACTGACAGTCCCCCTGACATACGTCGCCCTATAACTCGCCGCAAGGCGAATACCACTCCGCGCAACGGAATATCACTCGGCGTACGCCGAATATCACTGTGCGAAGCACAATATCACTACTCAAAAGAACAGACGCCCCTCACGGAGCGTCTGTTCTTTCGCTATAAGCTTTCACTATGAGACTACACATCGACTTGCCTTTTTATCATTCTACTATATCGCTTGTGTCGGAGAAAACATCTTTAGCCAGCAAAGCCGTTGATTGCACGTGCATGGTACTACCGTCGGAGAAATACACAATACAGTCTGCGAGTATACTCATTTGACCGTTTTCAATTTCGGGCGAGTGTTCATAATATCCATTCCATTCTTTACCATCTTTGATGTCGACGAACATCTTTTTAATCGTGACAGAAGACAATCTAGCCCCTCTCGCGGAAGCTATCTGAGCAAGCTGAATCTTCATTTTTTCAAAACATTTTTGCTGTAACTTCTGCTCATCGATTACCGGCACCTCAACCTTTTCAAAAAGCCCAATTTTTTTCTTGCTAATTTCCTTAACTGTACCATCGTGACGCAGCTTTATGACGATATCTTCGGTTGTTCGATATTCATTAAAACATCTGTAAAATTCAAACAAAGTTTCGCCAGTGCCACGTTGCTCGTCTCTTCCCGAATACATTTGAATATCGTAGATCATATTGGCAAGTTGTGTGGCAATCGCCCGTAGTTCCTCCTCTGTTTTTAACGGCCCCATCTCCGGCGGCCCTGGATTCTCCCAACTTTGTCTACTGAGAAGCAGGTTTGAAATTATCCATGGTTCTCCCGTTGCGTTAACAAACTGATACCGATAATCTCCTCTGACATATTCCGAATAACCAATAGTGTACAAGCCCTTCCCCTCTTTGTACCTAGGTTCCATCGTTTTTGTGTCAAAATCCAACGCCCCCTCGGCGAGCTGGCATGCCTGTAAAAACGCTTGCTCTTCTTTGCTAAGTTCCAACCAATCTTTCATAAAAAATCGAGGCTTTTTCTGTGCTTGTACCGAAGTTGCGGTGCTTGGTTTGATCGTTGTCGTTGTGTTCACAATTGTCGAAGTAGAGGTTACCCTGCCTGTCGTAGGTGTGACGACACTTCCACTTGTTGTAACCGCTATACTAGATGTAGGAACGGAAGTGTCAACAGGCACACAAGCACAAAGCAGCATCAGCAAGCATCCGCAAGTTGCAAATATCCGCCTTTTCACACTATCACCTCGTTAAAGCGTTATGCGCTGGTTGGTATTACCACATATTGTCAGGTTGGGAAGTGTTACTCTTCCAGCATATGCGTTGTTGGCATCAGTTGTAGCTTTTGATACCGCCTCGGCAATCGTATCTCCCACCTTAAGATAGCACATCAATCGCTCCATCCAAAAATCGGCGTTATTTGTTGGAGAGCCTTGAAAACCTATCACAACTTGGGCACCTTTTGCAGCAGCCACGGTCACCATATTTGTCGCTTCTTCTCCACCCAGGCCACACTCACATGCTACGTACACTAACAGTTTTAAATTTGAAAGCGCGCCATCGGGTAAAGCCGCAATATCATTATGCCACAAAAAACCGTCGTTACATTGTACGACTTCCGAGGAGCCATGACAATTAAAAAGGAGAACCGACGACTTTCTCATAAGCGTTAGTGTTTCCGCCTTCGAAAACGACATATGCCCATTCAATTTGTATTTAGGCGGTATTAAACCGTCTGAGATAGCGGGGACATAAAGATCGGATGCAACGGAATAGATTGCTTCGAACTTCCAAAGAGATCTATTACCTAAACTTGAGGTGCTTGACACAATGTTCCCGCTCGTATCTTCCGAAATAAACTCAGCATCCGAAACAAACTCGTTTTCGAGTTTAATATAAAAGGTTCCGCTCGTTCCTTGCTGTACAAAAGTAAACAACTGTGCCGGTGGGTCATACATATAAATGTCAACATTACCGTCATAAACATCCAAATATTTTGAAAAATCCCCTCCGCACGCTTTTAATAAAAAGTTGTTTGTTCCGCTGGCTTCTGCTCGCCACATCTGAGCTCCTGTACCCGTATAGGTAGTTGCATGAACGTTTTGAAGATCCTCTTCCGCCCCGTTCAAAATTGTCATATAGTTTCCTGTTCCAACATTTTTAATAAAATAAACGGTTTGTTCTGTTGGGGTCGCGCCCGCGTCGTTTGTAAGGATATATTCGATTTGAACATGTGGTCGTTTTGCGGAAATTGATGAACTGATATCACTACTGTAAAATGCTGTACGATTAGACGCGTTTGCATGTACCGTTTCCGGCATAACAACCAACCCGTTGTTTGCGTCTGTTGTGCTATACCAACGGCAAACGAGAGGCGTTATATCGAATTCCTCCGCCGAAAAGGAGCTATCGCTTTTGCGCGCACAAGCAAGAGTGGAAAAATTAAAATTACTTTGGGAATTCCATGTAAGATTACTTGTTCCCCAAACATTCGTGCCGCAATCATAAACATGGATGGTGTTGTTATTCCCGCTTTGATATGAGTTGTTGCTGTGATGGCTTAAAACCATTGTAGCTTTTGTAATATTCGCCGTTGTCGGAATTGACGATACTCGCGGGAACTTAATGTAAGTACGGCTTTCAAAGGTTCCCGAACTCAACACGACCGAACCCACGTATAAACGGTCTGCATTAATGTAATTGACGTTTGGATCGCTTTCGTGCACGGTGTTATCGTGTATTTCCGTTTGAGTCAACGAAGTAGACACCGTAGGGTCAAGCGTTACAGGATATACCCGACTAGGATCATTCAACCATTTCGAATTGGGCGTAAGAGTATACCGGCATCCCTTTTCATATTCTTGCACCGCTACTTCTACATCATTAGTATATCCCTCTCCGGAGTCAAACATGTACGGAGCCGCGACCACAAAAATCGGATTTCCTGCAAAGGTCTTGTTATTATAAAAACGCACCTCTCCCGAGGCAAGCACTTGCGGGTACAGATCCTCGTAATGGAAATCAAAGGTAAAGGATGTCTCCGTCGGAGGCTTGCTGAAAACCAAACTTTCTTTCAACTTCTTACCGCGCATCTCGTAAACCAGTTTTGTATCAGCAAACACGTTTGCGTAGGTTAAAACGCCATCTTTGCTTTGGATGGCGGTTTCTGTTGCAGAAATTTTTGTGCTATTGCCCGATATAGCAGAAACGACTGCCGGCTGTGTAGCCACTCCTTGTAAAGCAAACCCGAGTGCGTAATTCTTGTGTTCGACCACAACTGGTGAGCTGGAATCAATTGAACTCGGCAAGCTTACTCGGAAGGCATTCGACGTGTTTCGGTAATAAGGAACGGTTGCGGTCGCTCTGCTCTCTGCCTGAACACCTTTTCGTGTCAATTCGGTCGTTGCTAAAGCAGTCGACAAAAACGTATTGTCAATTTCTTTCCAAGCACCGCTTTCATCTTGATAATGAATTGCCTCACCATAAATAGCAGCGATATATCCTCCGTCGCTTTTTCTAAAAGTTTTTACCGATTCTTCCCGTAAAGACTCAACTTCTGTTAAAATCTCTGCTTGACTGGCACTGTCCTTCAAAGCCGTCGTTGTTCCTTTGGCAGAATCTGTTGCCGCAATAACCATCGGTTGGAATAAAAGCAAAAATATCGTTATGATGGATAATCCGATTTTACCTACTTTTCTGCTCATAATAGTCCTCCTTTTCAATAGACCACTGTCCAATTTGCTTACACTTAACAATTTTTCGATTATGCTTACTTATCTGCCCCTCGGCCTCTTGAACCATCGGACTCCCCCCTTTTTTACAAAAAAGCGCACATAACCCCCTTGGGTCACGTGCGCATAAATTTTTGTGCTGTGAACGTTGCTCTTTTGAAAACGATCACTCCTTGATACTCTGTGTTTTCAAAATACCATATTTTACCGACTATGTCAAGTGTCACTCACTGAGCAACCGATAGATGTCTCCTTTTTTGACACCCGTTTCGGCGGCGGTCAGTTTTGCCGCCATCGACGCGGACAGACCTTCCTTTTCCATTCGCTCCCGTGCCATCCGTGCCGCTTGTTCGGGGGTGACGGGTTCTTCCTCTGCGGGTTGCGCACCCTCTACGATCAACACAAACTCGCCGCGAGGCGGGGTTTCGCGGTATTTCTCCACCGCCGCCGCGAGGGTGGAATGCACGATCTCTTCGTGTATCTTGGTCAGTTCGCGCACCAGACAGATCGTTCGGTCGCCGAACACGCCCGCCATATCTTCGAGGGTGCTGAGCAACTTGTGCGGTGCTTCGTAGAAAATCATCGTCCGTTGCTCGTCGCGCAACGAATCGAGATGCTCCCGCCGACTGCGGCGGTTCATCGATAAAAATCCTTCGAACGTAAACCGACCGCTCGGCAGTCCCGATACCGCGAGTGCGGTCACCACCGCGCTGGGACCGGGTACCACCGTCACGGGGATCCCTTTTTCGTGGCACATTGCCACCAACGCTTCGCCCGGATCGGAGATGGCGGGCATACCCGCATCGGTCACCAGTACCGCGTTCTCGCCGTCCAGCAATTTACGGCAGATCACCTCACCGCGTTCGCGTTTGTTGTGTTCAAAATAACTGATAAGGGGTTTGCGGATCCCGAAATGGTTAAGCAACGTAAGGGTCACACGGGTATCCTCGGCGGCGATAAAATCACACGCTTCCAGCGCCGCGATCGCACGCGGCGAAAAATCCGACAAATTGCCGATGGGCGTTCCCACCAGCGTCAGTGTTCCGCTCATTCCGTACCCTCCTTTACCGTCACCGAAACCGACGGTTTCGCGCCTTTAACGGCATCACATAAAAATAAAAACGGCGGCAGATCGGTGCGCGCCCGCACCCATTCGATCCGTTTTGGTTCGAGTCCGTGTTCGCGCAATAAGCAAAGTACGTCCACCGCCCGTTCGGGGCGGTGACATAAGCAAAAATCACCGCCCGATCTCAACAACCGTGCCGCCGTCTTTATCACCGACGGCAGGGTATCGTCCTGTTCGTGACGGGCAAGTCGCCGTGCGAGGTGATCGCTCACCTTGCCCGATCCAGCCGAGAAATACGGCGGATTACATACCACGCGGTCGTACCGACCGCACTCAAGCGGTACCGTCCGCCAATCGTCACAATATATCGTAATACGGTCGCAAAGACCGTTTTCTTCCACGCTTTTCCGTGCCAGAACCACCGCAGGGGGATACACTTCCACCGCGTCGACCATCGGCTGTATCCCGTCGGTCTGCCACAGAATCGGCATCACACCGCATCCCGTGCCGAGATCGCACACCCGTTCACCGCGCGATACCTGCGCAAATGCCGCCAGTTCCAACGCGTCGGTCCCGAAGGTGCAGTGCTCGTCCACCCACACCGTATATCCGTTTGGTAGCCGTTCTCTATGCATATACACACCGCCCGTAAAGAAAAATGCCGGATGACCGCGCGGCCATCCGGCAAAACATCCCGTTTATCAGCCTGCCTGAGGAGCAGAAACCGGACAGGATTCGGCACAAGCGCCGCAATCGATGCACGCATCCGGATCGATAACGTATTTGCCGTCACCTTCCGAGATGGCACCTACGGGGCAATCTTCAGCGCAAGCGCCGCAGACGATGCAATCGTCGTTGATAATGTAAGCCATGGTCAAGGCACCTCCTTTGCAGACATTGATGACGCATTTCGTCCTTTCCACGATATCACACTCCGCCGAAAAAATCAACTACAAATTTCTTCTGTTTTTATCAAAACGAAAATTCCCTCTTGCGTTTCTGCCGTTCTCGTGTATATAATGTAGGGTAGGATTGTATCGCATTGTGTCGCTTTTTCAGAAAAAAGGAAGGAGGTATCGCCGATGGCAACCTATCAATGGAACCCCAATGCCTTGTCGCAGATCGTGGCAATCCCCGCCGCCGTAGCGGAGAATCATCTCAAAATGGCGGGGCCCTTGCAACTCAAAGTGTTACTCTGGTTTTGCGCAAACGCCGCGTCGTTTGACGCTGACGCATGTGCCGCCGCCGTCGGCTATGCCGCCGCCGACTGTATCGACGCGATGCAGTATTGGGTGTCGTCGGGGATCTTATGTCAGATCGACGCGCCCGCCGTCACCCCCGTTCAACCGAAACAACCGAAAGCGGCACCTGTTCGTCGTCCGACCGTCGTAAAACCGTCCATCAACGAGGTGGCGGCGGAGGGAGAAAACACACCCGCGTTCGCGTATTTACTGGATACGGTCAGTGCGCGGCTTGGGAAACCGCTTGCGCCGACCGATATGGAAACATTTTTGTACCTGTACCGCACGGTGGGGTTGCCCATCGAGGTGTTGTTGATGGTGGTCGGTTATGCCGCCGAGGCGGAACGGTTCTCGGTACGGTATATTGAAAAGATCGCGCTCGATTGGGCGGATCAAGGGATCCTTACCATCGATGCCGCCGAACAACATCTGTGTTATCTGGAACACTGTCAACAAGCGTTGTTACACGTACAGACGGTCTGTCAACTGTCCACCCCCATCGGCGCAACCGCCGCCCGTTCGGCGATGGCGGAAAAATGGGTATATGCGTGGCAGGTGTCGGACGATCTGCTTCGGTTCGCCGCCGACATCTGTACCCAAAAAACGGGAAAATTTGATATGCGATATCTCAACGGTATTTTGGAGAACTGGCACGCGCAGGGTATCCAAACGGTGGAAGAAGCCGCCGCGTTGTCGGGTAAAAAAGCACCCGTACCCCCTGCCGCACCCAGTGAATATGAACAGATGGTGGAACAGTACGTTCCCGTCTACCGCAAGAAAAAGAGAAAGGATGATGTGTAATGGCATTCAACCGTGACGTGTACGAAAAAGCCGCCGCCGAACTCGAACGTCGTCGTTCGACCGCGAATGCCCGTGCCGCTACGTTCCGCGATCGTATGATCGACGATATCCCGCGTCTGCGCGAGATCGAACGTCTGATGGCGCTCTCGTCATCCAAAGTCATCCGTGCGGTATTGGACGGCGGTGACGTGGAAGCCGCCGTCGACCGTATCAAGACGGAAAACTTAGCGTTACAGGTCGAGATGTCGATGTTGTTACGCGAACACGGCGAAACGCTTACCAACTTTGAACCGCAGTACACCTGCAAACATTGTGAGGATACGGGGTACGCAAACGGCACTCGTTGCTCGTGTTTTGAAGCCCTGCTTCGCGAATATTCCTGTGAGGCGTTGTCCGATTTGTCGGCGATGCGTCCCGCGTCGTTTGACGATCTGGATCTTACGTATTACAGTGACCGCGCCGAAGGGAAGACGGGTATTTCCCCGCGCATTCGTATGCGTGAAGTGATCGCCTACTGCCGCGCGTATGCCGAGGAGTTTGACGGACACGACGTCAGTTTACTGTTACGCGGTCCTACCGGTGTGGGCAAAACGCATCTGTCGCTCGCTATCGCGGGTGCGGTGATGGAAAAAGGCTATTCGGTAGTATACGGTCCTACCCAGAAACTGCTCCACCGCGTGGAAAAAGAACATTTCGGCAGGACGCAGGGGAACAGTGAAGATACCCTTTGTAATTGCGATCTGCTCATTTTGGACGATGTGGGAACCGAATTTTCAAGTCCGTTCTACGTTTCGGCTTTGTATAATATTATCAACAGTCGGATGTTGGACGGGAAACCCACCATCATCAGTACCAATCTCAATCAAAAAGAGTTGACCGACCGTTACGGTGAAGCGATCGCTTCGCGGATCACCGGCACGTTTCAGCCGCTCGTATGTGCGGGCGCGGACGTGCGTCTGCTCAAACTCAAACAATCCATCGGAGGTCATGAATGATGAACGACAAACAACTGTGTATGGGCTGTATGTCCGAACTGCAACCCGACGATACTAAGTGTCCCCACTGCGGATATCCGGTCAGCGGCATCAATCCGCCTGACTATATGCGGGTACGCACCCTCGTCGGTGATCGGTATCTGGTCGGCAGATTGCTTGAAACGGCGGGTGATAGTGCCGTCTATCTCGGTCTGGATACGCAGGATAACTCCCTCGTCACCGTACGGGAATTCTATCCCCGCACCTTGTGCAAACGTGCTGTAAACGGTCTGTTGACGATCACCGACGAGAACAAGCACCTGTTTGACGACTACAAACTTAAATTCCTGTCCTGCGCTCGTGCGGTCGCGCGGTTGCGGGATATCCTCGCCATCGTTCCCTGCTTCGATATTTTGGAAGAGAACGGTACCGCGTACAGTATCAGCGAATACTGTACCGGTGTGAGTCTGGAACGGTTCGTCCGCGAAAAAGGACCGTTGTCGTACGAACAGGCACGGCATCTGTTCTTGCCGCTCATCGGTGCGTTGTCCACCATTCACGCGGCGGGTGTGTTACATCTGGGCATCTCCCCGAAAAACATTTTGCTTGATAAAGAAGGCGCACTGCGCATTAAGAATTTCTCCATTCCCGAGACCCATACCGCCAACACCGAATGTGAATCGGTACTGCTCACCGGCTATGCCGCGCCCGAGCAGTATGATCCCGATGCCGTCTGTACCGAAACGGCGGACGTATACGGGATCGCGGCATCGATGTTGTTTGCCCTCACCGGTAACCAGCCGCCCGAAGCCACCGTACGCGCGAAGCGTAACGACGGATTGATGATGCCCGCCGACGTGGTGGATTCGTTGCCCGATCACGTCAAAGAAAGTCTGTACCGCGCAATGCGCGTCAGTCCCAACCACCGTACCCAGACGGCGGGACAGTTCCTCGACGAACTGTCCGCTACTTCGGCGGTTGCCGCTCTTATTGACGAGGAGAAACCCAAAACGACACCTCGCAAGAAAGCGAAAAAACGCAGTTATCTGTGGCTCATTTTCGTGGCGGTGTTTGCCTGCCTTGCGATCTTGGCGGTGTTTGTGTTGCACGCGCTCGGGTATATGCCGAACAGCAATACCACCGCAACCACGACCACCACGCAAGGTGATCTGACGCTACCCCCCACCACTTCTACCATCATCATCACCAAACCGACCGGCAACGCTACCATCGCCACCCCCGATCTGAAAGGTAAGTTGTTGGAAACGTTGCTCGAAACACCGCTCGACGGCAACCTCACCATCGTGGTGGAGGGATACCGTTTTGACGAAGCCGAAGTCGGTACGGTACTGGTACAATCGCCTGCGGCAGGCATCGCGGTGGATCGCGGTACCACCATCTCGGTCACGCTGAGCGCGGGTTCTATGGAACGCACCGTTCCCGATCTGTCGGGGTGGAAAGAAGAACACGCACGTCTGTACCTCGAAGCACTCGGTTTCAAGGTCGGAGAATCGATGTTGTTACAGGTATCCGACAAGGAATACGGTATTGTGGATAAATCCACCCCCGCCGCCGGTTCGCCCATCTATTTCGGCGAAACGGTCACCTTGTGGGTAAGCAACGTCGGCGCACCCGAAGCCGATCAAAGCGCGGTCACGACTACCCAAAACAACACCACTCCGACGGAATAAGGAAGGATCGATCTCTATGTTGCTGAAAAATGCCAAGATCTACGACGAAAATTTTGACGTCGTTTCGAAAAATATTACGGTCGACGGTGAGTATATCACCGCCGTTGACACCACCGCTGACGCGGATACCGTCCTTGACCTGAGCGGTCTTACCGTTCTGCCCGGTCTTGTGGATATGCACATCCACGGTTGCGGCGGTAAGGATATGGGCGAAGGCACTTTTGAAGCGCTGGAAGCCATGTCCGCCTGTCTTGTCAAGCGCGGTGTGACCTCGTTCTGTCCCACCTCGATGACCTTGTCGTTTGACCAACTGTCCGCGTTGTTCCGCAACGTGGTGGACAACCGCGACAAGGTGAGCGGCGCGTACATTCACGGTATCAACATGGAAGGTCCGTACATCGCGATGTCCAAAAAGGGCGCGCAGAACGGCGCTTACGTGCGCAATCCCGATAAAGAGGAATTTAAACGCTTGTACGATATCGCCGAAGGTCTTATCAAGGTGGTGGATATCGCACCCGAATGCGACGGTGCGGAAGATTTTATCAAAGAGATCCAACCCATCTGTCCCGTTTCGATCGCTCACACCGCCGCCGACTATGATCAGGCGTGTGCCGCCATCGAATGGGGTGCCCGTCACGTCACCCATCTGTATAATGCGCAGAGCGGTCTGACCCATCGCAGTCCCGGTGTGGTCGGTGCGGTGTTTGACAACGCGCGTCAAAAAGGTGTGCGCGCCGAACTTATCTGCGACGGGTTCCACATTCATCCCGCCGCGTTGCGTATCGCGTTTGCCGCGGTAGGCGAAGACAACTCCATTATTATCAGTGACTCGATGTGCGCCGCCGGTCATCTCGACGGAGAATACGATCTCGGCGGTCAGACGGTATACGTGAAAGACGGCAAAGCCCTCCTCGCGGACGGCACCATTGCCGCTTCCACCTCCAACGTATATGAAGAATTGAAAAACGTCCTGTCTTTCGGCATCGACCCGAAACAGGCAGTCAAATCCGCCACCATCAACCCCGCCCGCGCCATTCGCGTGGACGATGTTACCGGTTCCATCGCGGTCGGCAAGTATGCCGACCTGTTGGTGGTGGACGACGAGTGGAACATCAAACTCGTCATCGTCAAAGGTGAAATTAAAGTGGATAACCGCTGATACCAAATTGACCCACCCTGCCGTGCGCAAGGTGGGTCACTTGACTATTATCGCAAAAAGAGGTAAAATAAACGCAGTACATTCCCAAAAGGAGTAGATAGGTATGTTGGTTTCCCCCTCGATCTTAACATGTGATTTTGCGCATCTGCACGAAGAATTGCAATTCGTTCGTAATTCGGGTGCCGATATGGTACACATTGACGTGATGGACGGTGTGTTCGTGCCGAATTTGAGTTTCGGTCCGCCCGTTATTGCCCGTATGCGTCCGTGTACCGATCAGTTTTTCGACGTACACCTGATGATGCAATATCCCGATCGTCTGATCGACGCGTTTGCCGATGCGGGTGCCGATCTTATCAACTTCCATCTGGAATGTGATTCTCCCATCGAGGAGACCATCGCCGCTATTCGCCGCAAAGGCAAAAAAGCGGCACTCACTTTGAAACCGAAAACCCCTGCCGAAGCGGTATTCCCCTATCTCGATCTCATCGATATGGTGTTGGTCATGACGGTGGAACCCGGTTTCGGCGGTCAGAAGTTTATGGCGGATATGATGCCGAAGGTTGCCGCCATTCGCCGTGAGATCGATCGAAGAGGTCTTGCGGTCACCATTCAGGTAGACGGCGGCGTTGCTTCCGCGACCGCTCCGTTATGCGCCGCAGCAGGTGCGGATATCGCGGTGGTGGGCAGTGCGTTGTTCAACGCGCCCGATGCGGCGGCACTGGTTAAGGAGATCCAATCCCTTCACACAGCCGATGGAGAGCATTGCCAACCGTGATCGCTACCCCGTACTCGTCCACGAATGCCGCCGATGCGGCACCTTCCCCCACCCGTTCGCAAAATTCCGCGAACACCCGAAGGCGGTGGGACCGTTCGGTCGGGTACACAACCAAACGGTACCCGTCCCCCCATTCGTATAACGATGCGGCGGGTAATTCGGCTAAGCGGGACAGCGGTATTCGCATGGCGAGTAACCCGTCTGTCGACGCGATCGCGTAGATCTGCGGTAATGGGCGGTCGGATAACACCGTCCGCTCGTGTGATGTGAATAACAGTACACACCCGTCATCGGTCTGTACCGCTTCCACCGTCACCGCGCCTTTAAACCGTATTCCCACCTGTTTTTGCATGACCGTGAGTAACTTGGTCACCGCCGCGTTTGTGGCGCGGTCGCGACCGTTCATATCGTGAAAACACAACCCCCATCCGTACATGTCGTGTTGTGTCATCCAAACTTTTACGCTCTTGCCGTCGATCGGCTCGATCTTCATGGGCATCGCCCCCTTTATTCCATCATATTAGCAAGACAAGCGGTTGGCAAGAGGTTAAATTTTGGATATTTGAGTTTAGAATTGAGGTGTATCGATGTTTCTGCGAAAAGGGATCGTCCTCCCGTTCGAGAAAAAACCGGCGATGTTGTTACCCACCGCCGAACTCACCGACATCCAACAGATCGTCCTACCCTACGCTTATCCCACCGACGCGCCCGTTCACACGCGCGTGTCGCTTTACGATACCGTCCGACAGGGTACCCCTCTGTCCGAAGTAGACGGCGAACCGTTTTCCGCCGTTCGTTCGAGCGTTACCGGCATGGTCAGCGGTGAACGCGATCTGTTTCATCCCGTATACGGAGACCTGCACTGCGCGGTCATCGACTGTTTACAAGAAACCGAATCTCCCACCGTTGCGCCGGATGGCGGTGTCGTTACCAGCGAGAGTATACTGGAAAGTGCCGAACTCGCCGGTGTTATCGACGAGTTGGACGGTATTCCGCTTATGTTAAAACTGCGTGAATGGCACGAACAAGGTTCCGATTTCGTGGTTGCCGACGCGGTGGAAGTGCAACCCTACGGTTCGGCGGGTTGGGCGACCTTGCGCAGTCATGCCGAAGAGGTGTTGGACGGTCTTTCGCTGGTTGCCGGTTGTGTCGGCGCGTCCCATTATCATATTGCCGCCTGTCTGTCGGTCACCCGTCGCCGTTCAATCGCTTTACGGGTGGGAAAAGACCGTTTCTATCAGGCGGATTCGCGCTATCCGTTGCGTGAACCGGTTCGTCGCGGTAAAGAAAACGGTGTCCACACCGTCCGTCGCGGCGGTACCGTGCGCCGTGTCGGTGTACAAGCGTGTCTGGCGCTTTCCCGCGCCGTGCGCGTAGGCGCGACCCATTCGCATACCGTGGTCACCGTGTCGGGTGACGCGGTAAAAAATCCGCAAAATATGTTGGTTCCGTTCGGTACGTCGGTACAGGAACTGTTGCGCCGTTGCGGTCTGACCGCCGATCCTACCTATCTCATTTTAGGGGATAGTATGACGGGGATCGCCTCACTCACGCAGGATATTCCCGTTCTTGCGGGTATGACCTGTATTCTCGCCTTTACCGCCGAAAAAGCCGCGCCGATCCCTTCGCGCGCGTGTATCGGTTGCGGCAGGTGCGCGGCGGTGTGTCCGTCGGGTCTGCTTCCGTTTGAGATCTACCGCCGCTACCAGAATATGCAATACGAACGGTTAGCGTCACTGCATCCGTCCGATTGCGGCGGATGCGGGTCGTGTTCGTACGTGTGTCCGTGTCAGTTAGAATTGTCCGCCGCGGTGCAGGAAGCCGCCCATACCGGTGCGCCGTTGTTGCTCGATCTAAAGGAGGATGCCGATGCTTAAACCGTCTGTTGCGCCGCATCTGCGTCGCGTGGAACACCCGTTTTATCAAGCGAGCGGTGTGTTGTTGTGTATCCTGCCTCTCGTCGCGTTTTCCTGTCTTCATTACGGTATGCGTCCCGCGTTCGTGGTACTGTCGGGTATGCTCGCCGCGGTCGCGACCGAACTGCTTTGCAGTATCGTCCGTAAAAAAGCACCGCAACTGATCGACGGTACTTCCGCGGTCACCGGTGCGCTCATTGGCTGTATGATGTCCCCGCTCACCCCGTTCTGGGTTCCGGCGATCGGCGCGTGTTTTGCCATCGGTGTTGCCAAAATGCCGTTTGGCGGGACCGGTCGTAACGTGTTCAACCCTGCGGCGGCGGGAATGGCATTTTGCGTTATTTGTTTCCCGACCCGCCTGTTTATCTATCCCGACCCGTCGGTACAACAGACACTGCCGTTTTTGGATACCTCATCGGTCATCACCACCCTGTCCCCTGCCGCTCAGCTTGCTAACAGCGGTCGGTCATCGCTGAACTGGATATCGTTGCTCAGCGGTACGTTTTCGGGACCCATCGGTTCTGCGGGAATCATTATTCTGATCGCTTGCGCACTGTATCTGTTCGTGCGCGGTTCGTCCTCTCCTCTCATTACCGTTCCCTATCTTGCCGTCTGTGCGTGGTTTGCGGCGCGGTTTCCTCGCGCCGATATTCCTGCCGCCGACAGTGTGATGCTCGAACTGTTTACCGGGCTTCTGTTGTTTACAGGTGTGTTCTTACTGTGTGATCCCGTCACGGCACCCCGTCATTATCTCGCCCGTATCGTCTACGGCATACTGGCAGGTCTGCTCGTGATGCTGTTGCGTCATTTCGGACGCTTTGAATGTTGTGAATTCTTTGCGGTACTGCTTGTCAACTCGCTCTCTCCCGTACTGGATCGTACGTGTTGGCAACTGACCCACTGGTTATCGGAGGTGAAGCATCGATGGATCGCGAGAACGTGAGATCCTGCCTGTCGGCTTTCTGGAACACCTTTCTCCCCAATAACATCGTATTGGTACAAGCCGCCGGTATCTGCCCGATCTTAGCGGTCGGCTACAACCTCAAAGACAGCGTTGCCTTATCGGTATGTACCGCCGTGGTATTGATCTCGATCAATTTGTGCGCCTCCCTGTTCGGCAACCGTATTCCGCGACTGCTTCGTCCCGCTCTGTATACCGTGCTGTCGTCGGTTCTGTTGTTCGCGGCGGCACTTGTGTTGCAACAATGGGTATCGGCGGAGATCTATGCCGCCCTCTATCTGTTTTTACCGTTGATGGCGGTCAACCTGCTGTTTTCCACCTTTATCGGCGACTCCGCTGTCCAGAAACGTCCGTCGATCGCGGCGGCATCCGCCGTCGGCTCGGCATTCGGTTTCGCGCTCGTTTTATGCGTAGCGGGTGCGTTGCGTGAAATGGCGGCATTCGGTACCTTGTGGGATATCCCGCTGGGTTACGAGGCACGGTTCCCCGAAGCCGAACACCCGTTCATCGGCTACGTTCTGCTCGGGTTTATGGCGGCATTTTTGCAATGGATACAACAGTTTATCCGCCGTATCGGCAATAAAGAGGAGGTGTCCTCGCTATGATGACACCCTCTGCGATCTGGTATTTTTTACTCGCCGCGTTTATGCAAAACGTGGTGCTCACCACCGGTCTCGGTTCGTCGTTGATGCTCCGCGTCGTGCGCCGTCCCCGCGTGTTGGTTCAATTCGGCATTATGCTCCTGTTTTTCACCGTTACGGTCACCGCGTTGTTCTATCCGCTGGATCATCTGGTGACCTCCACGTGGTTGACGCGGATGCTCCGCCCCGTCGTGGTGGTGGTGTTAACCGCTCTGCTCTATCTGTTGGTGGCATCGCTCACCTCAAAGTTCGTATCGAAGTGGTACCGCAACGCTCGTCGTCTTCTCCCGCTTGCGGCATTTAACACGGTGGTGGTCGGTGTGGGTCTGCTCATTAACCATCAGGTGTCCCTTAATTTCGGACAATCGATCGCCCTCGCCGCAGGCGCCGCCGTCGGGTTTACGGTGGTCAGCGCCGTCACCGCCGAAGGTGTTTCGCGCGTGGACAATCCCGACACTCCCGCCGCGTTCCGCGGTTTGCCCGCTTCTCTTGTTTATCTCGGTTTATTGGCTCTTGCGATGATGGGATTTACCCCGTTCATCAATTTGGTGTAAGTATGAAAACTCATCTTCCGTATATTGCATTTTTCGATCTGGACGGCACCCTCGCCGTCAATAACCAACCGCCGTCAAAGCGTGACGTAGATGCCATTCGCGCGTTCCGCCGCGACGGCAACTATGCCTTTTTGTGTACCGGTCGTTCGCACGGTTACTTGTACGACGCGATCACCGATATCGGGTTTGACGGATTTGTCTGCGGCGCGGGTACCGACGTGGCGGTCGATGAAACGGTGTTGTTTCACACCTGTATCGACCGCGACACCCTCGACCGCGCGTTACACGCGTTCGAAAACGCACCGTTCACCCTGATTATGGAGACTGAACGCACGATGGTGCAGTTGGTCGGGGACGGGTCGAGCAAGGTGGTTCCCACCTATCCCCGTATTCGATCGGCGGAGGATTGGTATGACCGCTATGCCGATGAAACGGTGTGTAAGTTTACCGTCTACGGTACCCCGCTTACTCCGCCGCTTTTTGCGGCAGTTGAGGGGTGCGACGTCATCGAACATCCCACCTACTACGAGATCGTACCCAAAGGTTGCAGTAAATCGAGCGGCATCCGCCGCGTGATCGAGCATCTGAACCTGCCGCAGGAAAACGTCATCGCGTTCGGGGACAGTCCCAACGACCGCGATATGATCGCGTTCGCGGGGGTCGGTGTGGTGATGGGTGACGGCGATCCGTCGGTACAAGCGATTGCCGATCTTGTCACCCTCCCGCTTGCGGATTGCGGTGTTGCCTACGGATTAGCGCAACTGCCTCCGCACACACGCTGAAAATACAAACGCACTTGAGTTTCCTCAAGTGCGTTTTTCATTTTATCAAAAGGATCTTCTTTTGCTGTTTCCTCGCGTATTGATAGGTTTGATATGCACCGCCGTGTTCTCGCGTCACATAAAACACCACAAAATCGCTACGCTCAACCATCTCTCGGTTTCGCTTTTGAATCGCGGCTTTTGGATACACCTTGTCGTCGCAGATTTCCACTTGATCATAATAATCGTGGAAGTTTTCGGCATTATTGTGGTATTCCGCCGTACTGTACGGCAGGATCAACGTATGAAAACAATTTTCCTGTACTTTTTGAATTCTCCGTATCGTTGAAGAAACCAGTTGGTCAAACTCACCGTTTCTACCCACTAAAAAATTCACAAACGTATTTGTTTTAAGAATCTGCCATATCACTTCTTCAATCTGTTCTTCCACCTTTACCGTCTGTTCAACCCTTCGGTGACCGAAAAAACTAACCGTGTATATCTCTTCCACGCCCCTTCACCTCGTTTTGCACCCTAATTTCAACAAAGCGCTCTTTTATTATACTTTTGCTTTAAATATTAGTCAAGCGCTCTTTTCTGTGTGCGGTTATCGATGCCGAAAAACCGTATAATAGTACACAGAAAGGTTGGTGGCGAAATCGTGGGCAAGGAGATCGAATTTAAAAATCGAGATCGATTCATTCAGTTGGGTATTGCGATTGCGGCATTACGAAAAATGCGCGGAATGTCACAAGAACAACTCGCCGAAAAATCGGGAGTCAGTCGTTCGCATATCAGCGCCATCGAAGCACCCGGTTTGGTTCGCCCTTTCTCACTGGACGTTTTCTTTAACATTGCAGACGCTTTGGAAATTGACCCTGCAGACCTGATCGGTGCAACGGTCTTTCCGGATAAAATCTTAAAACACAAAAGCACTTGAGTTTCCTCAAGTGCTTTTTTCTTTCGCCCGTACTCTACGCGTCGACGCTGTTTTCTTTTTTCCTTCGCCATGCGATCACACCGTGAGTGATCAACATCGGGATCCCGCCGACCAACATATATAACGGCAGATAGGCGAACAGTCCCACCGCAAAACCGATCATACTGATGCTGTATAAAAGCGGAATGCACAAAGCGCACACAAGCGGCAACCACCACCGTTTTCGTAACTGAAATCCGCTTGCGATACCGATCGCCGCGAGTAAAAGCGGGTCGAATGCTAAAAACAACAATAAAAACCAACCCATTGCGCCCCTCGACGCATCCAATTGTGTGATGGCAAACGGTGCCGCCGTTGAAACGATGGCGGTTATCGCCAAACTGACGATCACGGTTATTTTGGTCTTGTTCATTTCGTCACCCCTCGATCGTTCCGCCGCCGAGCACCGTGTCGCCTTGATACAATACGATCGCCTGTCCTGCGGTCACCGCCCGTACGGGGGTATCCAGTTGAACGCGGAACCGCCCGTCGTCAAGCGGAGTCACGGTCGCCGCCGTTTCCTGTTGCTTATAACGGGTCTTGACCGTCACCCGCGTCGGTTCGCGAAGTGTGTCCACCGCGATCCAATTGGCATCCCGCGCGGTGACCATGTCGGTAAACAATTCCTCGTTGGTGCCGAGTGTCACCGTATTGCTCTTCGCATCTTTGCGCAACACGAAGCGCGGTTCGCCGAATGCCACACCGAGTCCTTTCCGTTGTCCGATGGTGTAACAGATCGAGCCGCGATGTTCACCGATGACGCAGCCTTGTGTATCTAAAAACGCGCCGCGTTCGCCGTGAATACCGAGTTCGCGCCCCAAAAATGCCACGTAATCGCCGTCGGGGACGAAACAGATGTCCTGACTGTCCGCCTTATGTGCGGTGATAAGACCACGTTCCTCCACCATCTGTCGCAACTGCGTTTTGGTATAGGACGACAGTGGCATTACCGCATGCGCGAGTTGATGTTGGGTAAGGGAGTACAGTACGTAACTCTGGTCCTTCGTCGGATCTTGTGCTTTTTTCACCACAAAGCGTCCGTCTTGTTGTACCACGCGGGCGTAATGTCCCGTCGCGACCGCGTCATATCCGTTTTCGAGCGCCCAATCGAGCATCGTTCCGAACTTGATACGGCGATTGCACACGATACAGGGGTTGGGGGTATCGCCGCGCACGTACGAGTCACCAAACGCTTGGATCACTTCGCGGCGGAACAGATCGCGTCGGTCAAGCACGGTAAAGGGAATGTGCAACTGCTCGGCGACCGCCTGTGCATCGCGCGCCGCCGCGCCGTCACCGCATAAATGCAGATGAACACCGCCGACCGTGTGACCCTGTTCTTGTAACAGTACTGCCGCGGCGGTACTGTCCACACCGCCGCTCAGTCCGACCAGTATCTTCATAGGAAGCCCCCTTTTTCGTAAAAAGTATATCACATATTTGCACGAAGTGCAACATCGTTGACGCAAAGCGTCACATCGTTTGCTTTTTATCGCAACTTCGTTTATGCCGCAAGGCATAACACCATTTTGTGTCCGCCAAAGCGGAACGATGTTGACCTGTCGGTCAAAGGATGTTTGCGGTTTCACCGCAAAACGAGGTTGCGCCCTGCGGACACAAACACAAAAATAAAAGGACTGCTTTCGCAGTCCTTTTATTTTTGGAGCTACCGATCCGATTCGAACGGACGACCTGCTCATTACGAGTGAGCTGCTCTACCTGCTGAGCCACGGTAGC
>CAYSPZ010000005.1:0-42579 GCA_964433065.1 uncultured Eubacteriales bacterium | reverse complement strand
TCGAGGAATAACACCGTATCGGGACGGGGTAACCCCAATTTTTCATATTCGTATTCGCACAACCACGCAAGGTAGTTGTCCCACTCGTCTTTCGGCAGTTTTCCCATCTGGTGAATGGCGTTGGAGGTGGTATACCGCGCCGCTAAAATGAGGGTATCCGCCTCGTACGCGTCGCGCCAGAATTTCTGATAACTGGCATACCGATCCACCGCGTAAAACGACGATGCCGCATACGCGTTCACCGCGTCGGCACTGCCGCCGAATTCCCCGTTCAAGTACATCGTAACCAACGCGGAAGACGGTTGCGCGTAATCGGGAAAACTGATCTGCTGATAGTGTATACCCTTTTCGGCAAAATACCCGTTCAAACGGTCGAGTTGCGTGGATTTCCCGCTGCCGTCCAACCCGTCCAGTACGATAAGACGGCTCATTTCGCGGCATCCTCCTTGATCTGTGCGTACATCTCGCGCATTTCTTTGATCTTGCCGCAGGTCATTTTCCCTTCGGGACAAGCACCCGCCACACACGCGGGACCCGCATTTTTGAATAAGTGCGGTGCCGCCTGTACGCAAAGCACCAACATCTGCCGCGCCAGTTCACGGATCTCCCACTGCGCGCGGTTACAACAACGATGACGGAAGAAGTTCATCAGACTCCTCGCGTTCATCGTCACCACCATCTTGGTCGTACACGCGTTCGGCAACACGAACCGCGCATCCTCGATCGCCATCTTTTCCGCGGTGCGCGCGGCAGTCTTCTCGTCCATTCCCTTTTCAAGGCAGGTCGCGAGATGTTTTTCTTTTAAAATGGCGGTCAGTTGCTCATACTGTTGTTGATCCTGCGCCATCGCCTGTTCATACAACGCTTTCGCTTCGGGAATATCCGCAATTTCGGGGGGTAACACGTATTCAAACGCGTGTTCCGCCACGTACCGTTGACTCTGTACACTGAAGGATGCCATACGGTGGCGGGTGATCTGCGCGAGCAACGAACGGGACACCCCTTCAATACCGAAGGTGAAGGAAGCGTGTTCGATGGGACTTTCGTGACCGATCTCGGACAACATATCCACAAACGACGCGGTCTTTTCCTCGGTCATTTTTTCGGCAATATCGTCGATGGTCGCGGGGGAATAACAAAGCCGCGCCGCACAGGCAACCGTGTGTTCGGGCATCGGCGTATGGGTCAGTAAGGTCACGTGAATCATGGTGTAATCCCTTCATTTCTACGTCATTTCATAGTTATACAGATACAGTATAACAGATATCGTCGTATAGTGCAAATATTTTTTACAAACAGGACTTGAATTCTCTCGGTGCGGCGGATATACTGAAACTGACAACATTCGACAAAAGGGGGTGCGACCGATGCAACCGACCGAACAACAACCGAAAAACGATGCCGCCTATCTCAAACGGCGACGGATCGTCGCGGTCGTTTCGCTGACCGTCGTCGCGGCACTTGCCGCGTGGTTGACCTGGTTCTTTTCCCGCTGGATCGGGGAATTCAAAGGCGACCCGCAAGCGTTCAAGGATTTCGTGGACGGTTACGGATGGACGGGTTGGCTGGTCGCACTCGGTATCCAGATCTTGCAAGTGTTCATCTCGCTCATTCCCGGTGAACTGGTGGAGATCGGGCTCGGCTATGCGTTCGGTGCGCTGGAAGGTACCATCCTGTGCCTTGTCGGAGTGGCTGTCGCATCGTCACTCATCTTCGTCATCGTCAAACGGTTCGGGGTACGGGTGGTGGAACTGTTCATCCCCCGCGAAAACATCGATCGTCTGAAATTTATCAACAACGAGCGCAAACTCAAACGACTCATTTTTCTGTTGTTTTTTATCCCCGGCACCCCCAAAGACCTGTTCACCTACTTTGCGGGACTGACGCGGATCCAATTATCCGAATTTCTCATTCTCTCACTGATCGCCCGTATCCCGTCGGTCATCTCCTCCACCTTCGGCGGTGACCTGATACAGGAACAAAAATACGGACAAGCCGTGTTGTTGTTCGCCGTCACCGGTGCTGTCAGTCTGCTCGGGGTGTGGGTTTACAACCGCATCGCCGCCGCGCGATCCGCCCGTCGACAATCCAAATGATAACACCCCGTTTTCTGTCGAAAACGGGGTGTCTTTGTAAAAAAAATCGGTTTTGTAACAATTTAGGTCTTTTCTTTTGCTTTGTTCTATGATATCTTATATAATACGAAGCGGATATCCCGCCGCCGTGACCGCCGCCTGCGCCAAAATATCCGCAGGGTCCGCCGTCCCTTCACGGGACAAGCCGTAGCGGTCAAACCCGATGGGCAGTTCGGTGCAACCCAGCACGATGCGCTCTACCCCCTGTTCGTGCAAACGGGCGAGCAACCGTTCCATCGGTTCGGTATCAAAGGTTTTCGCATCGGCTTTCACCCCGTTGTAGATCAGGTCCATCACGACCTGACCTTCTCTTTCATCGGGACAAACGGTGTCGATACCGTACTGCTTTAATTTGGTCTGGTACACCCCCGAACGACAGGTGCCTTCGGTGGCGAGCAATCCCACCCGCGTCACCCCGTCACGGTGCAACGCTTTTGCCGTTTCCTCCACCATATTGAGGACGGGAACGGGCGACTGCGCACAGATCTCGTCGTAGTAGTAGTGCGACGTGTTACACGGGATAAGCAGCAACTGAGCGCCGATCTGCGAAAGTTTCACCGCCGATTCGACGATGTACGGTACCGGCGACTCTCCGCCCTGTAAAATGGCTTTGGTGCGGTCGGGAATACCGGTATGGCAGTCCATATAGATGCGGATATGCTCGGCGTCGCTCTTTGCATCGGTATGCACAAGAATCTTACCGAACAGATCCAATGTAGCAAGCGGGCCCATACCGCCCACAATGCCGAGTGCGCGTTTTGCCATCGGTATCCCTCTCTTTCACATAGTTTTCTGTATTGTACCACAACTTCTGCCGTTTGGCAACCAAAATTCCAAAAAGGAGGTATCGTCGGTGGTTTTCAGCAGTATTCCGTTCCTATTCGTGTTTTTGCCGTTGTTTCTGCTGGTATTCTACCTGTCGCCTCCGCGGTTGCGAAAAGGCATTCTCTTTTTAGGCAGCATCGTGTTCTACGCGTACGGCGCGTGGGAACAACCGCTGTACATCCTGCTGATCGTGGGGTCGGTGGTGGTCAACTGGATCATCGGTCTGCTCATCGACGGTAACCCACGTACCCGCAAATTTTGGCTGGTGGTCGGTCTTGTCTACGACTTCGGTTGGCTGATCGTCTTCAAATATGCCGATTTTCTGTTTTCGTCGGCGCAGTCACTGCTCGACCGTTTCTGGCCGTCCTGTCCCGTCGACCTGCCGGTGCTCGATCTTATCTTGCCCATCGGCATCAGTTTTTACACCTTCCAGATCGTATCCTACATTGCCGACGTGTACCGTACCACCGTTCCCGCCGAACGGTCGCTCATTCGGTTGGGCGCGTATCTGATGATGTTCCCGCAACTCATCGCGGGTCCCATCGTCACCTACGCTTCGGTAGCGTATCAGTTAAAGGAACAACGTCCCCGTCTGATCCACATTGACGACGGTTTAAAAGATTTCACGTTGGGTTTAGGCTTCAAGGTGTTGCTCGCCAACCGCATCGGCGGTCTGTGGCACGACGTGGGTGTCATCGGCTACGAAAGTTTGTCCACCCCGCTTGCGTGGATGGGTATCATCGCGTACAGTATGCAACTGTATTTTGATTTTTACGGGTATTCCCTGATGGCGATCGGTCTCGGTAAAATGCTCGGCTTTACCTTCCCCGATAACTTTGACCACCCGTACGTCAGCAAAAGCGTCACCGAATTCTGGCGACGTTGGCACATCACGCTCGGCACGTGGTTCCGTGAATACGTGTATATCCCGCTCGGCGGTAACCGCAAAGGCGGGATGCGCACCGTGTTCAACCTCGCGGTCGTGTGGGTGTTTACCGGTCTGTGGCACGGCGCGTCCTGGAACTTTGCGCTGTGGGGTGCCGTGTTATTCCTGCTCATCTTCCTCGAAAAATTCGTGTACGGCAAATGGCTCAACAAGTTCCCCCTGCTCGGTCATGCCTACCTGCTGTTTGTGATCCCCCTCACTTGGGTGTTGTTCGCGGTCACCGACTTTTCGCAGATCGGCGTCTACTTCTCACGGTTGTTCCCCTTCCTGCCGAGCGTGGAAGGAAACATTCTTCCCAACGATTATTTGATACACGGCAAAACGTATGGTATACTGTTATTGATAGGCGGCTTATTCTGCACCGACCTGCCGCTTCGCGCCTACTACCGTTTGAAAGATACCGTCGTCGGTGCCTTCCTGTTACTTGCCATCTTCTGGGGTTCGGTCTATTGCCTTTACATCGGGCTTAACGACCCGTTCTTGTATTTCCGTTTCTGATGTGATTTTTTAGATATGAGGGTAAACGTATGAAATTTATCAAGCACTACCTGTTCTTGTTGTTACTGGTCGCATCCTGTGTGGTGGTAACAGTCAGTTGTACCGTCAAAGACGCGATCGACAAGACAACGACCACCACCGAACCGACCACCACAACGGTCGCAACCACGACGACCACTACAACGACAACCACAACAACTACGACAACTACGACGACCTCGACCGTCGCAACGACCACCGCGACGCAACCGACCGAAACGGTCCCCCCTGTCGACGGGTTGACCACCACGACCGCCGTAACCACCACGACCACACCCGTCGTAACCACAACCACCACGACGGCACCGTCAACGTTTGACAACTGTTTGTTCATCGGTGACTCGCGTACCCACGGTCTTTCGATGTACGGGCGGATCACCGGCGCGGATTTCTTTGCCAAGACCAGTCTGAGTTCGTTCTCGGTACAGAAAGAAACGGTATCGGTCGAAAACGTCGGCAAGGTAACGCTCGCGCAGTTGCTTGGCAAAAAGCAATACGAAAAGGTGTATATTATGCTCGGCATCAACGAGATCGGGTATAACCTCGACACGGTGGCAGGCAAATTCCGCTCGTTGCTGGACACGGTCAAACAGACCCAACCGAACGCGACCATCATCCTGCAATCCACCATGCACGTTGCCAAAAAAGGTGAAAAACCCAAATCGGGTATCACCAACGTGCGCATCAACCAATTAAACGAGAAATTGAAAGTACTCGCCGACGAAACGGGCGCGACTTTTGTGGACCTCAACCCCGTATTCGACGACGAAACGGGAATGACCGATCCCAAATACACCAGCGACGGCGTTCACTTTTACAGTAAATATTATCCCATGTGGCGCGACCATCTCGCACAAAACACGTAATTTCTGCTTTAAAAAAAGGAGGTGCGGCGATGAAACGGCAATCTTCCGCTTCGTCTTCCGTCAAAGCAATTCCCGAACATCGGTATTCCAAAAAAACACGTATGTGGGCGACCATCGGCTCGTCGGTGATGGCACTCGTCGGTGTGGTGTGTATCGTCATATCCTCGATCGGTATGCATATGCTCAGTCTCATCAATTTTGATAATTCCAACCACGATTACGATCCCAATGCCACCCTTCCCGCCGACCCGAACGACGAGGACGTCACCTACACCGACCCGTTCGATGCTACCATCGACTCGTCGGTCGCGGACATTCCGTTGCGCGGCAACGAAAAGGGTGTCCGCAACATCCTGTTGCTGGGCGTAGACGGATCCACCTTCTCCGGTCGTTCGGACGCGATGATGATCCTCTCCATCAACGACAATGACAAAACCATCCGACTGGTTTCGTTGATGCGCGATACGTGGGTCACCATCCCCGGTCGTGATAAAGATAAAGACGGTAAGGACGATATTTGCAAACTCAATACCGCCTATGCTTACGGTCGGTTCCCGTTACTTAAAAAGACCATTGCGCAAAACTTCCGCCTGTCGCTGGACGATTATATCATCGTCAACTTCAACGTGTTGCCCACCATCATCGACGCAATGGGTGGTCTGGACATCAAGTTGACCGCCAAGGAAATGCAGCATATTCCCGATGCCAGTTGCGTCCCCGACGAAGACTATGAGTTTGACCCCTTCATTCCTCTGCAAGGCGAACCGGGTGTGCATCACCTGACCGGTGTGCAGGTACTCCAATACTCGCGTATCCGTAAGATCGACAGCGACTTTAAGCGTACCGAACGGCAACGCAATGTGGTCAACCTGTGCATCGAAAAAGCCAAAACGATGTCCTACACGCAACTGCTCGACGTGGTGTATACCGTACTCCCCGCCATCCAGACCAATATGTCGTCGAACGAATTCGTCGGTTTCGCCACCAACGCACTTTCCTATATTTCCTATACGCTGGATATGAACTACCATGTTCCCGAATCGGGACAGTATAAAGGTACGTACATCAACGGAGGCAGCGGTCTGCAATTGCTGGATCCCCGCCAGACGGTACTGAACCTGCACAAACACCTCTACGGCGAATAATCAAAAAGGGCGATGAACGAGTAATATACTCGTTCATCACCCTTTTTCTTGACGAACCGACATCTTTTCCTTATAATAAGTTAAAAGACTGTTCATAAACGACACCGCAAAAATTGGTAAACTGATAGTGCAACAGAACAAGGTAGGGAGGTCAGTTATATGGAATCTATCAAGATCTTGGTCGCAGACGATGACAGCAACATCTGCGAA
Organism: uncultured Eubacteriales bacterium; assembly: GCA_964433065.1. Taxonomy (GTDB): domain Bacteria; phylum Bacillota; class Clostridia; order Oscillospirales; family Acutalibacteraceae; genus RGIG3009. Next base: position 35,915 of record CAYSPZ010000005.1, on the reverse strand, counting down.
CTGTTACGCTTATATCTCGGAAAAGAAGGGTTCACCCCGCTCATTGCCTTAAACGGCGAGGAAGCGCTCACGCGTTTCGAAAACGATAAACCCGATCTTATATTGTTGGACGTGATGATGCCGCACCTGGACGGGTGGCAGGTCTGCCGCCGCATCCGCAAGACCTCACAATGTCCCATCATTATGATCACCGCCAAAGGCGAATTGTTCGACAAGGTGTTAGGGTTAGAACTCGGTGCCGACGACTATATCGTCAAACCGTTCGAAGCCAAAGAAGTGATCGCCCGCGTAAAAGCGGTGTTGCGCCGTTGCGGTGTACAGGAAAAACAAAAGGTCAAAGCGGTATCGTTTGATAAACTGTACATCAATATGGAAAACTATGAGTTGCGGGTAAACGACCGTCAGATCGATACCCCACCCAAAGAAATGGAACTCATCTACCATCTGGCAAGTAACCCCAACCGCGTATACACCCGTGACCAGTTGCTCGACGAGGTATGGGGCTTCGAATACTACGGTGACAGCCGCACGGTAGACGTGCACATCAAACGACTGCGCGAAAAATTGGAAGGGGTATCCGAGGAATGGTCGTTAAAGACCGTATGGGGCGTCGGCTATAAATTCGAGGTCAAAACACCCCATGTTTAAAAACATCTTCCTCAAATACTTCTCGATCGTTTCGCTGCTGGTGCTCGGCGCACTGCTGCTCACCGCCATCGTCCAAGCGGTGGTCGGCGGTCGGTACTGGGTGTCGGATAAACGCGAAATGCTCACCCAGAATGCCGAAACGGTCGCACAGTTTTTATCCGACAACGCCGTGCAAGCCTCTTCCGACAACTACTACCTGCCCGATACCCTTTCTCCTGCGATCCACCATCTGGCAAACGTTGCCGGTGAACAGATCCTCGTCACCGATAAAGCCTTTCACATCCTGCTTTGCTCGGAACAACCGCCCTGCATCCACCGCGGTAACGTGTTACCCGACACGGTACAAGCCTCTCTGCACGACAACGAACTCTTCACCGTCGGCAAACTCGGCAACCTGTATGCCGACAGCCACTATACGGTCGGTGTCCCGCTCGTAAAAGACGGTCGCGCAATGGGCTACGTATTGGTATCCGCGCCCGCCGACGATATGCAGGAATATATACTGGACAACCTGCGCGTATCCTTGATCTGCGGTTTAGCGGTATTGATGGTCGTCTTCGTGGTACTATACGTTTTCACCTACCGTCTGGTCCGTCCACTCAAACAAATGGCGATCGCGACCCGACAGTTCAGTAAAGGCAACTTCTCCTACCGCATCCAAGCGAAAGGACAAGACGAGGTCGCCGAACTCGCCGCCGCGCTCAACGGTATGGCGATCGCCCTCTCGTCCGAAGAAGATACCCGTCGCAATTTCGTTGCCAACGTGTCCCACGAACTCAAGACCCCGATGACCACCATCGCGGGCTTTGTGGACGGGATATTGGACGGCACCGTCCCCCCTGAAAAACACGACCATTACCTGCAGATCGTGTCGGACGAGATCAAGCGTCTGTCCCGACTGGTCCGCGCGATGCTCGACCTCTCCCGTATCGAAAGCGGTCAACTTACCTTACACCCCACCACCTTTGACCTGACCGAGATCATCGCCTCTTCCCTGCTCACCTTTGAACAACCCATCGAACAAAAACGACTGTCCATCGACGGGTTGGAAGAGGTCGAACCCCTGCCGGTCAGCGGTGACTACGATCTTCTGCAACAAGCGGTGTATAATTTGGTGGAAAATGCCGTAAAATTTACCAATGAAGGCGGCACCGTGTCGTTCAGAATGAACCGTCAGAACGGTCGCGTCTTCTGTATCATCCGCAATACGGGCGACGGCATCCCCGCCACCGAACTGCCGCACATCTTCGAACGGTTTTACAAGAGCGACCGTTCGCGCGGCATCGATAAAACGGGTACCGGTCTGGGTCTGTATCTTGTCAAATGCATCATCGACCTGCACGGCGGCGAGATCACCGTGCGCTCAGCGGAACACGAATATTGCGAATTCGTCTTCTGGATCCCCGATACACCGTGATATTTCACACAATCTATCACAAATGTTCAACAAATCAACACAATTCTCTTTTACAATATAGACGTACCCTACAGGAAAGGCGGATAACTATGGATCCCTTCAATTATTTTAACGACCAATCCCCCGAACAACCGAATACCCCACCGGAACAGCCCACCGAACCGCAACAACCCACCGAACCGCCCCGAAACCCCGATCATCCGGCATATACGCCGCCCTCGTCGTACAACCCGTACGGGTGGGCGTCGATGCCGCCTCCGCCTCCGCCGCGAAAAAATAAAAACGGCGTGGCGATCGGGATCATCGCGGTCATTTGCGTCGCGATCATTGCGGGTCTGTCGGTGTTGCTGGTACTGTCAAACCAGGATCTGCCGATCGGCGGCGGTTCGCAAACCACCACGACCACCGGTAACCAATCCGCCAACACCCCGTCCCTCGAGATCACCGAACTGGACGAGGATACGCAGGGACTCAGTACGCGGGACATCGTCAAGAACAACATTGACAGTACCGTGTTGCTCACCATCTACACCTCGTATACCAACAGTTTTGGTTTCGGCGAGAGCCAATCCACCGAAGTGGAAAGCGGCTCCGCCACCGGTATTGTGATGTCGGCGGACGGCTACATCATCACCAACTGGCACTGCGTCGTAAACGAGGACACCAACGAACAATACCCCCGTATCGACGTGAAACTCTACAACGGCACAGTCTATGAACGGGCAACCGTCGTCGGCGCCGACTCGTCCACCGACCTCGCGGTCATCAAAGTAGATGCCACCGACCTGCAACCCGCCACCTTCGGCGACTCCACCACCCTGCAGTTGGGTGATAAAGTGGTCGCGCTCGGTAACGCGGGCGGACTCGGTTTCTCCGCGTCGCAAGGCATCATTTCGGGTCTCGCGCGTGACGTATACGAAGATACCGGCTACGCGATCCAATGTCTTCAGACCGATGCCGCCATCAACCCCGGCAACTCGGGCGGTCCGTTGTTCAACGCGGCGGGTCAGGTGGTCGCGGTCAACTCCGCAAAGATCGCTTCCACCGAATACGAGGGACTCGGTTTCTCCATTCCGATCAACGAAGCCAAGACCATCATCAACGACCTCATTCAAAACGGTTACGTGACCGGCCGCGTTTCGCTCGGCATCACCGGTCAGACTTACAGTGACCGCACCTATCAAGGCTTCCTCATCCGCGAGATCTTGGACACCTCCGCCCTCAAAAATACCGACGCTAAAGTCGGCGACCTCATCGTCAAAGTAGACGATGAAACGGTGAAGGACTATGCCACCCTGCGCGCCTCCCTTGCGAAACACAAGGTCGGTGACACCGTCACCCTCACCCTGCTCCGTTCGCAAAACCGTCAGGTTCAAAGTTTTACCGTCGAGGTCACGCTCGGCGAAGCAAAAGAGTAATAACAAAAAGAACACTCACGCGCGTGAGTGTTCTTTTTGTTTAAAATTGATGGGTACCTGCCGTCAGCGTATGGGTCACACCGTCGATCACCGCGACCGCCTCGACGGGGGTGACGATCTCATACCGTACCCGTCCGTCCTCGTGCCACCACCGTGACTCAATGCGTCCGTGCAGCGAGTCAAATACCGCACCGAACCGTTCCAGTCGGTCATCGGGCATCGGCTCGAACCGCACCCTCTCAAATCCTGCAAACGCTTCCATCGGCTTGATCCCGCCGCACACTTCATACATAAAATCCGCCACCGCACCGTACGCGTAATGGTTGAACGAATTCATCTCGTCCGACCACATCTCCCCGTTCGGCTTGATCCCGTCCCAATGCTCCCACATGGTAGTCGCGCCTTTGGTGATGGGATATAACCACGACGGATACTCGGTGCGCAGAAGCAGGGTGTACGCGAGTTCCACGTACCCGTTTTGCGCCAATACGTGCAACAGATACGGTGTTCCCACAAATCCCGTCTGCAGTTTATCCCCGTCGTCGTGGATCATTTGTACGAGTGCCGTCGCAACCGCCTTGCGATCTTTGACCAGATCAAAATACAGTGCCACCGCATACTCGCCCTGGGTGCGGAATTGGTCGTCGTACTCCGCCTGAAACCCGCGTTTCGCCGCCTCAAACCACCGCTCGTACCGCGTCACGTCCTCGCCGAGTACACGACCCGCCTTGCAAACGAGTTCCAGCGAATGGGCGTAAAACGCATACGCAAGCATACGGTCGCGGGTATCGCCTTTTTTCGCCCCTTCGGGACATTTCAGTTCCAGCCAATCGCCGTAATTTGAACGGGAAAGCCACCAGTCCAACCGTTCTTCGATGAACGATACCCACCGCGTCATCGGCTTATACATCATGCGTAAGGTGTCCACGTCCTTGTAGGTCAGATACAACTGCCACGGACAGATAGTCACCGCATCCCCCCACATGGGACTGAATCCCAGCCAGTCGGGATACGGGTGCGGGATCACGTTGTAGATGGCGCCCTCCACCGTCTGTTCGAGTGCCATATCCCCGAGCCACTTTTTAAAGAACAACCGCACGTCGTAGTTGTATGCCGCCGTACGGATAAACACCTGCGCGTCCCCCGTCCAACCGTACCGCTCGTCGCGTTGCGGACAATCGGTCGGCAGATCGAGATAGTTGCTTTTCTGTCCCCAGATGACGTTGTGGAACAATTGATTGAGCATCGGGTCGGACGTTTCGATCCAACCCGTCCGCTTCATATCGGTATGTACCACGATGGCGGTAAAACGATTGAGATCCAGGTCGCACGGCCACTTGTCCACCCGCACGTAACGGAACCCGTAAAAGGTCAGTTGCGGCTTATACGTCTGCCGTCCCGCTTTACAGGTGTAATCGTACAATGCCGTCGCGGCACGGTAGTTCGCGTTGTAGAAGTTGCCGTCCTTGTCCAGCACTTCACCGAACGAGAATGCGACGTTGTCGCCGTCCTCACCGTCCACCGTGATCTCCAACACTCCCGTCATATTTTGCCCGAAATCCAGCACCGTTTCGCCTTTCGGGGTATGAATGACCGCGATCGGTTTTAACCGCTCCTGTTCGGTCACAGGTTCGGAGATCTGTTCCACCAACCTAACGTCATCGTCGTACACGGCGACCGCCGCGTGTTCGGTAAACTGCGGTACCACCCGCGCGTCAAAGCGGATCCCGCCGAAGTTGTCACAGTACAGTAAACCACTGTCCGCGCAAAGCCAGTTTTCATCGGTGCCGATGATCTCTTCGGTACCGTCTTCATATTGTAAACACAACTCGGCAATCACCGCAAAACGCGAAAAGGTCGACCGCCGATACCAACCGCCCGCCAGTTGTATGGTCAGTCGGTTGTCCTCTTTGACCTGTGCGGTCACATCGTAGGTCTGATACTGGATGCGATAATAGTACGACGTCCAACCGGGTGCCATCACGAAATTGCCCACCCGTTCGCCGTTCAACGTAGCCACATACACGCCGCGCGCCGACGCGCGTAACGTCGCGCTTTTCAGCGGTCTCGTCACCGTAAACTCACGCAAAAAGAGCGGACAGTTATCCTTCACACCGCCGTTTTTGGTGATCCATTGTGCATTTAACATCTTATTTCTCCAATCGGTCAAACAACTTCAGCCATTCGCGTTTGATCAGTTCGTGACCCGCAGGGGTGGGATGAACGCCGTCACCCGACCAATGTTCGGGCGGCGCAACTTTACACGCCTCGTCAAACAACGGTTGCAGTTCAAGACACGGTAACCCGAACGTTTCGGCAACCCGTTTCACCGCATTGATCTTTTCCGCCACACCCGTTTGTAATCGTTCCAAACGATCGGGAACGTTCTCGTCCGAACGGGTCGCCACGCCTTCCAGCACGAACGGCGCGATCAAAAACATCTTGATATCCGGCAACGCGGCTTTGATTTCTTCCAGCATCATCGTGTAGATCCGCTCAAACTTCGCGGTATCCACCCCGTTTTGCGAACCGATCTCGTGCCACACGTCGTTGACACCGATATACATACTCATATAATCGGGTGAAAGATTGATGATATCCGCCTTGATCCGCGCATACACGTCCACGATACGGTTACCGCCGATCCCGCGGTTGACATATTCGTATTCGTTCGGGCGGTCCACACCCTGTGCTGCTTTGACCAGCAACGGATATCCCCTACCCATCTCGTAAAAGTTGTTGCGATCGCGACCGCAATCGGTGATGGAGTCACCCTGAAACAAGATTCGTTTTGCCATTTTACTTTCCCCCGTTCGGTTTTGGTTTGTTGCCTTCATCTTACCAAATCGATCTGTACTTTTCAATACGTTTTACAAAGTTTTTTAAACAAAAATGACCGCCGCAGCGGTCATTTTCTCACTTATTGAATTTCTTGTTCCAATCCATCAAAATCGGGGGTCGAAAAGAACTTGCCGAGTGTGATATCCAACCCGTCACAGAGTTTCTTAACCGTCACCACCGACACATCACGCCGCCGCTCATCCATCAGACTGTACACCGTCGACGGTGTCACACCCGATATGTTCGCGAGTTCATTCAATTTGATACGGCGCTCATCACATAACCCTTTCAATCGCACTGCAACAACATCTTCGACAGCCATTTTCTTCACCTCAAAATAAAGGCGCTTTTATACGCACCTGCGTAAGTCTATGTTACATCTTTTGTTGCAAAAAATCAATAATCATTACGTGAGCATTAACCCCTCACCCCGTCGATATGAATAAACCGCGCGACGTCGTACACGTACGACGACAACGGTCGGTCGAGCGCGTCGTCGGTATGCGCCGCGACCAGAATGATCGGCCCTACCGCAACGATCACGGGCGAATGATAAAAATGCCCGTCCGCTCTGCCGAATTGCACGATATCCCCCGCCTGTACCTCATCTGCCGATACCACGCGCCCGTACGGACCAACCGAGCGGTTTCGGGTCAAAAAACGGTACAGATAGTCCACACCCGTCCACGCGGCGGCACGGTCGGACACCGACCGATAATACCACCCCACCGTCGGTGTATAGTTCATCACTCCCGACCCCGCATACAGACACTGTGACGCAAAATTGGTACAATCCCCGCCGATCTTGTCAAAATTGTAGTACGCGCGATTGCGGTCAAATGCCCACCGCCGCGCATATGCCACCGCCGCCTCGCGTTTGTACGGCATCTCTCGCATACACAATCCTCCTTCTCTGTCAGTATATGATACGGTGGCACAAGCGTACCGACCGAATATACTGTATAGGAGGTGAACGTATGCATCATCACGAACTAAGACCAACCGCTGTCGCGGTCATACGCGGCGGTGATACCGCGCCGTCGGTGTTCGGCGCCGTTACCTTTTACCAATATGCCCGTTGCGTGGCGGTAGTCGCCGATATCGACGGTTTGCCGCCAAGTAAAACGGGATTTTACGGATTCCACATTCACGGCGGCACCACCTGCGGCGGCACCGACTTCTCCGAAAGCCAAGGGCACTACAACCCGCAAAACACGCCCCATCCCCGCCACGCGGGCGACCTGCCGCCGCTGATGCGCTGCGGTTCCCGCGCACGTATGGAAGCGTGGACCGACCGTTTTTCGGTCGCCGATATCCTCGGCCGCACCGTCATCATCCACAGTGACCCCGACGATTTCCGTTCGCAACCGTCCGGCGACGCAGGTACCAAGATCGCCTGCGGTGTCATTGAACCGACCCGATAGTAAAAGCGCACACACCTTCCGTTGAAGGTGTGTGCGCTTGCTTTACATTAACCGCAGACATTCGTCCAGATACCGCTCAACCGCTGCTTCCCCCTCAGCCGTACTGCCGAGCGGATCGTATTCGTGTGCCGCCACGATGCGGCGAATCTCCATACCGCGCAATTTTTCAATTGATGCGGCATAACGCTCGCGGTCGCTCACGCCGTTACGGTACTTGCCGATCCCATCTAATTGCAGACAGTCACCCGACAACAACGTCCCCGTCCGACGGTCGAGAAACCCAACCGCCGTATCGGTGTGTCCGGGCAGATGTACCACCTGTAAGCCGCCGAGTAATACCTCGCCGTCGGAAAGGGGCTCCGCGTTCGGCAACGCAAACATCGCACCCGTCGTCGCGCTGGGAAACCGCTCGCGCAACCGACCGGATCCGCCCGCGTGATCGCTGTGGTCGTGAGTCAAGAGCAAATACCTCACCTGCGCGTCGTCCACACCGATCTCGGAAAGCGCGGGCAGGACGTACGCGTCCACATCGGTCGGATAGGTCGCGCTGTCCACGATCGCCGCGCCCTCGTCGTATATTGCCACGTATACCGTGGTGGTGATCTCTTCAAACGGGATCAAAATCCGAAACAGTCCCGCGTCGATCCGTTCAACACCCACCATTGTCGCATCACCTTACTCCAATATATTCGTAGTGATATAATCAACACCCCATGCCGCCAATCGTTCGGCGACCTCAGGATCGTCCACCGTCCGGCAGTTGACCTTTAACCCCTTTTCGTGCATGGTGTCTACCATCTCTTTTGACATTCAGTATAGTGCATTTCGACACGATTTTCAAGCCGCAACGCACAAAAAAACTCTCGTTTTAGCAACGAGAGTTTTTCTTGTTTTATGCTTTGCGGAACAGGATCTTGAAGAAATCGATCAAAACACCGAAACCGAACAATCCGAGCGTCAGTAAGTAGAGGATACCGGTGCCGATCCTACCTTCGTAGAAACGGTGAACACCAAACGCGCCAAAGAAGAAACAGAGCAACAACGCGACCCATTTGTTCTTTTGTCCCGGTTCTTTTTCACCGTACGCAACCGCCGCATTCATATCGACGTATTCGTCGGCTTCCGCTGCGGAAACTTTTTTGTTATATACCAGTGTTTTCAAACCTTTTTGCTCGACTTGAATGAGCAACACGTCGTCGTCCGCGAAATCCAACACACCGCCGATGGTGGTGTTGGTTCCTGCCTGCAACGCGGCGTTCGCGGCGTCTAAAAATCCGCCGCCACCCCAACCTTGGGTCGCGCGTTCGATCTTGCTCACGGTCGTTGCCGCGATCTCGTGTTCGCCTGCCGATAACGGAAAACTGCGGGGGTACTTGCCGGAAACCGTAATTTCTTTGCAACCATCAATACTGAGATACAAAGCAGCGATATCGATATCGCCAAACACAATGATCTTTGCCATACTGAAATCCCCTCTCAAAAATATTGTCAAACACTGTCGACAAGTAAAGTATACCTTTCCCACACAGTTTTGTCAATATTTGGTTCGGTTCGGTATTTCTTACAGCGAGAGTTCTTTCAATAATTTTGAGGTGATGAACGTGAAACCTTTAAAAGAAAAGATCAGTATAACCATTGACAGCGATATTTTAGAGAAAATAAAGGAAAAAGCCGAATACGACGATCGCTCTCTGTCACAATATATAAACCTCGGTTTAAAACAACATATAAACACCGAGCAAGCAAAAAACAAGCCGTGAAATTCACGGCTTTTTATATTTTAAAACACAGGAACGAACCTCTTGTGTTTTTAGAAGTATATTTCACTTACCGTTTCTTACATTTTGATATAATTTCTAAATAGCCTTCAGTCTTTCGCAAGTCTTTTTCTTCAAAAATAATATAAAGATTGTGCTTTTTCTTATATTCCAACCATATCAAATAGATGTTTTTTCAACACTCGAATGTTATTGGGATTTTAGGTTCCCATACAACTAATTCATAAATACAGTGCGTTCATATTATCAATTGTTATATCTTCAATGCTTATTTCGCGTCAAGTTAAATAAAATTCTTTCAAATCATCAAGGCGCAATAACGCAGGAGAATAACCTGACGATACCCCTGTGTCAACATCAATCCAATTCTTTGTTCTTAAAACTTTACCGCTATACTCTTTCCCAAAAAGGCCGGTAGGTGTATGCCCAAACACCGAAATCATATCATCAAAATATACGTCTGTGATAAGCGGTCGGTTCCAGATGAAATCATCAATTTCATATTGATCGATGGGTTTGCCTTTTTCAAAGTTGGCTAACCCGCTATGCGAAAGAAAGAAATCTTGCCCACCAACAGTCACTATATCATAAACAGGAATGCCTTTAAGATACTCGATTATGTCTTCGATTAACTCCGGATTACATTCCGTCAACGCTTTCAGCGTTGGAGAGCCGCCATTTTCAACCCAATTAGAAAGCAATTCCATCTGCTCCCCATCAAGTTTTTCTATCTCCTCTTCCGTTACCTCTTTGAACAGAAAAAGATTGGACATCATCATAGCTTCATGATTCCCTAACAACAATTCAACGTTTGGTTGTACCATAAGCCATTCAAGATATTTAATTCCATCATCACCGCGATCAATGACATCACCTAAAATGAAGCAAAAATCGTTATCTGTAAAATTGGCTTTTTTTAATAATTCCATGAATTTTTCGAAAGGATATCCGTGTAAATCTGAAGTTACGTAAATCATATTATTCCTTTCATATAATTGTTCTGATAGCATTAGCCCGTGTGAAATCACGGGCTAATGTATTAATTTTAATTAACTTTTGAATGGATATTAAATTCCAAATACTCCGTTCTTTCTAAATAAAAACGGTTCTTTTCGCCATTGTTCCGCTTCATAGAAGCATTAACAACTTTGCTACCCGCATTCGGGAAAATCGAATTAGAAGAACTGCTATAAGTAAAACAGACACTATTATTCTTTGTCTTCCCAAAATACGGATTGCTATGAATATTGCTGTGTGGAACGTATTATATCAAAATTACTGCACACTCTTCATCACGCATTTTATCCGCTTTACGAAAACTATTTTCTTCCTATCGAATTCATTAGCGCATCAAAGAATCTTTTAAGGAGTACAGTTCTTGCACCCCGTATAACCCCTGTTGATCAGGGCTTCTTTGCTTTCGGAAGAAATTTCCATGTTTTCAGGTTTGATATCCGCTGCATTTTTGCAAGTCGGCAAATGGATCTTTTTAGAATTTGTATTCAAAACATACGTCGTTTGATTCGGAACAACCGTTCCGGTTGCTTCACTGCTTAAATCATCTCCCAACGCACTTTCACCGGTTGCATAATCGATCGAAATACCGGGCTGGGCATTATAAGCATAAACATTAAAGCAAATACCGTCACCCTTGTCTTCAACAGAAAACGCTTCCATCTGAACACCGCTTGCGAGCGGATTGCTTCCTTTGAAAACCGGTGTCACTCTGTAAACAACATGATTTCCCGTTTCCTTGACATAGTCCGCAATCATATTTTCAAACGGCAGCATACCTTCAATATTGAGATACCGCGTACCGGTAATTAAATTCTGCTCATTGGCATTCTCACCGGTCAACTGATACCCTATCAAATGGCAACGATTATACAGATATTTACCATCAACAATATCATATTTTACCGTGTGCCATCCCGATGGCTTGACCTGACCTATGCTCCCTCTGTCCTCTGTCGGCATTATGTCTTCGCCCACACAGGCCATTGCAACACCGCATCTTCCAAGCAAATCCAGCGTGGCATACTTCTCATAAGAATATGTTACCAGATCAGACTCCTTGAAATCCGGCCGGTTGTTCTTGATGGCAACATAAGCCGTTTCTCCATCAAACTCGGGAACGTCATTCACCGAAGCAATATAATCATCCGGCAAGTCCTGCTTTTCCCCGCCGGTCGAGGTTGCACCCTTTCCACACGCCGATATGAATAGCATACAAATAAGCAACAATGAAATTACACTCAACTTATATTGCCTTTTCATTCGTATATCTCCTCTGTAATTCTCTCATGAGAACTGCCTTTAAAATCGACCGAACCAACCAATTTCATTTCGCTTAAAAAATCTGTATCAATCTTCACATCCGATGGATACAACCTGTTCCAACGATAAACAATTACGGTTTCAAATTGACCCGAAAAAGGCAAAAAGGCATCATCCTCGACAAAACAATAATCGCCGCTTCCCGCTGAATCCAAAAATTGTTCGTCGACTTTTATGCTATCCGACGAAAACAGTTTTGCGGAATACGCGTTCATCCAAAGAGTCGCGTCTTTGGTCATAGCCAAGATCCTATCACAAAGAACGCTGTCCCGACTCAGTCTTCGTTTATTAAATTGTATTCCGTTTTTATCATCGAGACAAACAATAATGTTCATTCAAAACCTCTTAAAAAGCTGATATTGTTTGATGAAAATAATCAGCGAAACAGCATCAATAACTAATGCGACAGCAAACCCGATTCCGCCAAACCAAATAGCAAGCCCGATAGCCATACTTACCAGACCTAAAACCTGTCCGGCAATGGCAAGACCTTTGCCGGACTTGTTTTGCTGTCTGATAGCCTTTAAGCCTAAAATTGAAAGGATAATTGCAACCACGTTCGGCACAAGAAACATCCCCAGCATTGCAACCATTGCAATAACACCAAAAACTAAACTGAGAATGCTTTTCAACTCATATTTCGGTCTGGTTACGAGATTTGGCGTGGATACGTGCTGTGTGACAACAGGGCTTTCGATCGATATCTCTTTAATCTCATTTTCTGCCGTGTTGTCGCCAATAAGCGCTTTAATTTCGTTGATCATTTTCTCAGCCGCCGCAAGCTTGTTCTCATATGCTGTATAACGTTGAACGTTTGTCAAATAAAAATTAAAATCATCTTTCAACGCACAATTTTCCAGCATAAACGGCAATACAATTTTCCCTTCATTAATGGCTAAATCAACCTCGCGAGACACCCACCGTGATGATTGCGCTTTTGAAGAGAGAATTAACACAAACACTTTCGCTTGTCGTATAGCCTGAGGAATTTCAACCGCATAACTTGAGCCGCCGGGAATACACGAAGGCGCCATCCAACAAGAAATACCATTACTCTCTAAAACGGATTTTACCCAACTTGCCTCCTCTATCTCCTCGGCTTTATAACTAATAAATACGTCTCTGATCATGATAACTTTTCTCCTTCATTCAACGTTCGAAGATACATTCGAATTTTGATCGTCGGCAAACGATGCGGTCAGATGCGGATACTTTCTGAGTACCATAGCATTTGAATACGTCGTATCGTCCATATCGCCTTTGGACATATTTTTAATTTTTCTGAAACAATAGATATAAAGGAACAGCAAAAAGGCATAAAGCGCGACCGTTGCCGATACCGTTCCCAGTGTACAACAGTAATCATACAGGCCATGAGCAAATACAGGGACAAGCACACTGAGAACCAAATACGCTTTTCCGGAAAACTCGATCGCACTTTGGCTAATCATCCCCGTCCGTTTTAAAGAGCGCTCTTGTTCCTTTGCTTTTTCGTACATATGCCACAAACTGTAGTAATAGCCCATTAAAACGGCAAAGAACATATGCCCGGGAACGGACATCACCGCTCGCATCAGCGCATTAATCCAGCCGTTTTCTAAGACATAAAAAACGTTTTCCAACGCCGCAAAACCAAGCGAAACAAAAACCGCATATACCAGACCGTCAAATAAACTGTTGAAATTCTTGTTATTGCGGGTGAGGAAGAAAAGGACACCAAATTTCAAGCCTTCCTCCACCAAAGCAACACCGATAAAATATTTACAGGCATTATATATCTTGAATGTCGCTCCAAAAAGATATAACTCACCCTCATATTCAACTGCAAGGGGCGAAAAAATCGAGTCCAACAGATCAATTAAAACCGTTTCGATCTCAGCCGCCGGAAAGCAAATTAAGCCTCCTAATAAAAGGAGGCCTAACAGCAGACCGATTGGTTCTTTCTCTACACGATCCTTTTTAAAAACATAAATGCACAATGCCGCTGCAGGAAACAACGCAGCACAAACTAAAAGAATATCGTTTAGGCTCATAGAACATCACCGCTCTTAAAACAAATGTAATTTCAGATTAATATAGTAACTAACAGTAATACAACCAAGAACGAGGTATTAACGAATGTAAAAGTCCCCATATACTTTTTGAAGTTTTGGGGTTGATGCTTTAAAAACTCCCTTAACGCGATTAAACTCGCTAACGATGAAATGACGATTTCAAGTAAGATCAAATAAGAATATAGCAGTTTATTATTTAATCATCATCTTTTTCTTGTTCTTTTAAAGGAAGTTCCGCAAACGGAACCAGGCAATTATGCATTTTTGCCAAATCGTTTCTTCCCGATTTTTCAACGGTACCGCCATACACATACCCTTCCGAACGCATATAGGCATTCCAACGGCAATGCTCTAAGATCCTCAAAGACCATAACTCTTCCTCTGTACGGTCACGGGGGTCCTCTTTTTCGATACCGGGCATACCGCATAATTTTTTCATCTTTCTGTGGATCGCAGAAGCAATTGAAGATTTATAGTTATAATTGTACCGCCAAAATTCGCTCTCCGTTCCCCATTTTGTGTGACGCTTGAGAGCTTCTTCTTCCACATCCGAATCCAGAATGACCTCTTCCGAATACGAAGACTTCATATCGCCAATAAAGTCAATCTTGTATTCCTGTCCCTTAAAATTGGAGATTCCGGTCAATGCCTCACGCTTTTCACTGTTGTAAACAACCGCCTGTATTTCGGGAGTATAACCCATCCGCTCAAACAATGTACGTAATTTAACTGCAGTAGAGATATTCTTTTCATCATTGCCTAAAGCAACTAAGACATACGTTGTTCTGGGCAAGGCGCAAACCAACTTATTAAAAACAGACGTATCAACATCAATGCCGGAATGAATATCAATCGTATACTTGGATTCGCCTTCAATATCCAACTTTCCGCTATACTCCATCAATTCCGGACATTCGGCGGTAAACCTTTCACCCACGTGCGCATCCAAATCGAACGAGTTGATCTCAACCAGATAGCCGTCCATTTGGCAGAACCACGATAACGCTTTTGTCATTTCGGTCCCGTGTTGTCCCATACCGATCACAACGGCATTGATCTTTTTCACTCCGGTACCATCGTCATAAGCACTATCAAATATCTTTTTATAACCGTTTTCGTAAAGATTACGCAGAATAAGCGACTGCACTTCGTTGATACGGCGCACCCTAATTTTAATATCATCACCGGTACTGTTGAAAGCGCTGGCTAACAGCATTTCTGCCTCTACCTGTGTTGAAAATACATAGAGATTGGTATTCTCTCTGTGTTTCATTTTCTCAACGATCTTTAGTGCTTGACTGATATTTTCGGATTGATCCTCGCCGATTGCAAAAAAACTCAGATCGCTCTTTTTGCTGTGGAAGGAGAAGTTGATGGTAACAATATCTTTCTTAAAACAAACCGCACCAAGTTCTTTCGCTTTTTCTACCAGTTCGTAACTCTGCTCTTCTTCCTTCGCGAACACATCGGTAAACACAAAAAGCCGATTCTTACTATCGTTTTTGTGTAAACTTTGCGCTAAAGCCAACGACTTTTCATTTAATTCCGAAAAAATAAAAACGTTCGATTTGTAATGAGTGATATAGCGCTTATATGCAGATATATTTTTAAAGAAGGATAACACAAAACTAAACGTTAAAATGGGAGCCAAAACAAATAAAATTGAGAATAGCGTTGTATATCCTTTATAAATCAACGTAGGTACACCGACAAGATTCGATGTAATAAATTCAAACTCACCATCGACGGCAAACAATCTTATCATATTGTGAATCGCGATGAGAACGGTTTCCAAAATACCACACTCTCCGGATTCAAACGTATTTATATAAATAGGTAAAAACAAAACAACAGAAGAAACAATAACACCGGCAAAAAGGATCTTGGAAGGATCCAATAACCGTCCGCTTTTATACTTGGATTTTGCTTCGACGATCGCCAAAACGATAGAACCGATTAAACATATCGTTGAAATAATTAAAAAAATCGTCCACTCCATACCGTACCTCCTGACGCCGATGTAAGCGTGCCCGAAAATCGGGCACGCTTACCGCGACAAATTAATCGTTTCTACGATTGTTTTCCCACTCGATGAATTGTTGGATCGTGAACATTCCTTTTGACACCATAAGGAATTTATCGTTATAATCGTCAATCGTACTCGCAGCCACAAGTACCATATAATTGAACAGTTCTTCGCTCAAAATACTTTCGCGGAAACTGGAAACGATTCTGAAACGAATTTCGCCATCCGACAAATCGTAATCGAAAGAACCATTTACCAATCCGTAGTTAGCCACACAAACCGCCAGAGCGGCTTCTACCCTTTTATCTTCACCGATCTTAAACGGCATGGGAGAAATGAGCGAAACCACTTGCGCCCGAGGATTAACAATGATGTAGATATCCATCGGAAGATCTTCACCGCGAGCACCGCATTGAATCATCAACTCTTCATCGTGACGCGTAAAGTTCCAATCTCTGGACTCCAGCGTTTTGCAAATCGTCTCATAAACCGACTGCGCTTGCTTCATTACCTTTTCGTCTGCCATTTTTGTTACCTCCAAAATTTAATTATAAAACATCAGATAAACCCTAATGTCCTATTCTGTTTCAGCATGATTTTTTTAAATTCCTTTTCGGAACTGGCAAGTAAGAAATCTTCTTTTGTCAGCACGGAAGAATCTTCCTTGTTGAGTTGTGCTCGTAATACGGCTTTGCCCCATGTCCGTTCAAAAAGATTACGCACAAACCGCGCATTACTGAACTCCTTAGATAAGACCACTTCGTCCGGCAATGACTCAAAATAATTCCTGACCGCTTCTTCAAAACCATCTTGATACTTGAAACTTTTTTTAACCATCAGCAAAAAGATATCGCCGAGTTGTTTACGCGTGTAATTGGGGAATTCAATGATATACGGCATACGGCTTTCAAGACCCGCGTTTGCCTTCATCAAATTATTCATTTCATCGGTATAGCCTGCCATTATAACGACCAGATCGGAACGATGGTTTTCCATCTCCGCAATCAGCGTATCAATCGCTTCTCTGCCGTAATCAGCCGTACTGTAACCATCGCCACGGTACAAGGAATATGCCTCGTCTATAAACAGTACAGAACCGTAGGCATCTCTGCACATAGCAGCAGTTTTAGGCGCGGTTTCGCCGACATACCGTCCGCAAAAATCTCGTCCCGCATACTCGAAGAAATTGCCGTTTCTCAGGATCCCCTTTTCCTTGAGGATCTTACCGATCACCCGCGCAACGGTTGTTTTTCCGGTACCGGGATTTCCGACAAACCTCATATGTATGCAAGGGGAACCTAAACTACTGTTTTTTGAGGACATCTCAATCTGAGCAACAATTTCTTCCACACGCGCTCGAATCGATTCCATACCTATCAAATCATCTAAAAGTTCTAATCCCGTTTTTTCCTGTTCCGCATAAGAACTTGCCAAACCGAGTATTTCGGATTTTTTGATAACGGTATCGTCAACCTCGTGAAGCGCATTATCCAATTGCTTGCGATAGATCATCTCGCGAATCACTTTATTGACCGTGTTGATCCCGTAAAAACGACCATCGTTTTTTTCTTCGGTTATTCTGGCATGGAATACGTCCCACGCATCCTCTTCCATTGAAAAGCCACGCTTAGCAAGCGATTCTTCAGCACATTTGGTTAGTTCAAGATGATCGAAAGGAACAAACGAAACATCACGAACGAACAGAACGTCGCCTATGCTTTTCCGCAATCCGTTAAGGATTTCCTTTTCAACGAAGGGTACTCGGAAAACAATAATGTTTTCGCCCATATGATCATCGATCACCGAAAGAAACTCTCTGAAATTCTTATCGGAAATTTTGGTCATCCATTCGCTGATATCAATCGAAATGATCTTTCCGGAATTCGAACTATATCGCCGAAAATGAGAATACACCGCCGAAAACGGATCGTTTCCCCCATCTTTTGCTTGCGGAGGAAGCAACTTTTCTTCCGCCACTCTATTCTTCTCACTGAAATTGAAAAGTTTGAGTCTACTAAGCAGATCCGCAAACAACTCCAGATAAGTAGTCAAACCATTGCCTTCGTTGATCGCAAAGATATAACACTGATGTGTAAATGCCTCTACGGTATTGTGTTTTAACAAACCCGGCGCAATCTTGACACATTCATCCGCCAATGCCTTAAATTCTTCCGCACCGATAAGAGCATGAATTTTGTCAATGATTTCCGATGTATCATCAACCGTTTCCGCCTTCTCAGGGGTCTCAGCAGTTTCTTCGGTTGCATTCGGTTCGCTGACAGCAACATAATCCGAAATCGAACATTCGACCACATCGGTCAAATCATCGATTGAAAACACCTTTTTGATCAAATCAAGAATAACGGTCTTGATATCGTCGGAGCCATTTTCGTTATTTACAACGATTTCACAGTCGGTTAATGAAGTGTCAAGTACTTCCACCTCTAAGATCTCTTTAACAGAATCTACAAAAGTTTCCACGGGCAACTTTGCATTGTCTTTTTTGCTTAAGACCCAAGCACTGTTAAAAGATACCGAAACTTTCTTTTGCATGATGTAATCTCCTGTCGAATTTTTGAACATTATGGTTTATTTTAACATAGTTTGTTCCTTTAAGCAAGTGCGCAATGAATAAATATAACGCTCTTCCACCGGACGACGTTAATCTCAATCGATTGAAATATCGGAAATATACCACTTTTCAGTATAATAAATGCAGTTAAAATCATTCAAACAGATCGCGTTTAAAATCATCAACGGATTTTCCCAAAGCGATGGAAATTGCGTGTTGCTCTTCGGCGCACTTCTTACAGATGATCTGTTCCTCGTCGGAGAGCAAATCCGAGACGATGTTAGGCTCGTATCCGGCACCTAAAAAGAACGTTTCGCAATCATCACAGGTGTGCGCGATTTTGGGAACAAAAACAACACCTGCCACAATAATTGCCGCTACCACTACTAAAGAAATGATTTTTTTCATAACAATCCCCTTCTCAACTGTTTATTAAGTGTTTCACCATTTTTGCAAACTGTATATCACTTAATTGATGTACACCGTCAATCAAGTTGATTTTCATATCTATTGCACGCTGTTTGAAGGAAGGTATGCTTTTGGCTTTTTTACCTAAATATGTTGCTATTAACACCTTCTTAACATATAACCCGCCAAATCTATTAGCAACAGACTCTAATTTATACAGTTCATCGTCGTCTACTTGTCCGTTTTTGCAGGAAATAAAAATCGGAGTCACGCCTTTCATAAGCACAACATCGATTTCGTTTTCGGTGTCTTTCTCTTCATCGGTCAGATCGTGAAGATTTCCGTCCCAGTCGATATAAACACCGTTCATACAATCCGTGTAAAAAGCCGTCCCATCCTTATTTGTAAGGGTATTAGCAGTAATTAAAACTTTAAGTTCAAGAATGGTTCCCGCTTTTATTAAACATTTCTTTACTTGTTCATTTTTATAGGTAAAAGAAATCGTTTGACCATTATCGGTATACGAATGGATCAAACGCTTCTGATCAAGCACCTTAAGCAAGCCGTTGATAGAAACATATTTGACCCCAACACACTTCAAATGTTCTTTGACGATCGAAATATTCACCGTAACATTTAGTGAAGGTTTAACTACGCAAGTTTCAATTTCTTTCAACACATTTAACCGAGCATTCCATAAACCGGGATTCGTACGACATATGGACCACATTTTTTCAATGTCACTGATAAAATCGTCAGACAAGTCCCATTTGAATGTTCTGTCATCGTTTTCATTTTCGTATCGCACGACACCGCCGTGTAAACTGATATTCTCTTCTACTGTTACTTCCGGAATGCCGGAATACAATATCGTACCATCGTTATCACAATCCGTTACAACGCCTTTTCTAATGTTAAAGCGTTGCATTTGAATGTTTTTATCGGAATACTTTTGAAAAACAATGCCCATTGCTACAAGGACAAGATCGTCTCCACCCGTCAGATCAAAAACACATTGTTCTTCAGTTTCTACGATATTCGATAATTCTTCTATAATGTTATTTAAATCATTCTTGTTAATACTACGGTACGCTAATTCGATGTTCAGTCCACGTGCATCAAGAAAAGATCGGTACAGGACACCGAACTTTTTCATAACCTTGCCGTCCCCGATAAAAATAATTTTATCGGGGACGGTGGTTAGAGAACTGATCACATTTTCAATCGGCGTACGGTCAAAAAATTCTACTGCCGTCAAAAAATGAATCCTCCATTACAACTTCGTTATAAAGAACGCTATTGTCAATTTATCTTCGCGAACCGAATACACATAACTCGAATTGAGTTTTGTATTCGCTTTCAAACTCGCAAATTGAATAGCCTCTCTGAACTTACCGTCGTCAATCAATTGTTTCTTTGCCTCGCCAAACACTTTAGACGAACCGAATTTAAACGAAACGTCCAACTTGTTCAACTTGACACTTTCGCAAACAATGGACCTCATGCGGTCAAAATCGTATGTGTCAAAATACAATCCGTGACGTCGGTGATAATTGCATTTCGTCGCTGTACATTCAGGCAACGGGAAACCGCTTTCGGGAGTATGAGACTCAAGACGCGCAAGTTCCGCCGTCGTAATACAGAAACAATCATAATTAACGGTGTCGGTTTGAGCCTTATCCTTCTTGGTATCGGAACCATCACCCCAGGTAACATCCATGTGGTAATAATCCCCTTCTAATCGGATAAGGTTCCAAGCGTGTGTATCACTGGTAACGTAAGTACATTCAATGCCGCAAAGATTAAGCAGATATTGCATCGCCTTTGCGTATCCCGCGCACACAGCCTTTTTGTTAACAAACACACCATAAACAGAGCGCAAATCGTCCGGAACGTCCGCAGTAACAGCAACCCTCTTTTGACGCTCCAATCCAATCGTATCATAATCAACAAGTTTGATAATGTTCTCGTAAATATGAAGCGTTGCTTCATAATCACTCATTGTATCCGTAACTGAAGTTAAGAACGATTTTGTCGCAGCGTCAATTTTCCCTTGACGCTTTTTTGCCTCATCTTGTGTCATACAATATGTAAGTTCTATTCTATTCACAATATGAGTTGTCGTGTCAAAATAATACGTTGCTCCATGCTGGAACCAGAATATTTCCGGATGATCTCTTTGGATATAATCTACAATTTTTTGAACCTGAGTATCCGTTACGGAAGCACCAAGATTGCTTATCACGGTACTAAAAGCATGTATTGCTTCAAGCACAGAATCATAAACTGCTTTTTCGTCATTGTTCAAAAGACTGTAAGCATATCTGTTGAGTGAGCCGGGAGTACGTTCGATCGGTCCTTTAATGGGACCGGTAGGAATGACCGTCTCTCCGCCCGGCGTGGGTTTTTCTCCCTCGATATCTCCCGGGTTAATCCCGTCTGTCGGCAATACAACCGTAAACGGACCGCAAAACTCGGGATCAAGAGGGGTATCCACATTCATAAACGGCGTCATCTTCGTAATGACAGTACCCAAAGAGAACGGATAGTTAGCACGGTAACGAAGGAAACCGTGTCCGTACTCATCATCACGATAAGACGTAATAATTTCCTCACGCTTCGCCGTTGCGGGCTCATTGATCAGGTAAGCATATTGGATCTCCACCCATTTTGCCATACCTTCATAAATCTCTAAGCGCATCTTCCTTCCGTATTTTTTACGGATCGCCCTATCATTCCAATTGATATACTGCCAAATGTGGGTAAGTTCGTGCGCCATCGTAAGCATAGATGCCATACGCGGAGAACCGTTTTCCACCAACAAGGTATAGCCGTTCTTGTCGCTGATTGCAACGCCAAGAACACGTCCATCGCTCTTAGGTGTCGGAATAAATGCCTTACCGAGACGCTTGTGGAGCGTTTTGGAATTAACCATTTCGACTTTGATACCCGCATTGATCCGAATGCCAAAGAAGGATTCCATATTTCTCTTGACGTCTTCAAAGATTTTACGGAACTCTTCGCCGGTCTTAATTGCCGTTCTGCCGCAATTCAAGCATCTGTCGCGACCGTCAGCAAGCGTCTCATATTCGACACCGAATATTTCGGTACCGCAGAAATCGCAATATCTTGCATCCGGTTTTCCGGGCTTGTAAGTTGCTTCAATAAATTCGGCAATCTTCTTACCTTCTCTGGCTTGCTTCAATGAGTTCCGCTGCATACCCATTTCCGAAAGATAATTAAGCGTTCTGGAAAGGTCGATAAAGGTAGGTTCGCACTCTTTACCGTAAAGCATATAATACCGCTCATGATACGGTCTTCGGTCTGTAGAGAATCCCATTCTGACCGCTCTATCATTTTCCGTAGAATATGAAATCTCGTTAGCAAGCGGCGATTCGGTCATTTCTGCAAGTTCCTTAGCAACCCCTTCTTCAGAAGCGCCATCTCCGACGGTTGTATCATCCGTTACCTCTTCGGGAACTTCCGTTTCTTCAACAGGCGTTTCTCCGATGGGTTGGGTCTTCTTTTTGCGTTTAAACCAACCAAAGATACCTTTTTTCTTTTTCTTCTCTTTAGGTTTGGTTTCTTCGACGGGTTCTTGCGGTTTTGTTCCATTATCCGCAGGACCCTCTGTTCCCGCTTCTGCTTCGGGAATCGCAGACGTATCGGCAGGGACCTCCTCCACCGGAGGTTCTTCGCCGGCAGGATCCGTCCCCTTCTTCGGCTTTTTCTTGAACCAGCCCTTGATCTTGTCAAAAATCTTCTTGAATCCGCGAGCAATAGCCGAGAATATTCCTTTTTTCTTAGGTTTCTCAACGTTTTCAGGATCGGTAAACACGATCGGCGGTTGCGGATCCGGCGGCGGATTAAGACTTGCTTCGAGCGTCATAATGTGCCAATCCAGATAATCGTGAATAATACTGAAAATTCTTTGAAGATTTCTCTCCACGGCAACGGTCAAACCCAAATCAAGTTGACTGTCCTCAATGATATAAATCGCATTGTTTTGAAGTTCGCATCCGTCACCTTTGACCGAGTATGTAAGCGGCTTGTCGCCTTCGGTTTCAGCGAGGAAAGAATCGTCCGTAACAGCACAAATGTACGCTTGATTCTCAGCAAAGATGGTTTTGAAGATCTCGTTAAACAGTACCGTGATCGTATACCGAATATTGTCGTTGAGTTTACCGCCAAAATCAGGCAACTCTATACGCAGAATTTCCTTGTTACGATAAACACGCTTCGGTATACCGTTCTTTTCACCCTCAAACGAAATCCGCTTCGCAGTAGCAAAGTCGTTGTATTTCTCCATTCGGTAGTAACCCGAAGTACTGACGCTGATATCGGCGAACTCCTTAACTACCTTCATTCCTGCGATATCCTGCTGCGCACCAATCTTTTCAGACGGTTTGACCCCGTGGATAACATACTCGCGAATCTGTCTGTACGTGGGACGACCGGTAATGTGGTCAGCCGCACGGCGCACCAAAACTTGACCATCAGCCGTTAAATACTGCATTTCATAGTATTTACCGCCAAACGTAAAGAACTGACCGGGCAAATATTTCTGATAAATATGACCGCCGAGTTCTGCGCCGAGATAGTAACGTTGACCTTTTTCATCTTCCGCAACGTATCCTGCCGAACGAAGTTCCGATACACACAACGTTAAAAATTCCGGATCGACAATGGCATAGGTCGTTTCCATCTTACCGATTTTCAAATTGAAATTGTCGGCAACTTTAATAATGTCGTGCGTCCACTCTACATCGCCATGCTTAAGCGTTTCAGAATACACTTCGTTTACCGCTTGACGATAATCCTCGGGAAGTTCGTTTGTCTTTGATACTTCCGAATAACAATTAAATAACTCATACCAAAGTTGTTTCTTCAGGTCGAACACGGTGATTCCGAGCAAAGACAATTCTTTTTCGAGAATCTCAGACGAAACCGGGAAGGTACTCATCATCAGAATAAGGCGAAGGATCGTGTTGCGGTTACTTCTTGTATAATCCGCAACAATGAACGGAATAGCCTTAGCGTCAGCTTCAAAAATGGACGCATTATCCGCCATATAGTCTTTCAAAAGATATTCTGAAGAAATGATGTTGATAAACCCTTGCTCGGTTGTTCTTGTCGAAAAATCGCGAAGAATTTCGAACATATTATACGCTTCGTCTTCAACGGTCAAATAATTATTCTTTTCTACCTCCGCACTCCAGAAGTTGGGCGTGGTAACAAACCGCTCGTCCATTGCTTCTTGACTCGTTGGCAATCCGGCATATTTGGTCAGATCATAGTAATACTGCTTATCGATCCAACGGATGTCGGTTACGGGAAACGCTTCGCCGCCGTACCACTTGGTTTTTGAAACCTGATTTTTGAGTGCAGCAAAGGACAATTCGGTACCCACACCAAGATATCTTGAAATGTTCGGTACAAGGCGATGATGAAGATATTCCTCATCCGCCTCCCAGCACATATAGGAAGACGTACCCAAATGTTTCTTTGTTGCCGACACCTCCGTAATGCTTGTCATCAGCACGTGAGACATCGCATCAACCAATCCATCGCAGTTCTTATCGCACATACAGTATACGATATTCTTATCTTCCTCTGCTCGGCATTTCTTAACAAGCAAATTCAATCCGATCTGCGCGGTGGAAATCAGTTTTGAAGGTTCTATGATCACAAAGAACCCGACGTTTTCAAGAAACTCAGCGTTAGCATTATGAAGTTCAATATCCAAAACGTCCGATCTGGTAACGATACCAATATCAAGGTCCTGCTCCTCAGCGGTCAAGACACCGACATTCCATAAAAACGGAATATTGGTAACGGCTTCTATTCCCTTTTCGATCCATTCTTTGACATCGTCTTCAATCGAATGCCTACCAAGTACGACCAGCACTTTCTGATGGCTCAAAAGCGCACGGTTCATAGGATAAAAAGCATACGGTATTAAATCGTTATAAAACGGATTGTTAAACAAAATGCTTTTACCGTTAAGCATATCCAACGAAGAATGAAGATAATTATGATTGATCTGGAAACCTGTTCTGTTCAATGCGTCCACATACGAAGCAAAACAAACGACTTTCTGATCCTCGCTCTTTTCAAGTTCACGAATGATTTCATCGGTAGTCACATCATAAGCCAAGGCATTATTGATGCTTGTGTTCTCCGTAAGCAACTTATCGCCAAAGATAGAACGCAGGAACTTTCTGAGCAATGAGTAGTTTACAATTTTATAAGCCTCTTCATCTTCGCCCAAAATGTATCCGGAATATTCGCGTTTGGTAGCACCGTCAAGATAAAAATACAGTTCCCCAACGATAAGAATACCGAAAACCGGATAGAAAACCGATTTCATCAAGCCATCATAGTAGAATTTCCGGCTCACGATCATCAACAATACAGACAACACAATGGCACTATAGTAGAAAACTTTGAACATACTACGGACTTGAACATAGTTCTCCCTGATACACCATTTGCTCTTTTCCGGGAAATACTCATAAAAGTTTCCCGCAATTTTTGCGTGAAGTTCTCCATCTGTTTTAACGGTCCGACCCATAATTTGGATACAGATCTTTTTGATCGTCATATAAACCAAGATCATAACCGTATTCGCAATGAAGAAGATCCAGAAATTTAAGTTCAGTTCTGCAAGTAATGAACTTATGTAACTACTGATCTGCGTAAATACAGCACCAACCTGAGGCGGCATCCACGAAAACCCTGCCAAAGCCGCAATCCACTTGGGGATATTGTTAATAAGTTTGATCAGCCACTCATTGACAGAATTCATCAAAACCATTGCAACAATCACATAGACCACTGCAATAACAGGCATCAAAAATTGCTTGCTGCGGTCCGGCTTCGGCAGATTAACCTTTTTACCGGCAAAACAAAGACTTACAAAAGGAAGGATCGCCAAGAGCATCTTGGCGATATTAAGAATCGTCTCAATCATATAACTCCTCCCTTGTAAGTGTGAATGTCTCTACGTAGTCAATCGGAATCACAATTTTGTTGCCTTCCTGAAGAAAGTCAATATCTTTTTTGACCTTGGAATACGGAATATCATACTCGTAATCCCTGAGAACGGTAAAGTCATAATTATACGGTTCCGCCTCATAAGTCACTCTGATCTCATCAGAATCAATGTACGTAGAGAACAGTTCATTGACTTCGCTGATCTTCTCGCCGATTATGCGTTTGTGATTCAACAAAATATGTTGTTTCTTTTTATAAGAACTTTCCGAATAATTCAAAACCGAAAATTCCCGCATCACATTACACGCATGGCTGAGGTATCTTGAAAAGGCCTTAACACCGTTCTCGATCTCCTTTAGTATTCCGGACATAACGTAATTGAAGTGTTTGAATCTGTTAACCAATCTATGCCGTAATACAAAGAGATAAATAAAACCAATAACAAGAAAAACGCCAAGAACGATTCCTGTCACAAGTAAAGCAAACAGAAAAGATCCGGTAGTATTGAGATTTCCGAATACTAACGGCAAAAACCCGACAAGGTAAGCCAAAACCGCAAACAACCCTGCGAACATCGTCTTCTTTTTGGTCATTCTTTGAGCTATTCCGCGTCTGATTTCCTTATCCGCTTCCCTCATCTTCTCGTTGTACTGAGCAGTATTAAACAGTTGAGTCGTAGAAGTGGCAACCATATTACGTTCTTCTTCTTCCAGAACGTACATGACGTCTTCTTTTTGATACTCATTTAATCGAAGTGCTCTTTCATCTTCGATCTGATTCATTGCTCTGAAATCCTCTTTGGTTGCCGTTTTTACTGCTCGACGAGGTTCTCTCAGGAACCGAATAAAATATTTATTGATCGTGTGGAATTGGTCATTCCAGTATTCATATTCATCACCGGGACAATCCTTTGACAACCCGATTCTACCGTATTTCGCCTTTAAACTATCTCTGCTTTCCTTTGTTACAACTTCAATCGGCACCGTAACATTGGATTCAAAATATTCTTCCGCCGTATATTTGTCTATCGGCTGACTTTCTTTATCTTTGAGATTTTTGGAGATCTCGTCAATTTTCGCCAAGGTGGAATACAGTTTTGAGTTGTACGCATTACACAGATCCCTTACGCATTCCGCATCGATCTGCATATCAAGTTTGTAGACCCGATTTGAACGCAGAATACCCTGTGGGCAATCATATGTGGCAAGCAACAGTATGGCTGTCAAAAAATTGAAATAAAGATTCTCATTTCTGCGTCCCTTTATGTAAGAAACATCAAAAATTAAGTATCGTAACTTTTCGGGATAAAGATTATCGGCATAGAATTGCGAGTAATCAAACTCCGTATGATTAGTCCATGCTAATTCAGCCAATTCCGTATCGACATTCTTTGCTCTTTCAGCTATTGTTATAACCGATTGGGGAGGATTGAAAAGTTCACCCCGTAATTCGAAGTTTTCACTGAGTTTTTTAAATTTAAGCGCTCTGCTCCGATCAACCTCTACATCAGAAGGTTTCAACTCTAATTCCTCAAGCAGTCTATAATACTCTTCGCTGCTCTCAATATTATCTATCTTCTCTTTGGCTTCATCGTAGCACAATATCGGAGGAGTGTTGATCGGCGTACCGCACAACCAAATTGAAAGTTTCGTCAAAGGGTTGGTCAATGCTTTATCGAACGCTTCGTTTTCCAACGCTCTGAAATCTTGAATTTGCTCAAAAGAAGAAAATTGATAATTTTTCTTTTTAGAATCCACAAAGTCAAAAGGATTACGTTTGTTAACTCCGCTTAATCCCCAAGTGGAACTATCGTTTACAACAATTGCACGCCATTCTTTCTTATGCTGAATAATCTCTTTGAGCTTAGGCAATGCCTCGTCCAGCGTATCGGCTTCGGTATTCCAAGCACAAAAGGAAAAATTGTCATTGTCAAAGAACGGTTTTAAATAAATATGATACTTATGATAACAATCTTTAATTATGTGTTCATCACAAATTATAACTGTAAACATTTTCTCACCGCCTTACACTCTCCCGCCGCCCTGCGACGGCGGGAGAATGGTTCATTATTGTAACACTGAATCAGTTATCATCGGGAGCGTCGAGTTTATCCTTATAACTCTCAAGATCTTTTTTGGTCAAATAGCCACAGATCGTTCTGTAGATGGCTTCGCACACCTGCTCGGAGAACATACCCAAGCGCAAATGATTACGATGCTTCTTAAAGTTTTCCATCAAACAATTGAATTGATCTGCAATGACATCCGCAACTTTTCCAAGCAACGCATCTTCATTAGCGGTACAAATTCTCATTTCGCTGTAGATCATTTCAATGATTGCCTCGACCATCGTTTTCATCTCAGCCATATCTTTGTTCTGAACCGGCAGAGAATTGCAGTACATCAAAACAACCGTAAAGAGCGATACGCGATCTTCGATCTCATTAAGTTCCGCGTTATTAACAAATCTTCTGAACTTGAGTTCTTTCAGTTTCTTAAAGAACTCAATATCGTCGTGTGAACGGAACCCGGACTCTTCACTCTTTCTTCTGAGTCTGTTGACATAATCACGAATGGTAGTAACAGCCAAGCGATCGAAATACAAGGAATCCAATGCCTCGTAAAGAACATCGCATTTCGTTTTATTGGATACGACCAGATCGATTGTATCGTTATCCGCATTAAGATACTTGTACACTTTTTCGTTGGGGTTTTGATCCGAGGTCTTATAAAGACGGATACGACCATACACAAAACCGTACAGCAACGATTTATGGATCTTACGCATCAAACGCTTCTGATACTCCATATCCAGTTCGGGCATCGCAGAAATAGCGTTCCAACGTCTATCCACGTGAGGCGTAATAATAGCACTCGTCTTACTGTCGGGACCGATTTGATCCATATAACTCTGATAGATTCTGAAATAATCGCCGGCAGAGAGTTGTTCGTATTCGTTTTCGCCGCTGATACTAAACTCATCCGTTGCATCGTCGTACGCAGGAGCGGACAACTTCGCAAGTTGCGTAGGCATAATATTGTAAACCGCACGATAGAAACGAAGTTCGTACTTGGAAACGGTAGGTGTGAAAATCGCATTGGGAATAAACGTCGCTATACGAATACCCTCGCCGTCTTCAACGGAATCGTTGCAGGAAACGAGATTCACTTCTCGCTCTTCTTCATTGTCCTTCTTTTTAATACCGGGACTTGCAAGATTTCTGCAGGACTCAATCAAACCGTTGATATACTTGTTGATGCTGGTTTCTTTATAAAGTTCAGCCGCTTTTTCATCCTTCTTCTCGGGATTAACGTTATCCAGTTCGAGTGAAGCCTTCACCTCGTACTCGAGTTTAAGCGCGTGAAGAATGCTCTTAACATTGATAACGTCGCAAGACTCGTCCACTCTGTCTTTATAATACTCAATAATGATATCGTCAAAGATATCCTTCTTGCTTTCGTAACTGAACGGATTTACGCTACGACGCGCTTCGATATAAGCATTATTTCTGAGAGATTCAAAAATCTTGGCAAAAAGTTTAGACGCTTCTTCGCCGTTGTCCGAAGGTCTGCCGACACTTGCCGTCAGTTTGTCAAGACACTTCTTCTCACCAAGCACATACCGCACACAATCGCCGTTGTTGAATGTCAGTTTCGTTACGATATCTTCCTTTTTCTTTTCGATACTGGGAATTTTGCTATCGAATGTAGCGTAGAACCCTTCATACGCTTTGATGAGATTATCAATTGTCGCTCTCGCGATATCGCAGACCTGCTTGGTAATAACCCACTTGAAGTAATTTTCAACCAAACTATAGTACTTCTTCAGATAGTTATTGCAACGATCACCGGGGTTATCGATTGCGTTATCCATCTTCTTAAGTTTATCGCAAGCTTCGCACATCTCACGAAGACCGTTCTCGCGACCACGGCTTAATTTAACCTCAAACTTCTTGTCGCTCTTCTCGTCGTCGGAAGACTCAACAATTTTGAACTTCTTGTCTTCAAAAGACGCAAGGAATTCATCGGCTTCCGTTTCTTTGGAATTGATAGCCTCCTGCAGTTTATACAAAAGATAACGAGCGGCATTGGGATGAACGATCTTACCGCGTACAGAAAGGAACCGCTCCAACATGTACTCACCAAGATCTTCCTTAGTGGAGGAAGCCTTGCTGTTAAACACTTCTTTGGTAAACGATCTTACAATGTCAATAAAGCGGGAACTGGTCGCAATATCTTCAATACTGTAAATTGCATTGAAGCGGGTTTCATAGCCCATATCGCCTGCAGAACGTTTGGCAATTTCAAACGTTCTGTTTTCATTTAAACCGTATTCATTTTCAATTTGACCGTCCGTAACGCCGGTAACCAGCGCATCGATATACTTCTCGGCAACCCGAGCAACGGTTCTCTCGTCTTCCTCATCGCTGAGGGTGGCAATTTTAGCGTTGAGATATTTATCCCACAGCATCATAGAGAAGTCATTACCGTTTTTGGGATCTCTGCCGGACTCAATACTGCTCATATAAATGCCGGAGCGAGTAGGCTCATTTTTACTGCTGGAACTGGGGTTCTCTTCCCACATTTTATACTCGAGCTTAAACTTCTCATCATATTGCAACCACGAACTCTCGAGTAACGCTTTTCTCTCCTCGGCACTGAGTCTATCATCCGCAGAAGATCCGATGATACTACCACGAGCCCAGTTAAGCGCAATATAATTTCTGATATCTTCATAAGGGTACTTAAGGACAGAGGCACCCGCACCGGCAAAACGGCAACGGCCAAGTTTGTCGGGGTTGATGCAAAGTTTCAAAATATTGTCCTCAACGCTTGATGCCTTTGTTTGCATAGGTCCGATATTTTGCTCGTAGATTGACTGAGAAGCATAATCGATATACTGAGGTAACGTCGTCATATTGCCGGCGTTGGAGTCGGTTCTGTCCATAAGGAAACAGAAATCAAAAGGAAGATTGCTGATATTCTCATCGCCGGAAGAAGCGTTCGGAATAGAAATATGTAAATCTTTGTATCTCTGGAGTTCGGGAACCGTATCGAAGAAGCCGCTGCCCTTCATCATAAACGCATTGATCTCCTTGATCGTTGCGTAACCGTTGCAACGGAGACTGTCCTTTTCACTCTGTGTTTTAATAACAGTATCCATTACACCGGGCATCACTAAGAAGCCGCGGATCATAACAGCAGCTTCCGGATAGTTCTTCTTAACATAATGGCGCACCAACATACCCGTTTCCATAGCAATACCCGAACCGGTACCGCCTGCAGCGGTCGAAGCAATTACCACGCGAACAGCCTGCTTCAATCCCCCACCGTCTTTGAGGAACAGATCGTCGATAGCCTTATAGAGTTTATGAATCTTACCGTTTTTAATAATGTCGTTCAAAGCCAGACGAGAAATGGCACGAACTTGACCGGCACCTTCAGAAACGGTCTTGGAATCCATCATTTTGTTTTCGGGGAACCAGTTCTGCTTTGCATCCTTATCATTTTTAAGGTAACTCTCAACAGAACTTGTAGAAGAAGTCTGAATGGCAACGATTTCTGCACCTTTGTTTACGGTAAGCAGATCGTTAACGTCGGTATCCATTACGACAAAACGAATATTGCCGGTATCGTCGTTGATCGATCTGTCGGCAACACCTTTAATGATTTTGGAACCAATACCACCGACACCAATAAAAAGGATCGGTGCGTTCACTTTGTTTGATTGAACTTTTTCTTTGATATACATATACTACTTCACTCCTGATTCTTAGTCGTTATGATTAATATAAATTCTGCCTGTTACGGTGTGACGATTCGTGTTCCATTTCAATTCGGTATCATCACTAACCCGAATCTTCGGTTTGACCTGTGCAATGGTTTCGCCATCTTCATTTACATATCTTCCGTTTGCCTTTTTAAAACGAGAACCGTCAATTTCATACCAATTGACACTGCCTATCGGTCTGATATCTTTGATCTCGAATCCAGCCGTTGTCTTACCGCAATCCTTTAAAGGTGTACAGGCTTTTGCCTCACAACGTATCTCACCCGGATACAGATCGGTAGACAAGCCGATTGCCGTTCCGTTGATTCTTACTGTATGACACGAACGTCTGATGTTCAAATAAACAGCGGACGGTAATGTGGGATGATTAAGAATCGTCATAACAATAATGGCAACTACAATAAAGATCAAAACCCACAATAACCAGCGCCAAAATTTACTGTACCACTGAATCTCGAAAGAAGCATCATCTTTTGCGGTAGTTTCTTCGCCGTATTCATCTATATATGTAGCGGACGCGCTGAGTTTATACTTACCGTTTTCCGGTTCTACATACGTGCCGTTTTCATCCTGAGCAATGTAAACGTCGTATGCCGATTCCCCTTGAACGGGTTCACAACGATATTTCAAGTCGTCCGACATTGCAACAGACAACGTAACGTTCGCTAACTGCTCGTCGGTTAGCGGTTGCCCCTCCAGTGTCATTGCCACTCTGATCGGTTTCCAATTATCATGGTCCTTTGGCTTAAACCAAGATTGTGATTGCAACACCGTAGCATCGATCTTGAACGCAACCGGTTGCGGCAGGATGATAATATCGTTAAGCCAACTCCACTTTGGATCATCTCTGCTGGAGATCTTATACTTGCCCAGATATTCACCCTCGATGTAAATCTCCGTTTCGTCATCGGGTTCAAAATTGATTTTTGCACCGTTGGCATACTCTTTATACTCGGAATCCTTAGACGTCTTTACGTAAGTTGTGAGTTTAACGTCCTTACCCATCAACTCGTGATTCGTAACGTCCTCACCGGTTGTCCCATCAACTATTTTGCTGCTGACAGTGTATTCACCGGCGACAAACTCATCCGAACCTTCCACTTTTTCTCCATCGCTATTGATAAGGGATACGTCCATATCTACATCCGGTTCATAGAAGATCTGGATCTTATCCGCGCCTGAGTAGGACAACGTATATTCCCCTTTAGGACAAGCCGCAAAGGTAACTACCTGACCGGCAAGCGACGTGTCGATCGGTGCATCAGCGTAACCCTTCGCTTTGATATTACTATACTTACGCTGACCGCTGTCCAGCGTGATACCAACGTCTTTGCCGTCTGCGTCTTTCAAAGAAGTGATCGTTGCATTCGCTCCTTGAGCAAAAACAATGACGTTCTTCATTGATAAATCAAGAGTCAATTTTTCGCCGTTCAAACGGTTGCTCGGAAGAATGGAACGCTGAAAGATCTGGTTGCAGATCCCGATAAGGTCATCCTTCAAACTGGTATCCGAAGATTTCTTGGCAAAGAAGTTGTTTGCCTCATTGGGTTCAAGAGCCGTAGCACCACCGAACCCTAAGTATTGAACCTTAATTTCGTTTGACGCTAACGAAGATACTCTTTTCTGCAAATTGATTGAAGCACGTTTTCCTCTGGCGTCCTGGTTAAAAGCGCCGTCTGTCAGTATAACCAGCCACTTTTCATCAGCGCCGGAAGTTTTTAAATAGTCATATGCCTCCGTTATCGGCGCAAACGGTGTGTTGGAAGGCCTGACCGTATACAGGTTGGATATCTTATCAATATCCTGTTTACTCCTGACTTCAATAGCCGCATAACTACCGCCGGAAGTTGGTTGCGAACCGTCGGTCGTTACTTCCCACATCGGAAAGATGTGGAGTTTATCCTTGTCATAATTGAGCATGGATGCAAATATTTCCATTGCATACTTAGCCCTGCACCACCCCTGATTTTGGTACATTGAACCGGAGTTGTCAAAAACTACCGCAATGTCATAACTTTTCTCAGACTTGGTGACGGTTGCCGCGCTTGCCGTAAGCGGAATGGTGCAAAATACACTCACTACGATTAACAGCATCAACAGCAATGAAGAAATCCTGTAAAGGATGCCCGCTTTTTTCTTCATTGTATCCCTCCTCTTACTACTGTAAAACTACAAAACTCTTCGTTTTAAATCATCTTTCCTTGATAAAACCATGGAATTCATCGGTGTATATCTCAAGAACGTTTAGTAGTTTATTAGTAGTTTCATTCTTTGTAAAAAGCAGGATAAGCGACAGGAACGTATTCCACGTCATTTCGCGCTTTTTATTCTCAATAGACAAGATCGTACTCCTGCTGACCCCGATCTTATCCGCCAACTCTTCCTGCGTTAATCCTAAGCGTGTTCTTAACATAGGAAGATTGTCGGTCATATTCTGTATTAACTTTTCTCTGTTAATTCCGTTATTTTCCATAGTAAATCATTTCCGTTCAAATTATACTTTGACCGGAATGGCCCTTGCGGTCATTCGGCATCTGAAATAATGTGGTCGATTATGCCGTATTCCAAAGCGTCCTCGGCAAACATCCAGTTGTTTCTATCGGTATCTCTTTCCACCTCTTCAACAGTACGCCCCGTATTCTTCGCCAAAATCTTATTCAACCGCTCTTTGACTCGCTGCGTCTGTTGAGATTCTATCAGGATATCCGACGCTTGTCCCTGTACACCTCCCAACACCTGATGGATCATCACCTGACTGTTTTCGAGTGCATACCGTTTACCCTTCGTGCCCGCAGACAACAAAAAAGCACCCATACTCGCAGCCATACCTACACACACCGTTGAAACGTCACATTTCAACTTACGCATAGTATCGTATATACCAAAACCGGCCGACACGGAACCGCCCGGCGAGTTGATATACAAACAAATATCTTTGTCGGGATCTACAGACTCCAAATAAAGCAACTGCGCAATGATCGAACAAGCAAGATCGTCATTCACTTCATTGAACATTAAAATAATTCGATCTTTAAGCAGCCGCGAAAAAAGGTCGTAACCTTTTTCGGAATTACCTTCCCTTTCATAAAAAGATGGATTTAAAACCATATTAACATCCTCCCTTTCGGTTTACTTCAGAACCAAAAAACTCGCCCAAATTCTAAAAAAGGGCATAAATCGACTCATTGTAAGATATTATACTTCCATACAAATTGCTTGTCAACTACATAAAGTTCCAAAATTCAACATTTTGCGCAACAAAAGCGCATCTTAGAGCGGCAAGATATACCAAGTCTGTCGGCTTGGATAAAAAAAATCTCGTTCAAGCGAACGAGAGTTTTTTGGAACCGATCTGAATCCTGATCTTTCATAAATTTACTTTCTTATTGCAAAAACTTTTTAACACTTCTTCTCTGTTATCATCATCATAAATCAAAAACCTTTTTTCCTGCTTAGCAAGATCTATGTTTTCAATGTTGCCGATATCCACTAAAACAACCGCCTTATCACAAACGTTCGATCCTAAAAGTTCATTTATCCCCTCAATTTCTTGTTGCAAATACTCATCTAACGGAACGGACACCGCATCGTGACCACCATCGTATTCACTAAAAAACCATTTTTGAACATCGAAATGATATTCAACCACAGGATTCGGTATCAGTAAAGTTTTATCAAAAACAAACCAGCCGTACTCTAAAGCATCGTTTTGGGGATTGAACATATATTTAATCGGCAATTTGTTTTTTGCAATTTCATTATAAAGATCAAAATACAAACCAACACCGGCAAAAAGTTTATACTTTTTGTGTTCAATTCTATAGAAAAGAGAGCGTTTATATTTGATATAGTCAAGAGGCAACAGCAAAACAAAGCATATACCTAAAAGCACGGCTAATAATATGCCGAATACCGTTCCGAAAAACGAGCCAATTTTGCTTAATATCTTTTTCACTGCATCACCGCCTCCCGTGCAGTATAGCAGAAAGACGTTAAGAAATCAACACGAGTGTTGCATGTAATCATTTTCGCAAGAAAATGCACGTAATCCGAAATTTATTTCGGTATGTAATCAATCTGAAGGAAAATGCACCTACGGTGATGCCATACATGCTGCCGCGTGATTACATACGCCTTGCGGCGATTACATGCCAATCCTTCGGATTGGATAAAAATAAAGGACTACCGAAGTAGTCCTTTATTTTT
>CAYSPZ010000004.1:0-51590 GCA_964433065.1 uncultured Eubacteriales bacterium | reverse complement strand
GCGGTGTTGCCGCAGGTGCGATCTTAACAAGGTCATACCCCTGTTCGTCGGCAAGTTTTTGTGCTTCTGCCGCAGACATAACACCCAACTGGGCACCGTCCACACCGATCACGCGGATCTCGTTGTCACGGATCTCTTCGTTGATCTGCAATTCTTTCGTTGCGATGGGTAAACACCTCCACCTTTTTTCTGCAAAAAAACGCGGGCATAACAATGCCCGCGTAGATAAGACAGACCCGTATGATAACGGTATTCTTTCCTATTGACCTGTCGGGAACGAGATCCGCAGGTGAGAGCGGGCAACGCTCTGCTTTGTTTTCTTACGCAAAACATTATACCAACATTTTCGCAAATGTCAATAGGTAAATCGCAAAAATTTAGATCGAAATTTCGTGAGCGATCCGATACAGTTCCTTGTCAAAAGGTTTCTTCATCTGTAACGCTTCTTCGATATCGAAATCGGTAATACGATCGTGTTGTACCGTTACAACGCGGTTGCTCTTACCGTTGATCAATAATTCCACCGCGTAGTTGCCCAGACGACTGGCGAGCACGCGGTCACGAACCGTCGGGTCGCCGCCGCGTTGTACGTGACCCAGAATGGTCGCGCGGGATTCCACACCGGTTTGTTTTTCGATCTCTTCCGCCAATTCCATCACGTGACCGACGCCTTCCGCAACGATGATGATGAAATGTTTTTTGCCGGTAGCGGATGTCTTCTTCATCCGATCGATGATATCCTTTTGGAAATCATACGGGATCTCGGGCACCAAAATGGTGGTCGCACCGACAGCAATACCGACGTTGAGCGCCAGATAACCTGCGTGACGACCCATTACTTCCACAACACTGCAACGGTCGTGAGATTGGGAGGTGTCGCGCAGTTTATCGATCATATTCATACAGGTGTTGAGCGCGGTATCGTAACCGATGGTGCGTTCGCAACACGCAATATCGTTATCAATGGTACCGGGAATACCGACACACGGAATACCGTGTCTGGTCAGATCCTGCGCACCACGGAAAGAACCGTCGCCGCCGATGACCACCAAACCGTCAATACCGATACGATGGCAGGTATCCACTGCTTTCTGCATACCGGCTTCGGTGCAGAATTCGGGACTGCGCGCGGTATACAATGCCGTACCGCCGCGATGAATGATATCCGACACGCTGCGGAGATTTAATTGTTCAACATCACCGTTGATCAATCCGTTATAGCCACGGTATACACCATAGGTCTCCAAGCCCCGTCCGAGCGCAGTACGCACAACAGCACGTACTGCGGCATTCATACCGGGTGCGTCACCGCCGCTGGTCAATACCGCGATTTTCTTAATAGCCATAGTTTCAAATACCCCTTTGAAAAAATAGTATTACCCATTATATACGGCGTTTCGGCAAATAGCAAGGATTTATCTGCGTTTTTATAAAAAACGCGACCTTTTTGCAACATTTTACCATATACAAGCAACATTTTCCTGTCCTATCGCCCGTTTCAACTCGTCGATCAAAACCGTTTCGGGTGCGATCCACAACTCTGACGGCGTGCGCATCATTTTCCCCGTATCGGTCAACCGCAGGTAAACAGGGGTCGACCCGTCAAAAACGCGCAACAGTTTTTTCACCTGTCGCCATTGCGCACAGTCAAGCGACGGTAACCGCAGGTACAGACCGTTATTCTTACCGTTTGCGATCGGTCGTTGCGGTTGACTTTCAACCGTTTTTACAGGGGTCGATATCGCCGACGCTTCCGTAGGTTTCGGTGCGATCTCAACCGAACCGACCAAAATACTCGGTTCTTCCTCTTCTCTTACGCTGAGTTTTCCCCGCACGATCAGTACCTGACCGTTGCGAAGTAACGAGCGATATTGTTCCAATACGCGCGAAAACAGTACGAGTTCGATCGAACCGTACATATCTTCCAGACGCGCGTATGCCATCTGCGTATTGTTGCGGGTAGACTTCATCTGCAGACGGTCAAGCATACCGAGCAACGTCACCGTTTGACCGTCGCGGTACTCGGCTTTCTCGTCTGCCGCCGACGGATCACACGCATTCAAAATATTGTCAATGCGCGCGGCATTTAATCGTTCGTGTAATGCCGTATACGGTTTCATCGGATTTCCCGTGAGGTACAGACCCGATATTTCCTTTTCCATCGCTAACAGTTCCTCGTACGGAAACTCTTCCACAGGCGGCAACGGCGGCTCGCTGTTAAACGATTCCGACGCTTCGGCAAACAGATCCATCTGTCCGTCCATACTGCGACGGTTGACACCGTCCAACGCATCCAGAACCAGCGGAAATACTTCCAACATCTGGCGACGGTTAGCGCCCATCCCATCCAACGCGCCGCATCGGATAAAACTTTCCACCGAACGACGGTTAAACTCGCGGTTACGGGACATACGTTCACAGAACGCATAGAAGCCGCTGAACTTGCCGTTCTCCTCGCGTTCCGCGATCAACGCGTTGATCAGACCGCGACCGACGTTTTTGATCGCCAACAGACCGAAACGAATGTCGTTGCCGCAAACGGTAAATCCCGACCCGCTCTCGTTGACCGACGGGGGTAATACACGAATACGCAACCGTTCACATTCGCCGATATAGCCGGCAACTTTACCGCTGTCCAGAACGCTGGTAAGCAGTGCCGCCATATATTCTTTAGGGTATAACGCTTTTAAATACGCCGTCTGGTATGCAACCAACGCATAGGCGGCGGCGTGAGATTTATTGAACGCATAGGACGCAAAGGATGCCATCTCATCAAACACATCGTTGGCGACCGCTTCACTGACACCGCGGCGGACGCAACCTTCCACCTGTACGGTACCGTTCTCGTCCACCAATCCGTGAACGAAGATCTCTCGTTCTTTTTGCATCACGTCGTGCTTTTTCTTAGACATGGCGCGACGCACCAGATCCGCTCTGCCGAGCGAATACCCCGCCAGTTCACGGAATATCTGCATCACCTGTTCCTGATAGACGATACAGCCGTAGGTCACGTTGAGGATCGGTCGTAACCGTTCGTGTTTATAGGTGACCCGTTCGGGATGGTGACGGTTTTCGATGTAACGCGGAATGGAATCCATCGGTCCCGGTCGGAACAGAGAGATCACCGCAATCAGGTCTTCAAATGCGTCGGGTTTGAGTTGGGTCAACACCCGTCGCATACCCGCCGATTCAAACTGAAACACACCGTTACTGTTCCCCTGCGACAACATCTTATATACTCGTTGTTCATCGAGTGGGATCTGTCGAATATCAAAATCGTGTCGGTGTTTTTGTATCATTTTTTGGGCATCATCGATCACCGTCAGGTTACGCAACCCCAAGAAATCCATCTTCAACAATCCCAGTTCTTCGAGCGTGGTCATCGTATACTGGGTCGCTACCAGATCCCCGTTGACACATAACGGTACGTATTCGGACACGGGTTTTGCCGTGATGACCACACCCGCCGCGTGGGTCGACGCATGGCGCGGCATTCCCTCGACCTTTTGCGCCATATCGATCAGTCGACGCACCGCATCGTCCGAACGGTACATCTCTTGCAGGTCTTTTGACTGTTCCAGTGCCTTAGCAAGGGTCATATTCAATTCCCACGGTACTTTTTTGGCTACCGCATCCCCTACGGCATACGGCAGACCGAGCGCCCTTGCAACGTCGCGAATGGCGGCACGCGCCGCCAACGTTCCAAAGGTCACGATCTGTGCAACGTGGTCTTCCCCGT
Source organism: uncultured Eubacteriales bacterium (assembly GCA_964433065.1). Taxonomy (GTDB): domain Bacteria; phylum Bacillota; class Clostridia; order Oscillospirales; family Acutalibacteraceae; genus RGIG3009. Next base: position 47,851 of record CAYSPZ010000004.1, on the reverse strand, counting down.
ATTTGCGTATCACGTAATCGATGACCTGTTGACGTTTTTCGTTACAGAAATCGATATCGAAATCGGGCATACTGACTCGTTCGGGGTTTAAGAACCGTTCAAACAACAACTGATATTTGATCGGGTCGATACCGGTGATCCCGATACAATACGCGCATAAACTGCCCGCACCCGAACCACGTCCGGGACCGACGGGAATATCGTGCGATTTGGCATACTGTACGAAATCGTTGACGATCAGATAATAGTCGACATAACCCATCTTTCGAATGGTCGCCAACTCGTATTCCAGCCGTTCCACGATCGACGGATCGGGTGTATCGCCGTAATGCCGATACAATCCCTCGTAGCATTGTTTGCGGAAATAGGCGTAACTGTCCCCGCCGGGTGCCTCAAAATGAGGGAGTTTCGTTTTGCCGAACTCCAGTTCCACCCGGCAACGCGCCGCGATGCGTGCGGTATTATCCACCGCTTCTTGACAATAAGCGAACAAGTCGCGCATTTCCTGTTCGGATTTGATATAGAATTCATCCGTTTCAAACGCGATCGGGTTGGGCTCGTCCACCGTGGTGTTGGTCTGAATACACAACAACACTTTTTGCATCTGCGCGTCTTCTTTCGTCAGATAGTGAGCGTCATTGGTGCAGACGGGCGGAATACCCGTTTCGCGGCAGATGCGTAAGATCCCTTCGTTGACCGCGCGTTGTTCTGCCAACCCGTGGTCCTGTAATTCGAGAAAAAAGTTATCCGCGCCGAACAATGCGCGGTATTCGAGTGCGATCCGTTTTGCACGGTCGTATTCGTTATTGCGAAGTGCCGAGGGGATCTCGCCCGCCAGACAAGCGGACAGAGCGATCAGCCCTTCGTGATGGCGTTCAAGCAGTTCACGATCGACCCGCGGTTTCCCGTAAAATCCGTCTGTCCATGCGGCGGAAACCAGCCGTACCAAGTTCGCGTAACCGACGTCGTTTTCGCATAGCAACACCAAGTGATGGTGGGTGTTATCCAAACCGTGTACTTTATCGTGGCGCGTACGCGCCGCGACGTAGACTTCACACCCCAAAATCGGGTGTATCCCCTCTTTTTTGGCGGCTTTATAAAATTCCGCCAACGCGTACATTACCCCGTGATCGGTAACCGCCACGGCGGTTTGTCCCAGTTCGCGCACACGTGATAAAAGCCCGTTCAGACGACAAGCGCCGTCTAACAGGCTGTATTCGCTATGCACGTGGAGGTGGACAAAAGACATACCGATACTCCTTATAAAGATTCTGCAATTTCAAGGATTCGTTGAAAACGGTGGTTGACGCCCGACCGACTGATGGGCGGGTTGAGTGCTTCGCCGAGATCACGCAGAGAATATTCGGGAAATTCCAAGCGCAAGCGGCACAGATCCCGCAGTTCTTCGGGTAACGCATCAAACCCGACGGTGCTTTCGATACGACGTACCGCTTCCGTCTGCGCCACCGATGCCGCAACCGTTTTACCGATATTGGCGCTTTCGCAGTTCGCCACACGGTTGACCGTGTTGCGAATGCTCTTGATCATTTTCACGTTCATCAGTTCAAGCGACGCAGAAACGGCGCCCATCATCGTCAGACAATCTTCGATCTGTTCGCTTTCTTTAAAATAGATGACGTAGTTGCCTTTACGCTTGACGCATTTAGCAAGCAGCCCGATCTCCCCCATTAGGGTCATCAGGTCGTGACTGAGATTGTAATACGGAACGTTGAATTCAAGGTGATAATCTACCTGTGGATTGGTGACCGCGCCGCAAGCCAGAAACGCGCCGCGCAAGTATGCGTACGCACAGGTATCGCAATCCAAGTTGGAACGGTTGAGCCGTTTGGTGATCTCATTCCCGTGTCCGAAGCGTTCCATCACCGTTTCACAACGCGCCGCAGGAACCGATGCCGTTTGCAGGCCCGGCTTGTCCGACGGTGTGGTATCTGCCGTTACGCGGCAAACGGTATGGAGCAGTTGCGAAAACCGCGTGATCACGTCACGGCTTTCGGTCTGTAACGCGATCCCGTTTTTGGAAAAGGATCTGCCGAATTCCAACATACCGTACAGTTGTGCCGCGTCGCAACACGCTGTTTCGTTTTGGATAGCAGCCAATTCTGCCTTGATATCCGATGAAAAGGACATAGTTAAAACCTTCCGATCAACTGTACTTCCCGTTCAAGCGTTACGCCGAACTTTTGTAAGACGGTCGTTTGCACGTGATCCGATAACGCAAGAATATCCGCGCAGGTCGCCTGTCCGCGATTGATCACGAAACCCGCGTGTTTTTCGCTGACCTGCGCGTCACCGACCGCAAACCCTTTCAGACCGCTTTGTTCGATCAACGCGCCCGCAAAATGCCCTACAGGACGTTTAAAGAAACTGCCCGCGCTCGGGTATTCGAGCGGTTGTTTATCGCGGCGACGGTTGAGAAAATCGTCCATACGAGCGCGGATTGTCTGCGGATCGTCGCGCGTCAGCAAAAATTCGGCTTCCAGCACCATTAACCGTCGTTCCATTAATACGCTGTGACGATAACCGAGGTTCAGTTCGGATACCGATAAACGTTCGAGTGCGCCGTTTTCGTTCAACACTTTGACCGACGCCAACGTATCGGACAGTTGACCGCCGTAAGCACCGGCGTTCATATAGATGCCGCCGCCAACCGTGCCGGGAATACCGAAAGCAAATTCCAACCCCGATAACCCGTATTGACACGCAGTAAGGCACAGTTTGCCGACCGACACCCCTGCCGAAACGGTAATATGCGTATCGGTCACGCAAATTGACGGGTCGGTATACTGTAACACGACGCCGGCGATCCCGTCGTCACTGACGAGCAGGTTAGAACCGTTACCGATCACGAAAAACAGAATATTGTTTTCACGGCAAAAGGCAATGCTGCTCTGCAATGTCGTTTCGGTATCCGCTTGCGCGAATATATCCGCCGCACCGCCGATGTGAAACGACGTGTGAGCGGACATCGGTTCCTGTTCGGATACACGGCAACCAATACGTTTTAAGTTTTCGGCTATTTCTACGTTGAGCACGAAACTCTCTCCCATTCTCAAAACAACTCGTAATCGCTGGTGTCGGCACTGAGCATTTGCAACTCGTTGTCGTCCATACCCAGATTGCGCATCAATTCTTCGGCGGCGTTGTATCCCATCCGTTTTTGACGGTTGTTCATCGCGGCAACTTCGATGATCATTGCCAGATTTCGTCCGGGTTTCACGGGAATGGTCAACATCGGGACGGTGTTTCCTAAGATATCCATATATCGATTTTCAAGACCGATACGGTCATATGTTTTTTGACTGTCCCACTGTTCGAGTTGGATCGCCATATCGATCTTTTCGGTCACCTTGACCGAACCGATACCGAACAGGCGGCGGGCGTTGACGATACCGATACCGCGCAACTCGATGAAGTGGCGGATGTTATCAGGAGCCGAGCCGACCAATGTTTTGGAGGATACTCGACGGATCTCTACCGCATCGTCTGCGATCAGACGGTGTCCGCGCTTAACCAATTCAATAGCGGTCTCACTTTTACCGACACCGCTGTCGCCCACCAACAGGATACCTTCGCCGTAGACTTCCACAAATACGCCGTGTCGCGTCACGCGGGGCGCGAGTTGCACGTTCAGGTATGCGATAAGCGTCGCAATGAATACCGACGTGGTATCCGACGTACGCAGCAACGGTACCTCGTATTCGCGGCAATAGTGAAGTAGTTCGGGAATCACTTCCAGGTTGCGGGTGACCACGATCATCGGCGGTCGTTGAGAAAGAAAATCGTGTAAGCGCACGTCACGCAGTTCTTTGTCCAACGATTCCAGATAAGCGAATTCGCTTTTACCCAATATTTGTATGCGATCGTTATCAAAATATTGCAAGTAACCGGACAGTACCAAGCCGGGACGGTTAACGTCGTTACTGTGAATGGTCTGTTGTTCGCCGTTTTCGGGCATATATACCGTTTCAAGCGTATGTTCTTTTATAATATTGTCCAGTGTTACCGAGTATGTTTGTTGCATAAGGTCGTTCCCTCCTGATAAAACGGAATGGGTATCCGTATACATAATATTCCATCTGCTATTATATCGCATATTTTCTCAATATGAAAGTCATTTGTAAAAATTTTTAATTTTTTTTGCTCTTCTATTGAAAGAAAAGGACAAATATTGTAAAATGATTACACAATTTTACGGAAAGGACGGGAGATAATGGCAGATTTCTCGGTAGGTTTATTCAACGATTCGTTTCCTCCGTGCATTGACGGTGTCGCCTATACGGTTAAAAATTACGCCGATCATCTGCATCGTATGGGTTGTCCCGTCACGGTGGTAACGCCTTATTACCGCGACGCGCAGGACAACTACCCGTACGAGGTGTTTCGTTATCCGTCCATTCCGTTCGGCGCGTTGCTCGGGTATCGGGTAGGTGTCGCGATCGATCCCGAAACGATCCTGCGGTTGCGCAATAAGAATTTCGATATTATGCACATTCACGCGCCGTTTGCCTCTTCGGTACTCGTAAATAACATCAACCGTTCTGCCGGTGTTCCTACCGTATTGACCTATCATACAAAATTCGATATTGATATCTCCAAACGTGTACCCACCGCGCCCGCCAAAAAAGTGGCGATGGAGTTTTTGCGCCACAATGTCAACGCGGTGGACGAAGTGTGGGTGGTGACGAGCGGTTGTATTGAAGACCTGCGCCGTATCGGGTACGAAGGTGAATGCCGCGTAATGGAAAACGGCACCGATTTTCAACCGGGACGCGCGCCGCAAGCGCAGATCGATGCGTTGCGGGAAGAACATCATCTCTCCCCCGACGTTCCGGTGTTTCTGTTCGTCGGCAGAATGATGTGGTATAAAAATATCCGCTTGATCCTCGATTCGTTGAAGATGTTACACGACGGCGGTCTTCGCTTCCACGCGTTTTTCATTGGCGAAGGGTACGATCTGCCGGATATCAAAGAGTACGCTGCCGAATGTTCGTTACAGTCGGTGACCACCTTTACGGGCGCGATCCGCGACCGCGAACGGTTGCGCGTATATTTCAGTATGACGGATCTGTTCCTCTTCCCCTCCACCTATGACACCTGCGGTATCGTCGTAAAAGAAGCGGCGGCTTGCGACTGCCCGTCGCTGATGATTGAGAACAGTTGTGCATCCGAAGGTGCCGTACATAACGTATCGGCATTTCTGTGCCGAGAAAACGTACAATCCTGTGCTGATGCCGTTTGCGCCGCGGTTTCCGATCGCGAACGGTTACAACGTGTCGGCGTTCAGGCCGGGAAAGATCTGTACCTCTCATGGGAAGATGCCGTCGCACGCGCTTACACCCGTTATGAAGAGATTTTGAAGAAACATTAAAATTTTTTGAGATTTCCACTTGACAACCGTCAACTTTTGGGATAGAATGGTTGACGGTCCTATGGGGGCGTAGCTCAGCTGGGAGAGCGTACGGTTCGCATCCGTAAGGTCGAGAGTTCGATCCTCTTCGTCTCCACCAAAAAAGAACGACTCAACCGAGTCGTTCTTTTTTTATCCATTGCGAAAGCAATGGTATATCATCACGCGTCAGCGTGTATATCATCAAAGGCGGCTTGCCGCCTTTGTATCTCATCACACCGCAGGTGTGTACAAAACAATCTTTCGCAACGAATTTCCACATTGGTTTGCATATAGCGGATATTGACACCGTTACCGTTTTGTGGTTTAATTGAGTCGAAGAAGGGTGATTCGTTCAATACCGAAAGTCCTTGCCGACTGGAAGTTCTTTGCGAATCCCCCTTTTTGTTTGCCGTTTTAGGATGATACTTGATTTTCGCCGTGATCCGTGATATCGTTATGAAGAAGAGGTTTTCGTTTCCGCTGCGCGCCCTTGTTGTGTCCAAGTCAGCCCGCAAAGGTGAAAACCTCTTCTGTTCTTGACATCTGTCATTCGTTGTGATATTTTAAACCGGAAGGGACGTTCATTTTTTCGTCGGACCCTGTTGTGAGCAGGTCATCTTGTGCGAAAAATGGACGCCCCTTTCTCTTCTGAAGTGCGTTAGAACCCACTTGGTATCCGAATCGTTTCAAGTCACACCTCCGAACAAAAAAGAACCGCTCGCGCAGCGGTTCTTGTCAGATTTTATCATAGAGATTGACAAAAGAATTTTCTTGTGCTAATCTTTTTCGGAAACGGCAACATTTCCTCCGTTACGACGAGTAAGCGTAGGCGTAACGGCAGTAGTTTCGGAAGAGTCTCGAACCTCTCCGTCCACATATGTTGCCGTTTCTTTTTCTTTTGAAACACGGCGGATACCATTCAATTTCCGAATCGTTTCAAGTCACACCTGAAAATAAAAAAGCAAAACTGCCACTCTGCACAGTGACGGCTTTGATGCTTTAGTTTACTCGCCGAGGTAACCGCCAAGAAAGGAGGTAGTGCCCCTCTGCCGTTTCATAACACCACAAAAAGGGGTGTTTGTCAATGCCTAAAACCAAAGCAGAAGTCCAACGGGAGTATAGCAAACGCACGGGTTACGCTTCGCAAAAAAAGTACGAAGCCGAAAATGTGAAAAAGATGTTGTTACGGTTAAACAAGAGAACCGATGCCGATATCATCGAAGCGTTGGGCGACGAAAACCCGCAGCAAGAATTGCGCCGACTTCTCCGACTGGCAATCAACGCAGAAAAGTAAACAATCCCCTCCTTCTGTCAATCGTGACGGATGACCAGAAGAACGGGATCCACAACACAGAGTCTTGACAAAAGTTTTGAAATCGCATACAATATCTTTGAAAGCATTGGAAGCCATCGCCTTCGGCATATCTCGCCGTTGTGAAAGAAGCTGAACAATGCTTTTTTGTTTATATCCGACACCTTTTGGTCTTCCTCGTTCCGTTTACAGTTTGGCTATTTCGTGCAAGATTCGACGTACCGACTCCTCTTCCGGAATGTCCGCCATTAGAATCTCGGTTACCTTTTTGCAAGCTATGTCTTTTTGTCCTTGCGTTTGCAAGTTCGCGATAGGTTCTAAAATCTTGCGGTGTATAGAATACGGAAGATTCTTTTCCTGCAAGACTTTTAACAATTGACCAAATATACTCATCGTCTTGCACCTCTCCGTCTATCAATCGTTGCCTTATTATTGTGTTTATCTCTATTTGGCTTGACGGTGACCGTAAGAGTGAAAAAGCAAAACCGCCACTCTGCCCAGTGACGGCTCTGTAATCACTCTTAGGACATAATCACCTGTGTGCCCCTCGATTGGCTTTATAATACCACAGAAAGGAGTGTTTGTCAATATTGACAATTACATCGGTTCGATTTATACTGACAAAAGAAACAGTTACGCTACGCGGAGAGATGTTGGGGTATTTATGACCCCCTCCGGAAAGCGGCTGTTTCTTTCTTTATTTTCTTTCAGGTTTGGATATTTTGTTCGATCCTTGACATCTCTGTTTTGATATGTTAATATCGCCTTGGCGTTAGCGGTCGTTTGCCCTGCCTCAGTACCCGTTTGGGTGCTTGCAGGGATACTGCTGACGCTTTCTACATCTATGACCTTGCCGTCTGGTCGTTTCGCTACCTCGTCAGAGGGAGGCATAACATAGAACATTTTCAGCGTTTGCCTTTGATTTCTGTTCATCGCCAAAATTCTTTTGAATCACGCGACTGTTGCGACGTTGTGTTTACAAAAAAACACCCTTTTCGGGGCGAATTTAAAAATTTTATGAGTCTGTAGAATACTTAGTCTATCACTCATTGTTTCGGTTGTTTTTGGTGTTCTAAACTGCACCAAAAAGAAATAACCGCCACCACATAGCGGGCGACGGCGTTTTCTGCAAACTTTAAACTTGAACGGGAGAACGACCAGCACCTCGCAAGTGAGCCGCCCTCTTGTACACATGTTACCACAGAAAGGGGTGTTGTCAATGCCAGATAGCCAAAAGAAGCGCGAATGGATGGCGGAAAACAAAAAGAATATAACGATCTCCATTATGCGCAGAACAGAAGCCGACATATTCGAACGGCTTGAAAGCGTTCCAAAGAAAGCCGAGTATATAAAACGGCTTATCCGCGAGGACATTGCAAAAAACAAATGAAAATCCCGCCCTTCTGCCAGTCTTGGTGGATGATCAGAAGAACGGGATCCACAACACAGAGTCTTGACAAAAGTTTTGAAATCGCATACAATATCTTTGAAAGCATTGGAAGCCATCGCCTTCGGCATATCTCGCCGTTGTGAAAGAAGCTGAACAATGCTTTTTTGTTTATATCCGACACCTTTTGGTCTTCCTCGTTCCGTTTACAGTTTGGCTATTTCGTGCAAGATTCGACGTACCGACTCCTCTTCCGGAATGTCCGCCATTAGAATCTCGGTTGCCTTTAACGTAGCGCAATCGATTCTCTCGCAATCGGATAAGGTCGCTATACTGTGCAAAATCGCCGCTCTGCTTTGATACGAGTACCCCTTGTCGAAACACAACTTCAACATCTTGCCTTGTATTGACATCACCTTGCACCTCTCCGTCTATCGATCGTTGCCTTATTATTGTGCTTATCTCGGTTATGTATGGTCTGTTGGAATAAATCGTTCAAAGATGATGGAGATATCTTCGTTTTCCGCTTGTTCGGCATCGGTGTCGGTGTCCACCGTCCAGACGAACAGGGGTGTTTTCCACACGGTTTTGGCGAGCGTGATCGGCATCATACGGCGATCCGAAAAGCGCACCGCCAAAAAGTCGGGTCGGGTGACGAGGTTCATCATTTGTGACGTTAACAACCATCGCAAAACAGCGTTAAGGTTTTCGCCTTTACGGATGAAATTTTGTGTCAGTTGTCCGCGCACGACGGCGGGGTCGTGTTTTTTGAACCACAGAACCGCACGGGGATCAAACGATTCAATGCAATACGTGCCCGCATACTCACGCAGTTCTTCCACAAGGTGCGAACAGAGTGCGTCTACGTTGCGTTTGTATATTTTCAGTTCGATCAACAACGGTACGGCGCCGTCGATGAGTTCCAACACCTCGCGTAATGTCGGGATATGTTCGGTACTTTCTTCCAAACAGATACCGTCCAATTGTTCCAGTGTCAGGGATTCAACGATCGCATCCACACCGGTGGTTCTCACCAGATTGGAGTCGTGTATCACGACCACCTGACCGTCGGCGGTGAGGTGAACGTCCAATTCGATGCCGTATCCGTGTTGTTTGGCGGCATTGAATGCCGCCAAACTGTTTTCGGGGACGGTTGGTTTATCGTGCAGACCGCGATGCGCGAACCGCACACCTTGAAATTCCTTTTTTGCTCGGTTCTCGCCGCGACCTTTGAGGGCGAACAGATAGACTGCAAACAACAAAAGTGCGACACCGAGTACCATTCCTACTATTTTCATATCAATCGTCTACGTCAAACGCTTCCAAACCTTTCTTGGCTTGGATCTTGGTATCGCCGTGGCGGACAAAGCACATGGTCACAAAAGACAGCGCAACAAACACGGCGGCATACAAAAACAGGATCTTGTAACTGACGTTTTCGAGCAGGTATCCCGCGAGAATGGGTGTGATGATCTGCGCCGACATACTGAACGAATAGTACAAGCCGGTAAACTTACCGACGTCACTGCCTTTGCACATTTCCACGACCATCGGCAAACTGTTCACGTTGATCGCCGCCCACGCCAGACCGACCAACGCAAAGATCAGAAACAAAATCGGGCTGAAACGATTCATAAATAACGTGTACACAAAACCGGCGGCGAAACAGGCAGCAAGTAAGATGACACCGAGTTTGATGGTCTTGTTTCTGCCGATCTTACCCGCCAGTGCGCCGACGGGAATATAACTGATGATAGCGCCTGCCGTAGCCACCGTCAAACAGGAGGAGGCGGCGCCGATGTTCATATTCCACACTTCTTTGGCATAGGTGGTAAACCACGTAGTCACACCGTTATAGCCGATAAACCACAGCGCGATGGAAAGCAGTAAAAAGATCAAACTGCGCTTGACCGCCCGAGGCATCACTTCGGTCTCGCTGTCCTCGACCTTTTGCATCAAGTTTTCTTCGGGGTGGGCTTGTTCGTATTCCTCTTGTTCTTTCATCAGTTTTGGTTCGTTTACGAAGAACATAATGATGAACAACGCGACAAGCATAATACCGCCGACGATTAAGAACAACGGCAGATAGTCGATGTGATCTTTCCCTTCGGTTTTGGACGCGGAATACAACACGCTGGTGACGATGAGATACAAAATACCACCGACCGCGCCCATCAGGTTGATGATGGCGTTGCCTTTACTGCGCAAGGGTTTCGGAGTCACGTCGGGCATCAGTGCCACGGCGGGACTGCGGTAGGTGCCCATCGCGATGAGGATCAGACCGAGAAGGACGATAAAGCAGACGATCTTGGTCGCGGAAGGTGCCGCATAATAACTGTTGTCGAGTATCGGCAGACCGATCATCAGTGCGACCGCCGCTAACGTACCGAACAGGATAAACGGACGACGGCGACCCAAACGGCTGTGACACCGATCGGAAAAACCGCCGAATAACGGTAACAGGAACAGTGCCAATACGTTATCCGCCGCCATAATGTAGCCGGATACCGATTCGGAAATGCCGAACGTTTCGGTAAGCATTTTGGGGACCAATCCGTCGTACATTTGCCAGAAAGCGCAAATGGACAGAAACGCAAAGCCGACCAGTACGGTGCGTTTGGTGTTGAGTTTCATAAACATCCTCCGCTCTGTTGATATCTCGGTTTCTCTGCCGAGAATTAAAATTATATATGACTCGATTGTATCAAGTTTAAACCACAATGTCAATTCATATTCTTCACCAAATTTTATACTTAATATACTTATAAATAACAGTTGCATAAAAATGAAAATTGTGTTATACTTCTTTAAATTAATCGATCCGGTTCTCGGTATCACCTGAAGAAAAAGGAGCGGGTACTCTCTATGGCGGAACCCTTTCAACAGCCTTCCATAAAAGAAATACAGGATAAAATGCTCGATATTCTGGTGTATTTTAAAAAGTTCTGTGAAGAAAACGGACTGACCTTTACCCTTTGCGGCGGTACTTGTTTAGGTGCGGTTCGTCATCAAGGCTTTATTCCGTGGGATGATGACGTCGACGTGTTTATGTTACGCGAAGATTACGAAAAATTGCAGGATCTGTGGGAAAAGAATGCCGATACCACCCGTTATGCCTGCGTTCGTTCTAACGAAACCATCAATATTCACCATTCCGCAACCGAAATCAAAGATAACAACACCACTTTTATCAACAAGCACAGCATAAATTCCGATATTCACCACGGGTTGATGATCGACGTTATTCCGATCGATCGCGTTGCTCCCACGAAAATGGGCAAACTTCTGCAGATGATCGATTCCATGATCTATTGTTGCTTCAATTTTCAACGGTTGCCCGACCACAAGAACAAACTTATTTATTTCGCCACCAAACTGGCACTGGGCATTTTCCGTTCGTCTAAAATCCGCTTTGCGCTTTGGAAAGATGCCGAGCGGCGCATTGCCAAATACAACGGGAAAGGTACCGGATTGGTCGCGTCTTTCGGCGAAGGAACGTCCATTATGCGGATGCGGTTTCCGCAGGAATGGTTCGAGCAGCCGACTTATCTGGATTTTGAAGGACATTCGATGCCGGTTCCCGCCGACACCGATCAATATCTGAAGATCTCCTTCGGCGATTATATGCAACTGCCGCCCGAAGAAGAGCGTGTCGCACGGCACAATGCCGTGTTCATTGATCTGGAACATAGTTATACACAATACAAGGGAATTCACTATTGTGTGGAGAAACAATAATCCGAGTTTTCGGGAGGTTGAAAGATATGGCAAGTTATCCGATAGATATCGTCGTCCCGTGGGTAGACGGTTCCGATCCCGCTTGGCGCGCGGAACGAGCAAAATTTCGTCCCGATGCCAACAGCGATAACAGCGAAGCGCGGTATCGGGAATGGGGATTATTCCAGTTCTGGTTCCGCAGCGTCGAAAAATACGCGCCATGGGTACGTAAGATCCACCTGATCACCTGGGGACATCTGCCGCCCTGGCTGAATACCAACCATCCCAAACTTCATATCGTCAATCACAAGGATTATATACCCCAGGATTCTCTCCCGACTTTCAACGCTATCCCGATTGAAAATAACGTTCATCGCATTCCCGATCTGGCTGAGCTTTTTATTTTATCCAACGATGATCTATATCTCAGCAATCCCACCTCGCCGGAAGATTTCTTCATTGACGGCAAGCCGGTTGATGCCGCTGTTTTAAACAACGTCACCATCTCCGATTCTTACAGTGTTATGCCGTATCTGGCACTCAACTGTTTGGGGATCATCAATGAAAACTTTTCCAAACGCGCTTGTCTGAAAAGCAATGCAAAGAATTGGTTCAGTTTAAAATACGGCAAATTGGCTCTGTATAATTTATATTATTCGCCCGGTCGCAACTTCCCCGGTTTCCGTAACTTTCATTCCTGCGTTCCGTATTGCAAGAGCACTTTCAACGAAGTTTGGGAAAAATATCCCGAACTTCTGGGGCGCAGTAATCAAAGCCGATTCCGCAGCCGTGAAGATATCAACCACTATCTCTTCCGCTATTGGCAATTGGCACAGGGGAATTTCGTTGCCGGCAAACCCAACTGCGCTTACCTGACCGTCGGAGAAGACAGTATTGATTCGATCGCCTGTGCGCTCGACAACAAGAAGTTTAAGGTCGTCTGTATCAACGACGATCCCTCCTCCTTCGATTTTGAGACCGAGCAACAAAAACTCTATGCCCTTTTACAAAAGAAATTCCCCGAACCTTCCGACTTTGAAATCATGAACGAGGTATAAGTGAACGACCATGAAGCTTACCGTTGCTAAAAATACAATGCGCAATACGATGTGGGGTGCCATCTATCGAATGATCGCACTGATCGGTCCCTTTGTCATCAAAACCATCATCATTAAAAAGATCGGTATGGAATACAGCGGGTTGAACACGCTTTTTAATTCCATTCTGACCGTTCTGAACCTGGCAAACTTAGGGTTCAGCAGTTCTCTGGTCTACACAATGTATGATGCGGTGGCACGGGAAGATAACGAAGCCATTTGCGCGATGATCAATTTCTTCCGCAAGGTTTATCGATTGATCGGTTACGTGATCTTGGGAATGGGCTTGGTTGTGATGCCTTTCCTGCCGAATTTGGTAGGAAACGAATGCCCACCCGATGCCAACCTATACGTGATGTGGGGATTGTATCTTTCCGCCACGGTATTGGACTACACGTTATACGGGTACGTAAATGCCATTTTCTCAGCCTATCAACGAGAAGATACCCGTCTGAAGATCATGACGGTGCGATACATTATCCAGTACACCTTGGAAATCGTTCTGTTGGTTGCTTTCAGAAACTACTATCTCTATTTGCTCACCTTGCCGCTGATGGTGATTCCAAACAGTATCGCCAATTACCGTGCGGCGAAAAAACAATATCCGCAGATCCGTTGTGTGGGTACGCCCAGCAAGGAACTTAAGCAAAGTGTTTACCATCAGGTCAAGACCTTATTCGGTCATTCTGTAGGCAATACGTTGTTGGTGAACGTAGACAGCATCATCATTTCTTCCTTCCTCGGTCTTTCGATCCAATCGCTTTACAGCAACTATTTCTACATTCTCACCGCGGTGAACGGTTTGATCGAGATCATCACCAACGGTTGTCGTGCCGGTATCGGCAACAAGTTGATCGTTGAATCGGAAGAGGATAACCACAAACTCTTTCAAGGCATGACTTACGGTTGGGTGGCGCTGGTCGGCTTTTGCTCTGCTTGTATGCTCTGTTTGTTCCAACCGTTTATCGGCGGTATCTGGATCGGCAGTGAAGGATTAATGAGTCAAAACTTTGTTATCTTTATGGTACTGTTCTTCTATTCGTGGATGTTCCGTGTTATGCAACTGACCTACCGCGACGCTGCCGGACTCTGGACAAAGGATTGGCTCAAACCGTACGTTTCGATGATCTTAAAGTTGACACTCAGCATCTCTCTGGCTGTCATTACCAAAAACATCATCGGTGTTCTGATTCCCACCATTTTAATTTTGGCATTTGTTTATTTCCCGTGGGAAGCCAAGGTTTTATATAAACATCTTTTCCATCGCGATTGGAAACCGTATCTTAAAAGAATCGTTTCCTATTCCCTGCTGAACTTGGTTGCAGCGGCCGGTTCCTTTGGACTTTGTTTATGGATCTTCCCGCAGGATTCTGCACTCAGTTTCTTTGGGCGTCTGCTCATCGTGTGCATCGTTTTCCCCTCAGCCTGGCTTCTGCTTACCCATCGTTCCGAAGAATTCAAAACCATACTGACGATTGTAAAACGTTTACTCAATCAACGGCTTTTTAAGCGCAAAAATGTTTGACGAAAGGTATGCAAAAATAACTATGAAATTTTTTGAGAAATGGAAAAGCAAGGTACTTTCGGTTGCTGACAAGGTTGTCCGACCAACGCGAGAGTATCCTCTGATCGACTATATCGTTATCGGATATGTTGGTTTGCTTCTTTTGACCCAACTTCTTTTTCAAATATCACCGGTGGTTACTTTTCTGACCGAAACACCCTTCTACAGTTCGCAGACCTATCTGGGCTTATTGGGCGGCGCTTTAATCGTCGTGGATCTCTTCACCACCAAACGCATTTGGCAAGGGAAATACAGTTATTTGCTTTACGGTATTCTGATATTTGCCGCTCTTGCGTCGGTTCGAATGATTTCTTACGGGACTAAAGAGAACCTTTTTAAACTTTGTTGGGCTGCCATCCAGTTTGTTCTGATCTATTCCTGCGCTCACCGCTTAGAGCGCGAAAAGTTCAAAAAATTCATTCTGGTCATGTATTTCATCTTACTTGCCGTTTGGGTTATTTGTTGCTGCGTATCTTTATATCAATACGTCAATCAGATTGGATACATGGAAGTGGTCAACCCGCTGGCAAAAGATCCCAGTGCTACCCGACAAGGCTTCTACGACAACCGTCTTTTTGGTATTTTTTACACCTTAAACCACGCAGCGTTTATCAGTTTGATATTCTTAGTAATCGGCATTCTCTATATTTTCAAAGTCAAAAAAATCGCGATCAAAATCCTTTTGAGTCTTGTACTTCTTCCCGTTTTGTTCCATTTGATTCTCACCAACTCCAGAAGCGCTTATATTTCTTTTTTGGTTTGCGGCATCCTGATATCCTGGTTAATGTTCTTTTCGCGTTTCCGCAACAGCAGATGGCGGCAAGCGGTTCTTCCGGTGGTCATCACCGCCGTTCTGCTCGTTACTTCCGTGACAGGTTTCCAAGTGATCAAAACGGGACTCGGAAAAGTTCCGACCATCTACGCTGAATGGATGGAAGGTCTTCAGGCAGAACCCGATCCCACGCCTACACCTACCCCAACCCCTACGCCTGAACCCGATCCCGAACCTACACCAACGCCTACACCCGAACCTGAACCCGACGAAGATATTCTCCACCGAGATAATCTGGACGACGATTATTCCAACGGTCGTTTTCAGATTTGGGGCGATTATCTCAGCATGTATAAAGAGATCGGTTTGATCGGGCTATCCCCCGGAAACTACATGGGACATGTTTTTGACAACCACCAGGATAAATATATCGTTCAATGTATTAAAGAGGACTATCCCGACAAATACAGTGCCGGTATCGTTTACCACGTTCACAGTGGTTATATGATGGTTTACGTGAGTACCGGTCTGCTCGGAGCGTTATCACTGGTTCTTTTTATCATTCTTTGTGCCATTCAGTTGATCAGAAAAATCGCGCTCAACAAAGAACTTTCTTTCCTATTCCTTGGATCCTTGGCGGTCGTTGTTATCGGAGCCATCTCCGCAGTTTTTGATGAAGGATTATTCTTCCAAAACAATCCACACACTACGTTCTTCTGGCTTTCTCTCGGTATTATGATGAAGGAAGCTGCAAAAAAACCGACGTTCAATAAATGAAAGGACTCGAATTCTATGTTGCGTAAACTTAAGAGGATGATTTCCACAAGAAATGTTATGCTCAACACACCGCCGATGGGCGAGTTCCGCCATGTAACCGACGAAGAGGTCAAGCAGTTACAAGGTGTAATGTTGCAGATGGTCAAAGATGTGCATGAAGTATGCGAAAAACACGGAATCTGCTATATGGCAGACGGTGGCACAGCACTCGGATCTGTTCGTCACAAGGGATTTATTCCGTGGGATGATGACATTGATCTGATCATGCCGCGTGACGATCTCAACCGTTTCGTTGAAATCTTTGACAAAGAGTTGGGCGACAAATATGACTTGGTTACACCGAATTCCGACGGGCATATGGTGGCATCCTTGATCACCGAGATATACGCAAAGGGCACCTACAAACCCAGCATTCACAACCTGGAAACGGATCTTCCGCAAGGTGTGATGATCGACATCTTCCCGCTGGAATACGCACCTCTCAACCCCGTTGTACGCAAAATCAAGGGAACGGTAGCGATGATCCTGCAATACATTGCCATCTCTGCTACTTTCTACAATCTATATACCACTCCTAAGAAAAAGGCATTCTTCTATCAAACAAAAGAAGGGAAATTCAATTTTAATTTCCGCAAGTTTATCGGTTTCTTCTTCTCTTTCCGCAGTTATCAAAAGTGGTGCAATACGTTTGATAAGTTTGTACGCGGAAAAAGCGATACCGGTCTTTGGTGCATCCCCACCGATGTTGGACACTATTTCGGTCACCTGATGCCCAAAAAGGTCTTCTATCCGCCCATTAAGGGGCAATTTGAAGATATGGAGATCAATCTTCCCAACGATATTCACGAATACCTGGTCAATGCCTATGGTGACTATATGTGGATCCCTCCGGTGGAGCAACGCGAAAAACATTGGACCGCCGGCTTCTGTATGGATACCACCAAATGCGATCCCGAAACGAAGGAGTAAATCTCTATGCCGGATTCGTTCACTCACTACACCTTCGGGCAGCATGTTTTAGAAAAATTACCGGCAAATATCCGCCAAACGATCCGTACAGATGTTTACGATCGTGCGTTGCAAGGTCCGGATCCCCTTTCCTGCCTTGGTTTTTACGGCGGAAAACGACGTAGTATGCACAATCGCAGCGGTATTATGCACGGACAAAAGACGGGCGATTTCCTGTTGGAAATCGCCCGCGTAGCGCAAAATGAACCATCCCCCGCGCTCTTTTCTTTCCTTGCGGGGTTTCTTTGTCATTACGCACTGGATCGCACCACTCATCCCTATATTATTTGCAAGAGTGGTGAAGCCTTAGGCGATGCCGACACGATGCCTTACCGATCCGGTCACGTTCGCTTGGAACGAGCGATCGACAGTCACTATCTCCGCACGCATTTCAACAAGGCACCGTGCAAAACGTTTTTCCCCCGCTTGATCTTTAAGGCTAAGTGCTATCCCGAAGAATTACGCGAACCGTTGAATCGGATCTTTCGAACGGTTTACGGTTGGGATAACTGTTTTGACACCTTCAATGCCGCCTTACGGGACGAAACGTTTTTCTATCGGATCATGCAAGATCCGTTCGGAATCGTTCGTTTCCTTTTATGTCCGCTTCGTACAAAAAAAACGCTTTACGCTATGTATTCCTATTATAAGCGTGAAATAGATCCTGCAAAAGTGGATTATCTGAACGCATCCCACACGTCCTGGCGCCACCCTTTTATTCCCGAAAAACAATCGAACGCGAGTTTTTCGGATCTTTTTGAACAAAGTCTGGGCGATGCCGTCGTAATGATCGACGCGGCATTTCGTTACATATTCTTAAAAGAGTCGGTCGGTTTGGAAACCGTTTTTGAGAATACAAACTATTCTACCGGTCTGGATTGCGACGACCCGCGCAATCAGTCATCCCCGCATTGTGAACCTTTTCTTTTCCGTCATATTTAATGGTGTTTTGGCATTTTAGGAGGAACGTTATGAAAAAGGAAACCTTTAAAATTCTGGTCGCGCTGGAAAAAAGCAAAATGCTGCTTCCCGCTCCCCGCTTGTCGCAGGAAACGGGATTGGATCTCAAAACGGTCGAAACGGAACTTGCGGCACTTTCCGCCGAAAAACAGATCGACGTCAACGGCATCACTGCTGAGGGTATCAAGGCTCTGGAACCGTATAAAACCAAACGCGCCGTTTTTATTGCGGCGGGGTTTGGTTCCCGTTTGCGTCCCGTTACTTTGGAGACCCCCAAACCGTTGGTTAAAGTCAACGGCACCCGTATTATTGATACGTTGATCGACGGTGTTTTGGCGGCAGGAATTGAAGAGATCTACGTTGTTTGCGGTTATTTGGGTGAACAATTTGAACAATTAAAAGAAAAATATCCCAACATTCAGTTGGTAACCAATACGATGTATACCGAAGCCAACAACATCTCTTCCGCCTACTTGATGCGTGAGCATTTGCAAAACGCATATGTTCTGGAAGCGGATCTTTTGATCCACAATCCCGACATCTTCGATAAATATCTCTATGAATCGGTCTATTTGGGAATTCCCACCGAAGAAACCGACGACTGGTATTTCAAAACCGATGCTGACGGTATCATTTACGAGTTGGGTATCGGCAATACCGATTGTTATCAGATGCTGGGGATCTCCTACTGGGATGAAAATGCCGGCAAGACCCTTCCCGCCCATCTGGAAGAAGCATTCCCCGCCCATAAGGATGAAGACTGGTGCTATGTGCCGATGGTGAAGTTCAGGGATCAATACAAAGTTCACGTACGCGAGTGCGCTTTTGCAGACATTCAGGAAATTGACCATTTCGAAGAACTGTGCGCGGTAGATCCCAGTTACAACAGTTATCGACAGTAAAGGCGGCAACTATATGAAAAGCAAAAATCTGGACGTTCAGTTATTCAAATTTTTGTATTCCTGTATTATCGTTATCTATCATCTGGTTCCCAGTACCCGTATCGAATGTCCCGGCGGATATTACGGAGTAGAATATTTTTTGCTGACCTCCGGCCTGTTTTTATTCCTTTCCTATGACAAAAAAGCCGGCACAAACACACTTATGACTCCCGTACAATTCTTTTCAAAACGGTTTTGGCGATTTCTGCCTTATAGCCTCACCGCTTTTGTGTTAACGGTATTGGTGTGTCGCCTATACATTGATCGTGTTACTTCGGTTTCGGAATGGCTTGTTCATCTCCCCTCTGATCTGTTGGAGATCATAATGGTTAAGGGTACCGGTGTTAATAACAATGCCATGTTGATCAACGCACCGGCTTGGACTATCAGTTCAATTCTCATCATCGGAACCTTATTTTGGATACTGCTCTACTATTACCGCGATGTTTTCATTCGGGTCATTCTCCCTTTTTCGTTGATATTGGGGTTTGGCTACTGGGCACACCTACCGTCCGCTGATACGGAAGTTTGGGTGGGTTTCACCACCTTTGGCACGTTCCGCACGTGGTTGGTTTTCGGTCTTAGTTACTACTGTATGTTGTTAGGCAAAAAAATGGCATCTATTCCGTTCAACCGTAAAGGTAAGTGGGCACTGACGATCGTTGAAATACTGACCCACGTCGTGGCGCTGTACTATATCTTCCTGCATGCGCAACGTCCCACACAATGGGTGTTGACCAGTTTGTTTATGGTTTCGATCGCCATTGCCGTTTCCGGTCACAGTTATCTCGCCTATATACTTAATAAGATAGCCGTAGTAGACATCTTGGGCGAGATCAGTTTTTCCATCTATCTGGTCCACTATCCCGTCATTCGCGTTTTCCGTCATTTGCATGCCATAGACGAATGGGGTTATAAACGACTGTGTCTTATCGGGATAGCCGTAATTACGGTATCGCTTATCCATTACTACGGCACTAAGTTGCTGGTAAAAGGATGGCGCGCGATATCTGCCCGCGTAAAAAAAGCCTGTATCGCGGCTGAGTGACATTGTTAAGCATAAAACGACCTGCTTAAAGCGGGTCGTTTTTGTCTTTTATCGACACTGTTTAATCACTCTTATTATACTGTATTATGTAAAATAACGGATTTTAAGTTTTCTATTGACATGTTCAATTTCGTGTGGTAAAATGCGAAATATGAACAAAAGGCGCGATGTGAGGTGAAATTTGTATGATAGCCAAAACCTTAGAAAAAAAAGAGTTTGATCTTTTGGTATGTATTGAAAAAAGCACAAGCACACCTACGCAACGCAAACTCGCTGAAAGTACCCATATGTCCTTAGGTTCAGTAAACCGCACCTTGAACCTTCTGATGGAACAAGGATTGATCAACGATCAAAAGCAGTTGACCGGCGACGGATACGCTGCGCTGGAACCGTATCGGGTGAAACGGGCAGTTTTTCTCGCAGCAGGATTCGGAACCCGCTTGGTTCCCGTATCATTGAACACACCAAAACCGCTGGTTCGGGTGAAGGGTGTTCGAATCATTGATACATTGCTGGACGCGGTGGTACGCGCGGGCATCGAGGAGATCTATATCGTTCGCGGCTATCTCAGCGAGCAATTCGATCAATTGCTTTCCAAATACCCCACCATCCGTTTCCTTGAAAATCCCATTTATAACGAATCTAAAAACATTTCTTCGGCAATGTGCGCGCGACATTTGTTGCAAAACGCCTATATTCTGGAAGCGGATCTGGTTCTTTACAATCCCGATTTGATCACTAAATATCAATATCATTCCAATTTCTTAGCCGTTCCGACCGACACCACCAACGACTGGTGTTTCGATACTAAGAACAATATCATTACCGCGTTGAAATTGGGCGGAACAAACTGCCATCACGTTTTCGGTATATCTTACTGGAATCAAACCGACGGTGCGCGTTTGTGTGAAGATATCAAGAAAGTTTACGAAATGCCGGGCGGAAAAGAACGGTTGTGGGATCAAGTCCCGCTGGAATATTGCCGAGAAAATTATCGGGTAGAAATTCGAACCTGCACCTTTAATGACATTGTTGAAATCGACAGTTTTTCCGATCTTAAAAAAATAGACGGAACATACTGCTGATATAAAAAAGAAAAGGAGAATACAAAATGAAATTTTTAAAAACGAAAGCGATCCTTTTAGTCTTGGTTCTGTTACTTTCCATGCTCGCCGCCGGATGCGGTAATGCCGAAAACCGCATTCTGATCTACACCAGCGTGGAAGACTACGTTATCGAAGATATGAACAAAAGACTCGGTGAACAGTTCCCCGATTACGATATCACGGTGGAATACGTGTCTACAGGTAATCACGCGGCAAAGTTGTTGACCGAAGGTGTTAACACCGAATGTGACATCAGTTACGATCTGGAGTATGCCTATATGGAGCAACTCGCCCGTGCGGGTGTTTTGGCGGACCTTTCCGCTTATGACCGCAGCATCTATACCGAAGATACCGTCGTAAGCGATAACTATTTGGTACAATGCCGCGTAGGCGGTGCGATTATTTTGAACACCGAAGTTTTGGCTGAAAAGAACCTGCCCGAACCGCAGAGTTATCAAGATCTGCTCAAACCCGAGTATAAAGATCTCATCTCGATGGCGAACCCCAAATCCTCCGGTACCGGTTATATGTTCTACAAATCTCTGGTCAATGCCTGGGGTAAAGATGCGGCACTGACCTATTTCGATCAACTGACCGAAAATGTTCTGCAATACACCTCCTCCGGTTCCGGTCCCGTTAACGCACTGCTGCAAAAAGAAGTTGCCATCGGTTTCGGTATGACTTCTCATGCCGTCACCCAGATCAACGAAGGCGCTCCTTTGAAGGTTGTCTTCTTTGAAGAAGGTTCCCCCTACACGATGTACGGTCAATCCATCGTCAAAGGCAAAGAAGAACGTGCCTGCGTGAAGGAAGTGTTCGATTTCCTGGTCAACACTTACAGTTACGAATTGAACGAAAAATTCTTCCCCGAGCAGATGTTCAAGGATAAGGTCTTCACCGTTAACAACTATCCTCAGAATATCCAATACAGCGATATGAGCAACAACACCATCGAAGAAAAAGAAGCGTTGCTCGATCTTTGGAAGTATTAATTGAGAAAACGATCTTAGAGGTGAAAAAATGGACAGCATCAAGTTAGTCGCAAAAGAATTGGAAATGGTGTTCGACGGAAAATGCACTTTAAACAAGGTAAGTTTTGACGTTCGGGACGGTGAGTTTTTATCCATCCTCGGTCCTTCCGGATGCGGTAAAACGACCATTCTCCGCATCTTGATCGGATTGCTCAAGCCCACGTCCGGAACCATTATGAAAGACGGCGAAGACATTACCGAGCTCCCCCCCGCCGCCCGCGGAATGGGTATCGTTTTCCAGAACTTTGCTTTGTTTGAAAATATGAGCGTTTTGAAAAACGTGGAATACGCATTAAAGATCCGCAAGGAAAACCGTTCCGCCGAAGCGCGTAAGCAGGTGCGGGAACGGGCGCTGGCGATGCTGGATCAAATGGGGTTGAAAGAACACGCAAATAAAATGCCTGCCATGCTTTCGGGCGGTCAGCAACAGCGTGTTGCCATTGCCAGAACAATGGTTTTAAATCCCGATATCATTCTTTTTGACGAACCGATGTCTGCTCTGGACGTTGAGACCCGCTTGGCATTGCGCGCCGAACTGAAACGAATTCAAAAAGAATTCGGAACGACGATGATCTACATCACCCACGATCAAGAAGAGGCTTTTGCGATGTCCGATCGCATTATGATTATGCGCGAAGCCAACATCGTTCAGATCAATACACCTGAAAACATCGTTGATCATCCCGCCGATGAATACGTAGAATCCTTTGTTTTGAATAATCTCAAAATCAAGATCGATTCTTTGCTGAAGTGTGTGAGGAATTGAGTATGAACGAGATCAAAAAGAGAAAACACTTTGAACTCGGGACGGCGGAATATACCAAATTCTTATTTGCGCTGATCTTTATCGGAATGGTTTTTATTCCGTTGATTCGGATGTTCAGTTATATGGATGCCGAAAGTTTTCGACGAGTGGTCACCTCCCCCAATTTCGGTCAAGCGGTTTTAAATTCCATCGTTTCCGCCGTTTTGGGTACACTGGTTACCGTTATTGTCGCCTTCTTTCTGGCACTCTGCATCAAACGGACCAATATTCGTTTGAAAGGGTTCTTCGGTATCATTTTCCTTTTACCGATGTTGTTACCTTCCATCTCCCACGGTATGGGTCTGGTGATCCTGCTTGGTAACAACGGTCTGCTCACCCGTCTTTTCCACATTCAGGGAAACATCTACGGACTTACCGGCATCATCATCGGTGCGGTTCTTTACGCGTTCCCCGTCGCTTTCTTAATGTTGAGCGACGTGCTTGACTACGAAGACGGTTCCGCCTATGAAGCCGCTAACGTTCTTGGCATTCCCCGCTTCCGTCAATTCACCGGCATTATGTTGCCCTTTTTAAGAAAACCGTTGATCTCGGTGATCTTTTCCATCTTCACCATGATCATCACCGACTATGGTGTACCGTTGATGGTCGGTGGTAAATATACCACCATCGCAACCGTTATGTATCAAGAGGTTGTCGGTCAACTGGATTTCTCCAAAGGAACGGTGTACGGTACGTTCTTGCTCATTCCCGCCGTCATTGCCTTTATTATCGACCTTTTAAACAAAGATCGCGGTAACTCCGGTTACGTCACCAAGCCGTGCGCTCCCACCAAGAGCAAAACTGCCACCGTTGGCTCGTATCTTTATTGTACGTTGGTTTCGCTGGCAACCCTTTTGCCTCTTGTGGCATTCACGTTGTTGGCATTCACTACCGATTATCCCAACGATCTGAGTTTTACGTTCAAAAACGTGATCCAGGCTTTTAATCTGAGAGCAGACGATTATTTTGTCAATTCCCTGCTGATCGCGGCGGGAACCGCCGTTTTCGGAACGGTGGTCGCCTTTATGACCGCCTATCTGTCGGCGCGAATGAAATCTAAAATTTCCCGTTTCCTGCATCTTTCGTCTATGACTTCGGCGGCGATTCCGGGTATGGTTCTGGGGTTATCTTACGTACTTGTCTTCAACAAGACCCCCATCTACGGAACCATCATCGTTCTTATGCTGGTCAACGTGATCCACTTTATTGCTTCCCCTTATCTGATGATCTACAACTCGATGTGTAAGATCAACGAAAACCTGGAAGACGTTGCACATACGATGGGAATCAAACGATTTTATCTGATCCGCGACGTTCTCATTCCGCAATGCAAACACACCATCTTTGAAATGCTTTCGTATTTCTTCGTCAACTGTATGATGACCATCTCTGCGGTTTCTTTCCTTGCAACGACAATGAATAAACCGGTTTCTTTGATGATCAACCAATTTGAAGCGCAGATGCAGTTGGAATGCGCTGCCGTCGTATCCTTAATGATCTTGTTTGCCAACCTGATCGTGAAGGGTGTTGTTCACATCATCAAAACCCGCCGCGTTTAAACGGAGGATGTATGAGTTATTTATCACTGACTTTCGCAGCATTTGTCGCAGTTATGTTGGTACTGTATTATCTTTTACCGATGAAACTGCGCCCTTGGATATTGCTTGCGGGCAGCCTGTTCTTTTACGGTTGCTTCGACCTGCGATATATGATCTTTTTGTTGGTTGCCGCCGCTTCCACCTTCCTTTGCGCCCGCTTTTTGCCGCGGTTGAAAAAGAAAGGATTTTGGATCGGGGGTTGCATTGTCCTCAATGCCGCCATCTGGTTTGCCATCAAAGAACTTCCTTGGTTACTGCTTACCGCAGACCGCCTGTTCCAAAAGGTCGGTCTTCCCTCGCTTCCCGTGCTTTCCTGGTTGGTGCCGGTAGGACTTTCGTATTTCACCTTACAGGCAATCGGCTATCTGGTAGATGTTTATAAAGGAAGAATTCAGGCAGAAACGAACTTTTTCCGTTATCTTCTCTTCCTCAGTTGGTTCCCCGCCATTGTGCAAGGTCCCATCTCTCGCTATGAACAGCTGATGCCCCAACTGCAAAACAATAAAAAGTTCTCCTTTGACACGACACGCAGTAACCTCCTGCTGATCCTGTTCGGTCTGGTGAAAAAAATGGTGATCGCCGATCGTCTGGGCATCTTTGTCAACGCTTGCTTCGGCAAGTTTACCGAACTGCACGGCGCGATCCTTTATCTCGCCGCAGTCGGTTATGCCATTCAACTTTATACCGATTTTTCAGGTTGCGTCGACCTTTGCCGCGGTGTCAGCGGTTTGTTCGGGGTGGATCTGGTACGCAATTTCGATCGTCCCTATCTCGCCCTCTCCATTAAGGATTTTTGGGGTAAATGGCACATTTCACTAAGCAACTGGCTGAAGAACTTCATCTATATCCCCTTAGGCGGCAATCGCAAAGGAACCGGTCGCAAATACCTCAATATCTTCATCACCTTTATGGTTAGCGGATTATGGCACGGCGCCGGCTTTAACTTTTTCCTTTGGGGTGCTTTGCATGCCATCTATCAGATCGTCGGACAGGTAACTCTCCCCTTCCGCAAGAAGGTAAAAGCGTTGATTGGTGTGAAGGAAGGTTCTCTCAGTGAACGGATCTTCCAAACCGTCATCACCTTCCACCTGGTTACCTTTGCTTGGATCATCTTCCGCGCAGGCGGATTGATGACGGGGTTATCCTATATCAAAAACATGTTCTCTTCCGCCGATCTTTTGGTATTGTTAAACGGCGACTTGTTTAAATTCGGGTTAAGTCGAAATTATATTGCCTTGTTGTTGGTTCACATCGCCGTGCTGTTCGTTGTTGAAGTTTGCACCAAGTCACAACAACATCTCATTAAAAGTGTTGAGCGCCGCAATTTAGTTTTGCGTTGGTTTGTTTTCTTGGTTTTAATCTTTGACATTTTGCTGTTCGGCGTTTATGGCAGCGGTTATAATCCGTCCGGCTTTTTGTATGGAGGATTCTGATGAAAAAACGATTACTGAAAACCATCCTCTCCTGCATTGCCTTTTTCGTTGTTTTGGTCATTCTCGTAGGATTAGCCAACCAGATCCTACTTTCCAAAAAATACAACCGTTATTATTTTATGGAAAAGGTATTTGCGCTTGAAGAAAAATCTTTTCCCGTGTTGGTATTTGGTTCTTGCCATTCCTACACCTCTTTCCATCCGCTTCACTTTGAGGAAAACACCGGTTTTTCCGCTTACGACGTAGGAAACGCGGGTGAGATCATCCCCGCCACCTATCTTCGAATGAAGGAGCAATTCAAAAAGGATGCGCCCGAAGTTGCTCTTTTAGATATTTGGGGATTAAATCCGTACGAGACGTATACCTCTTCGACCGAGATTTTTGAAAGTTATCTCCCCGTCAACGTGGAACGTCTCCCCTTTTCATTGGATAAAATCGAAGTGATCAACGATTTTTCGTCTTTGGATTTGCTGCTTGATAACGTTCCTCTTGCCAAATACAAGGAACGTTTAATAAACGAAGAATTGTTCTCGTTGGATTTTGCTTTTTCCTTTGAGTCTTATAGCGAGATCTATTTGGAAAACACCTCCCCTTACCAACGTGAAGAGATGCAAACACGGATGACCAATAACGGGTTTTGCGTTATGCCGATGTGGCATAGTTATCCCGATTCCTACACACCTTATATGGATGTTTCGGATTATGCAGAGAAACAAGCAACCGTTTCGGACGGCGATACCCTTACGTACGAATCCGATATTGTAAAATATCTAAATAAGGTTATTGCGCTTTGCGAGTCGTATGACGTTGAACTTATTCTCTATCGTGCCCCGTATATTTCTACCGAAAACGAACTGAGAAAATCCAATTGGTTGAAAAACTATTGTGCGGAACAAGACATTCTGTACCTCGATTTAGAGAAAGAAATCACCTTTGATTATGAAACCGATTTTCTGGATTATTATCATTTAAACGAAGTGGGCGCGAAAAAAGCCACCGATTATTTGACCCCCTATATTTTAGACGCACTTAAATAACAAAGAAGCGGAGCATTTTGCTCCGCTTCTTTATTGTTTGCTTTAAAATGCGATCTTACGTTCCAGATAGGCTTTCAGATCGGCGATGGCAACGCGTTCCTGCTCCATCGTATCACGATCGCGAACGGTGACGCAACCGTCGGTTTCGGATTCGAAATCGTAGGTGATGCAGAACGGTGTTCCGATCTCGTCTTCACGGCGGTACCGTTTACCGATCGAACCGGCTTCGTCGTAATCCACCATAAAGTCTTTGGCGAGCATGGCGTGAACTTCAAGTGCTTTTTCGCCCAATTTTTTGGACAACGGCAGTACCGCGGCTTTAAACGGTGCCAACGCAGGATGGAAATGCATCACCACGCGGACGTCGTTCTTCTCGGCGTCGACCACTTCTTCGTCGTATGCGTCGCACAATACCGCCAACACGCTGCGTTCCACACCCAAACTGGGTTCGACGACATACGGAATATAGTGTTCGCCCGTTTCCTGATCGAAATAGGTCAGGTCTTTGCCCGAGGTGTTTTGGTGTTGGGTCAAGTCATAGTCGGTACGGTCGGCAACTCCCCACAATTCGCCCCAACCGAACGGGAACAAAAATTCAAAGTCGGTAGTGGCTTTGGAATAGAAGCACAGTTCTTCCGGATCGTGGTCACGCAGACGCAGGTTTTCGTCTTTGAGACCGATCGACAACAACCATTGGTGGCAGAAATTGCGCCAGTAGGCAAACCATTCGAGGTCGGTACCGGGTTTACAGAAGAATTCGAGTTCCATCTGTTCGAATTCGCGCACACGGAAGATGAAGTTACCGGGGGTGATCTCGTTACGGAAAGATTTACCAATCTGACCGATACCGAACGGTAACTTTTTACGGCTGGACCGCTGGACGTTGACAAAGTTGGTGAAAATACCCTGTGCCGTTTCGGGACGGAGATACACGGTATTTTTCGCGTCTTCGGTCACACCCTGAAAGGTCTTGAACATCAAGTTGAATTGACGGATATCGGTAAAATCGTGTTTACCGCAGGTGGGGCACGGAATGTTATGTTCTTCCACGAACGCTTTCATTTCGGGTTGAGAGAACGCGTCGATGGGTTTGGGCAATTCGAACCCGTTTTCCGCACACCAGTCTTCGATCAGTTTATCGGCACGGAACCGTTCATGGCACTGACGGCAATCCATAAGCGGATCGGAAAATCCCGCCAAGTGACCCGACGCAACCCACGTTTGAGGGTTCATCAGGATAGCGGCATCCAACCCGACGTTGTACGGGTTTTCCTGCACAAATTTTTTCCACCATGCTTTTTTGATGTTGTTTTTCAGTTCGGCACCGAGCGGACCGTAGTCCCACGTATTGGCAAGACCGCCGTAGATCTCCGAACCGGGATATACAAAACCGCGACCTTTGCAAAGTGCCACGATCTTTTCCATCGTTTTTTCGGTATTCAACATAATTGGTTTCCTCCACTAATCATACTTCTTATAATAGTAATCGGGAAATGCAAAAAAGTCAATCTTTTTTAGAATAAAAGATGGACACGTCTGTTAAATTGTGCTATACTGTTGTCGAAATGGGTATTATAAGGAGGACAATTTTATGGACGTTTCACTGCGCAAGCAGCTGCAAGTCACTGCTACCCGTGTACGAATGGCGGTCATTGAAGGCACCTTCAATGCCAAAAGCGGTCATCCGGGCGGTTCTTTGTCTGCGGCTGACGTTATTACGTATCTCTACTTCAAGGAAATGAACGTGGATGTCAACAACCACAAATGGGCGGATCGCGATCGGTTCGTGTTATCCAAGGGTCACTGTGCTCCCGCTCTTTACGGTGCGTTGGCTCTTAAAGGCTTTTTCCCCGAAAGTGAGATTTCTTCGTTGCGTCACATCGGCTCGATCCTGCAAGGTCACCCCTGCATGACCGAAACACCCGGTGTGGATATGTCGACCGGTTCGCTCGGTCAGGGTATCTCCGCCGCGGTCGGTATGGCTCTTGCCGCAAAGTTTGACGGTAAGTCCTATCGCACGTATGCCGTTTTGGGCGACGGTGAGATCGAAGAAGGTCAGGTTTGGGAAGCGGCGATGTTTGCCGCCCATAAGAAATTGTCGAACCTCTGCGTGATCGTTGATAATAACAATTTGCAGATCGACGGCACGTTGGACGAGGTCACCTCCCCCTATCCCATCCCCGAGAAATTTGCCGCGTTCGGGTTCAATGTCATTGAGATCGACGGACATAATTTCGACGAGATGGAAGCCGCTTTTGCCGCCGCCCGTGCCTGTACGGACAAGCCCACCGCGATCATTCAAAAGAGTGTAAAAGGTAAAGGCGTTTCGTTTATGGAAAACCAAGTCAACTGGCATGGCAGTGCGCCCAACGCCGAACAATACGAAGCGGCGATGGCGGAACTCAAAGCGTTGTTGGCACAGTATGAGGAGGTTTGACAAATGGCTGATATTGTAAAAAAGGCTACCCGTGACGGTTACGGTGCCGCCTTGTTGGAATTGGCAGATACCTGTCCGAATTTACTGGTAATGGATGCCGACCTTGCCGCCGCCACCAAAACCGGTGTGTTTAAGAAAGCGCATCCCGACCGTTTCATCGATTGCGGTATTGCGGAAGGCAATATGATGGGCATTGCCGCAGGTCTTGCCGCATCCGGAAAGATCGTGTTTGCGTCTTCATTTGCGATGTTTGCCGCAGGTCGTGCGTTCGAACAGGTCCGCAACTCCATCGGCTATCCTCACCTGAACGTTAAGATCGGCGCTACCCACGCGGGTATCTCGGTCGGTGAAGATGGCGCGACCCATCAATGCTGTGAAGATATCGCTTTGATGCGTTCCATTCCCGGTATGACCATTTTAAACCCCGCAGATGACACCGAAGCGCGTCTGGCTACCAAAGCCGCCGCCGCGCACGACGGTCCCGTTTACCTGCGATTCGGTCGTTTGGCGGTGCCGGTGATCTTTGACGGTTCGTACACCTTTGAGATCGGTAAGAGCGTTCGTTTGACCGAAGGTAACGATGTGACCATCATTGCAACCGGTTTGATGGTCAACGAAGCCTTGATCGCCGCCGAAACCTTAAAACAAGAAGGTATTTCCGCCCGTGTGATCAATATGGCAACCATTAAACCGATCGACCGCGACGCTATCATTGCCGCCGCTAACGATACCGGTGCCATCGTCACCGCCGAGGAACATTCCATCATCGGTGGTTTGGGCAGTGCGGTTTCCGAAGTCGTATGTGAGACCGTTCCGGTTCCGGTCGTGCGCGTCGGTGTTAACGACACGTTCGGCAAATCGGGTCCCGCTGTCGACCTGCTGAAATTGTTCGGTTTGTCCGCCGAAAACATCGTTGCCAAAGCAAAATTGGCAATCTCGATGAAAAAATAAACATAAAGTGAAAGAAGCCGATGCAACCGCATCGGCTTCTTTTTAATATTTCAGGATGATTCCGCCCTTTTTGTTTTCCACCGTTACGGCGGAGGCGCCTTCTTGGAATTCGCCATCCAGCGACCACGGCATCGGCTTTGCCGTCTTAAACGTGATCGTTTTTGCCTTGAAGAAACGAATCATATCGTTATTTTCAAAATCTCCCGTATTCAGTGCCATTAGGATTTTCGACAGATCGGCAAGATCTTTCGGGCGACGTACGAGTACCACCTCGAACGCGCCGTCACTCATATCCACCAATTTTTCGTTTAACTTGACCAATCCCGCCACCGACGTGGAATTGCATACCGCGCCGAACACGTATTCGTCGTTGTAGCAAACACTATCTGCATCCACCTGAATCGTATAACTCTGTATGGCGGACAATTCCTTGATGCCTTCCAGTATATACGCAAAATGACCCAACGCGTTTTTGGTGGCTTGCGGCGCGTTATACGAGGCGGCGGTAAATGCACCGAAAGACGCAATATACGTAAAATACCGTTTTCCGTTGAAAAAGCCGACGTCGATCGCTTTTTCGGTACCGTGAAGGATGTTTTGCGTTGCTTTGATCGGTTGCGGTGACAATTTCAACGAGTTGGCAAAATCGTTGGTACTCCCCATTGGAATGTAACCGAGCGGCGTAGTATGCGAACCGACGAGCATCCCGTGGATCACCTCGTTAAGTGTACCGTCACCGCCGCAACATACCACCAGATCGTACAATGATGCGTCCTCGTACGCTTTATCGCGCGCGTCCCCGTGCTTTTCGGTCACATATACCGTCACACGATACCCGTTGCGGCAAAAGGTGTTGACGATCGGAAACATTGCCGCTTTGCCGCGCATCATTCCGGCAACGGGATTTATGATCAACAGTACCGTGGGTTTCGTCATTTCTCAGCACCTCCGAAAATTACTGTTGTTCGTCCAACGTCAGGGCAAACGACGGAACAAATTCGTCCAGAAAACAATTTGCCGCGGGAAGATCCATCGCGCGGACCGCGCGTTCGACCGATTTTTTGGCTTGTTTGAATTCGTTGTTGCCTTGCTTGACCTCTTCGATACATTTAATGAGTGCTGACAATTTATCCGCCGCTTTCACGATCCGACGCTCTTGCTCGTCAACATCTGCTTGCCACAACAGCGGACGATATTCGTCCTGCAGGTCGGCGGGTAACTGTTCGAGCAAACGCTCTGCCGCCGCTTGTTCCACCGATCGATACGCTTGTAAAATGACGGGATTATCGTATTTGACGGGGGTCGGTAAATCGCCCGTCAGGATCTCGGTAGTATCGTGGTACATCGCCAACAAGACACACCGCTCCACGTCGACCGAGCCGCCGAAGCGTTTGTTGTGTAACAATGCCAATGCGTGTGCGACCACCGCCACCTCATAGGAATGTTCGCAAATATTTTCACTACGGGTATTCCGCATAAGCGGCCACCGAAAGATATATTTCATACGTGATACCAACGCAAAAAAGTGATGTTTCATAGCGGTATTCCTCCTTGTGTTCTTATTCTACCGCCTTTTACGGTAAAATGCAACTTTTTTCGACATTGCTCTTGGTTGTCCTATTGATTTATACCCATCAAATATGGTAAAATAATTGGGTATATAATTAAGGAGGGGTCTGTATGCACCGTGTAACCGCTGTTTTTGTACTTTTGACGCTTTTGCTCTCGCTTTGCGGTTGTCATACCACCGTTTCCGACACGACTTTTTCGGTACGTATCAACGAGGTTCAGACGTCCGGCGGCGAATACGACTGGATCGAGCTTTACAATTACGGTGACACCGCTGTTTCGATGGGTGGGTGTTTTTTGACAAACGACCTGAACGAACTCGGCAAATGGCAATTCCCCGCCGTCACCATTGAAGCAGGTGCCTATTTGATCCTGTATGCCGATCAACAAACGCAGAGCAAAGACGGATTGCATCTGCCGTTTCGGCTAAATGCCGGTGGCACGACTTTACGGTTGTCGGCGCACAACGGCGAGATCTTACAACAACTGGATGTTCCTGCCGGTGCTTCGGGACTTTCGTACGGGGTACACGGTGACGCGTACGCGTGGTACGCTTCCCCTACCCCTGCGCAAAGCAATGAAAACGGTATGTTGCTCGGCAGTGAAATGAAGGTCGAACAATACGGATTGCGTATCAACGAATATATGTCACGGAACCAATCGGTGTTGTATGACTCGTACGGAGATTATAACGATTGGGTGGAGATCCATAATTTTTCCGCGCAGTCGATCGATATCGGCGGATATACACTGACCGATTCCCGTTCCGGTGTTGAGCGATGGACTTTCCCGCAAGGTATTGTAATCGATGCGGGCGGGTATCTGTTGATACATTGTTCGGGCAAGAACACGGTTACCGAGCACGGCGAGATCCACACCGATTTTAAGTTAGGAAACAACGACAGTTTCCTCGGTCTGTATACCGATGAAGGCGCCTTCTGTTCGGGTATTCATTTCGAACCGACCGAAGCGGATCGTTCCTGCGCGTACTTTGACGACGAGGGATATCTCCCCTGCCGTTACCCGACCCCCGCTTATGAAAATCCCGCGTATTCCACCATCGCAAAGGAGGTCGCACAATGAACAAAAAAACGGCGTTGATGCGACACGCACCTTTTGTGATCGGCGGTGCACTGCTCGGAGTGGTCGGTCTGCTTGTCGCCTCTCTTTGCCTTGGACCGCTCAATCCCGACGCATTCTATTTGAATAATATTCACATCACCGAAATGATGGTGGATAACCGCACGGCACACGCAGATGCCGAAGGACAGTATTACAGTTGGGCAGAGATCACGAACGAGGGGTCGACCGCCGTCGATTTAGCGGGTCTGACCTTAACGGATGATCCCGAACGTACCGATCGGTATATTTTCCCCGAAACGGTATTGTCACCCAACCAATCCGTTTTGGTATATTTTACGGGTGATAATACCGAAACTCGTCCCTACTATGCCTCGTTCGGTCTTAAACAAGGCGGCGATTCCTTATATCTGTATTCCTCTTCCGGCGATCTGCTCAACTCGTTGACCGCCGAAGATGCACAAGCAGACTATGCTTACGGTAGTTTGGACGGACAGAACGGTTGGTTTGCGTTACCGACACCGAACGCTGAAAACAGCGGTGTATTTGCTCCCACGTTAGCGGCATTACAGCAGGCGATATTTACCGGTGTGAGGATCAACGAAGTATCTGCGGTTTCGAAGACCGACGACAATATAACGCCGACCGACTGGATCGAGTTGCATAATACGACCGATACCGCCATTGATCTGACGGGATACCGTTTGACCGATGATGTTCAAAAAGAGGGATATACGTTTAAAAACACGTATATTCCTGCCAACGGGTACGTGTTGCTTTATTGCGACAGTGAATTGTCCGTTTCCGATCCGCAGTATGCGCCGTTTTCGATCGGGAAAGACGGGGACGATCTGTATCTGTTCTCCCCCGACGGCATCTGTTGTGATCGATTTGACGGCGGAAAACAGCGGTTTGGTATTTCGAGCGGACGAACTGAGACGGGAACCGATACGCGTGTTTTCTTCTCCGAGCCGACACCCGGCAGTCAAAACGCAACCGCGTGTACAGGATATGCCGTAGCGCCTACCATTCAAGCGGTGGGCGGATACTGCGAAAAAGGTACCACCGTCACCATTTCGGTGCCGAACGGCAGTACCGTACACTATTCGTTGGACGGTTCGGTTCCGAGTGCGACCTCCCCCGTTTACACAGAAAACACCGTCATCACGTTAAACGACACGACGGTCGTACGGGCGATCGCGTTGCGCGACGGGTATCTGCCGAGCGACGTGGCGACCCAAACCTTCTTTACGGTAGAGCCGCATACCATTCCCGTTGTCAGCGTCAGTACCGATCCGTCAAATCTGTTCGGTGCGTCGGGTGCTTGGACCAATTATCAGAATGAAACGTTGCAACCGATCGTCCACACCGAGTATTTTACCCCCGACGGCATCAAAGAACTGGATTTTGACAGCGTATTCCGCATTGCGGGCGGATGGACACGGCAGAACACACAAAAAGGATTTTCGCTCAATTTACGGCAATATGCGGGTGATACCGACGTATCGTATGCTTTTTTTGACGATACCGAAGTATCGGTATTTGACAACTTACTGTTAAGGCCATCCGGTTCCGACTGGAATTCGGCAAAATTGCGCGATGAATTCTGCGCACAGGCATTAAAAAATACCGATGGGCAACTCATTCAATCTGCCCAACCAGTAGCACTTTACCTGAACGGTACGTATTACGGGTTATATTATCTGCGCGAAAAGCGAAACGAAGATTTTATCGCAGCGTATACCGACATTCCCGCCGATGCGGTGCAACTGGCACAACATCCCGCGCTGGACGATTGGCGCACCAAACTGGATCCCGATCTGGACGCGCTCATCACCTATGCTAAAACACACGATCTCACCAACGATGAGCACTACCAATACGTCGTATCACAGATCGATACGCAATCGTTAATGCAGTATTTTGCTTATCAAACCTTCTTCGGGAACGGGGACTGCGTCAACAACATTGCCTGCTACCGCGACGCGCGGGGCGGGAAATGGAAATGGATCGTTTTCGATATGGACTGGGCATGTACCGCGTATTATGCCAATCGCAATTTCTTGGTTCAATTGAAAAACGGCGCGCCGTACGCTACCTATCAAAACTACTATTATCCGTTGATGACGGCACTGCTCAAAAACGATCGTTTCGTGGAAGAGTTTTTGAGCACGTACGCGCGTTTGTTGCAAACCACGTTGAATGCCGAGCGGTTGATCCCCATTCTGGATGATCTGGCAACCGAAATCGAAGACGAGATCGCACGGCAATACGAACGGTTCCACGCGCCGTCGGTCAACAAATGGAATCAACAGATCACCTATATACGCAACTTCTTGCAAACCCGTGAAAAAACGATGATTGCACAGTTAAAAACCACCTTTAACGTATTGGACGAAGAGTGGGAGCGGTTGTATGCCGCCGCAGTCAAACCGTAATTTTATCAAGGATCGCGGCTAACTTCTTTTCGCCGATTCCCTGTACGTTCAACAGGTCCTGCGGTTTTTGAAACGCGCCGTTCGTTTCGCGGTACGCGATGATGCGATCCGCCAACGTTTCACCGATACCGTCCAGTGATAACAAGTCGGCTTTGGTGGCGGTGTTGATATTGATCAACGCTTGTTGATGGTCGGTGGACATATCCTCGTCGCCGTTGTCGACGGTAGGAGTTTCGCCCAGCAGAACCGGTGTCAGATCGGGCAGATCGGCAATTGCCGCGATGGTGACGACGAAGAAAACGACCACGCAGGCGATCGTAAAGATGGTTTGCCACTTGATCTGCAACGTTTTGTTTTCCATATGCTCACCTCATATCCAGTGTATACCAAATTGAAATAAATGTAAAGGAGGCTTTTCAATGTTACAACTGATACTCGGCCGTTCGGGATACGGAAAGACGCATCGATTGTATCAGGAGATCCGTGCCGTTCTCGATAAACAAACGAATACACCCGTTTACCTCATCGTACCGGAGCAAGCCTCTTTTGAGACCGAAAAGCAACTGTTACAACAGTTCGGCGCGGTGGACTCGCAACGTGTACAGGTGCTAAGCTTTACACGTATGGCAACCACCGTGTTTCGTGACATCGGCGGGATCGCGGGAAAACGTATGGACAGTACCGCTTCCCTTTTGTTAATGCATCAAGCGTTGGCGGCGGTGGAGGATCGGCTTTCGCTTTTCAGCCGTTATGCGCAGACGGGTGACGGTGTGTGCGAACTGTTGGATATCGTAACCGAATGCAAACAAAACGCGTTGACCGCCGACGATCTGTATGCGGTCGCGGACGGGTTGCCGCATGATATGTTGCGCACCAAAACCGAAGAACTCGCATTGATCTTCGACGCGTATGATGCAATGGTCGCGCAAGCGTCGTGGATCGATCCGCAGGACGATCTGACCGTCCTTGCGAAACGGTTACCCGACTGTCATTTGTTCGACGGCGCCTATCTGTTTTTTGACGATTTCAAAGGATTTACGGGTCAGGAATTGTTGGTTATTGAGCAGTTGCTTGCAAAAACTGCCGCCGTAACCGTTACACTGTGTACCGACGGTTCTTTTTCACAAACACAACCGATCACGGGACGTTTTTATACCGCCAACCGTACCGTGGGTAAATTGCAACAGTTGGCACACACTCACGGTGTTCCGATAAAACCGTCGATCCACCTTGCCGAAAACCGTCGTTCTGCCGACGAATATTTACGCGGTGTACAGGACGCTTGTTTTACCGCCGACCCGTTACGATTTGAGCAACACGGAGAACGCGTTTCTCTTGTTTGCTGTAAAACACCTCATCAGGAATGCGACTATGCCGCGCGGACCATTCGCCGTCTTTTGCGCGAAAATGGCGGTTTTGCCCGCGATTTCACGGTGGTGACCCGTGACCTTGCCACCTATGGCGGGTTGCTGGAATCGGCTTTAAAACGCGAAGAAATACCCTTTTATACCGACAGCCGTCAAACCGTTCTGGTGCAACCGTTGATCACGTTGATCGAGTCGGCGCTTTCAGTCGTGCAAAATCGTTGGAATACCACCGACCTGTTGCGCCTTTGCAAAACGGGGCTGATCGGTTTTTCGGCATTATCTACGGCGCATTTAGAAAATTACGCGTTGTTATGGAACGTTCGTAAAAGCGATTGGCAGGCACCGTTCGAAAAGCACCCCGACGGGTTGGATGCCGCCGTCACCCCCGAAACCGAGCAAAAACTCGCCTATCTCAATATATTGCGCCGACGTCTTACCGAGCCGTTGGTTCGGTTTTCGCGTCGTCTGTCGGGTACCTGTAACGGGCAGGAGTTTGCAACGGCGGTGTACCGCTTATTGATCGAATGGCGCGTTCCCCGTTTGATCCGTTTACAGACCGCGCGTTTACAGACGCAGGGTGAACTTCAAGCGGCAAACGAATACAGTCGCATCTGGGACTGGACAATGGATCTTCTTAACACCTTTGCATCGGTTCTGAACGGTGCCGATCTGCCGTTTTCACGGTTTGCCGACCTCTTCCATGCCGCCGTTTCAAAGGCGGATCTGGGGGTCATTCCGCAAACGTTGGACGGGGTTCACATCGGTTCTGCCGACCGCATTCGGTACACGGCACCGAAAACGGTGATCGTTGTCGGCGCGAACGACGGGGTATTCCCGCAAAATCCTGCCGGTAACTCGTTGCTCACCGATAAAGAGCGACATCGTTTGATCAGTGCCGGTTTGGGACTTTCCGACGACGCGGAATCCAACGCGGCAGAAGAACGATACTACGCCTATATGGCATTGGCGGCACCGAGCGAACGGTTGATCATCACCTATGCCGAACAAAATCAGAACGGTACCGCTCTCCCCTCTTCGATCGTGAGTACTGTACACCGTATATTGCCGACACTGGATATCATTCATCCCGACCCGTCGGAGATCGAATCGAAAAACGACGCTTTTGCACAGTTTGCCGCTTCGTTCGGTTCCGATTCACCCGCACACGTTTCTCTGCAACGCGTACTGTCTGAAAATGAACGGTATCGTTCGCAGATCCTCGCACTGGAACAACGCGATACCACGTTTACCATTACCGACCCGAAAACGGCGACCGCCCTTTTCGGCGAACATTTACGGTTGTATCCTACACAGGTAGAAACCTTTTATCGGTGCCGTTTTGCATATTTCTGTCAATACGGCATCCGTATCAAACCACGGAAAAAAGCGGAATTAAACGCGGCACAGGCGGGACAATTGGCGCATTACATTATGCAGACGGTACTGTCGAAATACGTTGCCGAACAATTTTCCGATTGTACCAAAGAACGCATTACGAACGACACGCGCGTCGGTGTTACCGCATACATCAAGGAACACCTGAACGGTATCGCCGATGAGGACGGACGGTTTGCCAATCTGATCGAACAATTGTCGGTTTTGGCATCGTCCTTGTTGTGGCGCGTAGTAGAAGAATTGCGTAGCAGTCAATTTGTTCCCGTCGACTATGAATTACCGATCGGTCGGTTTGACGAAAACGGTGAAGGCGTTCCCCCGTGGATATTAGAAACACCCGACGGTCATACCATTCAGGTGCGCGGCACCGTCGACCGTGTGGACGTTTTCAAAGATGGCGATAAAGCCTTCGTTCGTATTATCGACTATAAAACGGGTGACAAACAATTCGATCTTTCCGAAGTACTGGAAGGAATGAATTTACAAATGCTCATCTATCTGTTTTCCATCTGTGAAAACGGACAGGCTCGTTACGGTCAAACGACTCCTGCAGGGGTGTTGTATCTTCCTGCAAAACTGCCGGTCGTTCGGGTGCACCGTAACATTACCCCTGAAGAACTGAACAAGAAACAATTGGCAACGATGCGGATGAACGGGTTGTTGATCGACGACGTGACCATTCTGGAAGCAATGGAACCGAAACTTGAGGGACTGTTCATTCCCGTCAAAACGTCTTCCAAAGGGCTGTCTGCCTCTTCCTCACTGGCATCGTTGGAACAATTCGGCAGACTGCAAAAACGTATTGCCCGCTTGTTGACCGAAATGGTCACCACTTTACATTGCGGCGAGGTTGCGCCGTTACCTGTCGGCGGCACACAGGACGGGTGTCAGTATTGCGAGTTTCACGATATCTGCGGTCACGAAGCCGACGATCCCGTCCGCACACTGGTACACCACGACCTGAAAACGGCTTTGCAAGATCTGGATACGGAGGAGGTGATATCGGATGGCACAACGCAACTGGACTCCTGAGCAACAATTTTGTATTGACGACAACGGCGGTACCGTATTGGTATCTGCCGCCGCCGGATCGGGTAAGACCTCCGTGTTGGTGGAACGGATCATCCGAAAGATCACCCATCCCGAACATCCCGCGTCTGTCGACCGCTTGTTGGTGGTGACCTTTACCAACGCTGCCGCCGCCGAAATGAAACACCGCATTGCCGATCAGTTGACCGAATGCGTGGCACTCGACCCCGAAAACACCCATTTACAACGTCAATTGCTGGCTCTTCCCCGCGCTTCGATCAGCACGGTGGACGGGTTTTGTGCCACCCTGCTGCGCGAAAACGCGTATCGGCTCAACCTGTCCGCGCAATTTAAGATCGCAGAGGAACAACAAATGACCTTGTTGCGAGGCGAAGCGTTACAGGAGACCTTAGACGAATGTTATCGGTCAAAGGATCCGCATTTTTTGAATTTAGCAGCCTCGCTCTCCAACGGTAAAAACGATCGCGCGCTGATGGCGAGTATCGATCGGATATACACCTTTATCCAATCCCATCCGTATCCCGAACAATGGTTATCGGATATGCAATCGATCTACGACGAAAACGTACCGATCGCGCAAACCGTATGGGGACAAGCCGTTCTCGGTCAACTGCAAAACGCATTGAAAGCATCGGTCGCTTTACTGTCGAAAGCGGCTTCGCTTTGCTCGTTCGACGCGGCATTGGCGGATAAATATTATCCGTCCATTCAACAAGATATCGCCGTTTTCTCCAACCTTATCGACCGTATACAAGACGGTCTCGGTTGGGACGATTGTTTTGCGCACATCTCTGCGCTAAAATTAACACCGCTCTCTGCCGTCCGCAATTGCGGTGATGAAGACGCCAAGCAACGCATCGGCGATCTGCGCAAAGAAGTGACCTCACAGATCACCGCTATGCAGAAACTGTACTGCGGAACCGAAGCGCAATGCCGCACTGATCTGCGCACCACCCGTCATTCGGTAACAGCGTTATATGATGCCGTGCGCGTGTTCAGTCGGGTGTTTGCGCAGAAAAAACAAGAAAACAACCTGTTGGATTTCAACGATATTGAGCATCTGGCTTTGCAATTGTTGGTAACACGCGAAGCGGACGGCACGCAACGTCCTACGGCATTAGCGCAGGAATTATCCACACAATTTGACGAGATCATGGTGGACGAGTATCAGGATACCAATGCGACGCAGGATGCGTTATTCTCGGCATTGTCGCGCGACGAATCCAACCTGTTTTACGTCGGTGACGTCAAACAGAGCATCTACGGTTTCCGTCAAGCGATGCCGGAACTGTTTTTGAATCGCCGCGCACGATACGCGCCGCACGTAACAAAGCAATACCCCGTCACCGTCACTCTCGGCAACAATTTCCGCAGCCGTCAGACGGTAACCGACAGTGTCAACTTTATTTTCCACCAGTTAATGACCGAACAGACCGGCGGTATCGTCTACAACGAACAGGAAGAACTGGTCTGTTCCGCCGGTTACGACGAACGGGACGGATACGAAACCGAATGTCTGATCCTGGACGGCAAAGCGATCAAAAACGACGATCTCGACCGCGATACCGCTGAGGCGCGAGTCATCGCCGAACAGATCCGCCGTTGTATGAATGACCTGACGGTTTCCGACAAAAACGGCCCGCGAAAACCGCAATACAACGATTTTTGTATCCTGTTACGGAACCGGAAAAGCCATGCCGCCGCCTATCGTGAAGAATTGGAACGGCAAGGTATTCCCATATCGTGCGATTCGGACACGGCATTTTTCGATACCGCCGAGATCCGATTGGCGTTGTCGTTGTTACGGTGTATTGATAACCCGACGTTGGACGTACCGCTCACCGCCGTATTGCTTTCTCCGCTATACGGATTTTCTGCGGACGATCTTGCCGCCATTCGTCTGTTCCATCCGCAATCGTGTTTATATTTGTCACTCTGTGCCGCCCGCAAACACGAAGACGCGCAATTGGCATCCCGCTGCGCCGCCTTTGTTGAGCAATTAACCAAATACCGTACATTGGCGGCAACGGTGGCGGTAGATGTCCTGTTACGTCGTTTGTACGAAGAAACGTTGTTGCCCGATTTAATGAGCGCCCGCAACAACGGTGAGCAACGGCGGGAAAACTTAGAGATCCTATACGATCGGTGTTGTATGTTTGAAGATAACGGGTTCCGCGGTCTGTCGGCATTCGTGCGGTTTATGGATCGGTTGCACGAAAGCGGTAACGCATTTTCAACCGTTAAAACCACCGTTGCAGGTAACGGTGTACATCTGATGAGTATTCACGGCTCGAAAGGTCTCGAATTCCCGTTCGTGTTTATCGCGGGATTGTGCGCAACGTTTAACCACGAATCCTCTACCGGTGACCTGTTGCTTCACGCGTCACTCGGTGCGGGAATGCAACACCGCGACCCCGAAACGTATAATCGGTATATCACCTTGCCGTTTTGCGGGTTATCCATCCATCTGCGCAACGATGACCGTGCCGAAGAGTTACGGGTATTATACGTCGCGATGACCCGCGCCCGTGAAAAATTGTACCTGATCATCACACAGGACAATCTCAACCGAAAACTGGACGCGCTTTCTACCGCTTTTGATGAA
Organism: uncultured Eubacteriales bacterium; assembly: GCA_964433065.1. Lineage (GTDB taxonomy): Bacteria > Bacillota > Clostridia > Oscillospirales > Acutalibacteraceae > RGIG3009. The sequence continues at coordinate 5,956 of CAYSPZ010000004.1, read as the reverse complement.
GATCAACCGTTGTCGGCTTTTGCGGTACAAACGGCTTCGTCTATGGGCGATTGGATACTGGCGGCTTTGTTGCGGCATCCGTCCGCAAATGAACTGCGCAACCGAACGGTTTTGCGGGATGCGTCGGTTCTGCCCGCTAAAACCGACTGCCGTATTGCGGTATGCGACGTTCCGCCCGCCGAAATGCCGACCGAAACCGAAAGGATCGTCGTGTCGGAAGACGCGGCACTCACCGCTCGTCTGCGCGAACGATTGGCATACCGCTATCCGCATAAGAGGTTATCCGAGACACCTGCCAAGGTAGCGGCATCCGAAACGGCACACGATACGGTGGATCTCGGTCACATCGCCGTCTCCCGTCCCGCCTTTTTGAGTAAAAGCGGTCTGACCGCCGCCGAACGCGGAACCGCTATGCACGATTTTATGCAATACGCAAACTTTGGCGAGGCACAAAAAGACGTAGACGGCGAAGCGTTCCGATTGGTAAACCAAGGATTTTTAACCGCAGAACAAGCCGACGCACTCGACAAAAAGGCATTGTCCGCTTTCTTTAAAAGCGATCTGTACGACCGTATGCGCCGTGCCGTACGTTGTTTGCGGGAATTCCATTTTACCGCCAAACAGATCCCCGACGGGGACACGGCACTTCCCGATGGTATCTTTACCATCGTGCAAGGTATCACCGACTGTTTGATCGAAGAGGAAGACGGTTGGGTCATTGTGGATTACAAGACCGATTCGGTCAAGACTGCGCAACAACTGCTTGACCGCTATCGTCCGCAACTGGCGATCTATCGACAATATCTCTCCCCCATTTTGGATAAACCGATCAAAGATTGTTTGTTGTATTCCTTTAAACTTAACTGTACCGTCCGTGTGGATTGACCGTTATTTTAAAAATCCGGTTTCCACAAAATGCAGATCTACCATTACCTCAAAGCGGCTTTCCGATAATCGGGAAGCCGCTTTTTCTTGTGTGCATCCCGTCTGCTTTGCCGCCAATCGTGCCAGATATAACGGATCGCTTTCCCACTGCGTCACCGTTTTTAACGTATCGGCGATGCTCTCCGCCAATTGCGTGTTTAACCGCTCGATATACACTTGTCGTTTCGCTTTCGTGATCGGTACGTCGCTTTCGGCAACGCTCACTTTTCCGCTTACGGTGAAGGTGTAGACAAACGCGTCTTCCCATTCCTCCACCGTTTTTCGCGTGGAACAATCCTCAATACGGAAGGTCACCGCGTCCACCGTTTGAAATGTATGGTCGATGCGATCGTCGGCAAACAGTAACCCTACCGTTTGAGAGGGTGTTAATTCGCCTACCAACCGTCCTTTTGAAAACACACCCGTTCCATCCAATTGCGGTACGGTATCCGAAACATTGATGATCGGTACCATCAGATCGCACATACCGCTGTACGCGCGTTGAAGGTCCAATATTCGCGTTAACACACACTGCCCCGACTCGTTCCCTTCCTGCAACAATCGCGCAGTATATTCGGCGGTAATCGCGTCGTTGTTCGATTGGTATTCCAACAGTTTTTTCGGTGACGGACGACACAGTACGATCGGTACCTGTGAATTGGTTTCCGCATTGCGTAAAAAATAGTCCATTACTTGAAACACCGACGTTGTTTTACAGAGATCCGCTTGCAAGGCGATGACCTGATTGTGCAGGATATACGTTTCGCGTCCGACTTCGTTTAAAAACGTATGCAATCCGTCACCGACCGAACCACTCTCGACGGTATAGACGGACGTCGCGCTTTCGCTTTGTTCGGACAGGTTGGCGGCGGTCTTTAACACGTCGATGGCTTGTACGGTAAGACGGTATTCCTCGTTTCCTTGTTCGATCCCGATACCCGTCACCACAACCTGATCACTGATCGCCGGTTTTTCGCCGCAACTGCGGAACAGACCGACGATCATCACCAATACCACCATCCCGCCCGCAACACCGAGATACTTCCCCTTGGTCACCTTCGCTCCCTCCTTTGCAACACCCATACGATGCCCGGCAATACCAATGCCAATACGAGCAGTACACCCCAATAGATGTAGGTCGTTATCTGCCATTCACCGCTGTAACTGCCTTGCTGAATGACGTATGCCACGGCACTTAACAGTAAAAATACGATTGCCAACGTCGGGACGACGGCACGGTCTCCGAACGCGCGTTTAGACGCGCTTCGTATCAAAAAGGAAAACAAGGTAAAACGCATAAAAAACGTACCCAGCCACACCGCCGTTACCACGATATCGAACCGTTGCAAGATCCCCGCTTTGGCGGCACTGACCGCCGTGTAATACGGGTAGGGTGTCATTCCCGCAAAATCACCTAACACCCCTACCGACGTGATGCCGACCAACAGCGACACCACCGTCAGAAGTCCCACAAACCAAAGTGCAGAACGTCCCTGTTTTTTGGTGACGTGCGGGTATAGCCAACCCACCGCTAAGATCTCGGCGGTGCGTGGTAGGTCAAGCAATGCTTTTTTGACCATCTCACCGTTTTCGGTATTTTCGTTGGGTGCGAAATGTACCCCTTTGAATTCCGGTAACAACGCACCGGTAAAGATGAGCAAACCGACAACAACGAATACCGCCACCGCCGTAGAAGAACGGGCAATCGCCTGTATTCCGTAACCGGATGCCGCCAAACACGATGCAATCAATACGATGGTCAAGATCAGCACCGAGAAATCCGAACGCATCGTACGCGAAGCGTAGTCGGAAAATTGTACGATATCCAATGCCATCAAGAAAATACAGACCATCAGGAAAAGGAGGTTGACACCCGCATCTGCAAACGGTACACGGCGGTCGGTAAGTGCCCATAAACGTCGTTTATCACGACGTAACACGTAAAGAGTAGGTAACAATAAAAGACAAAGTAAAACACCGCTGATCAACGCTGACAGAATACACCCCTGTAACGAAAACGGTGTTGTGCCGTCAAACGTGAACAACAAACACCCTGACAAACGGCTGGCAAGCAATACCGCCGTCAGTTGAGTGCCGCTGATCTTGGATATCGACTCATTCATGGATCTCCTCCTTACCGTCGGCTATATTGGAACCCACAACGTTCTGTACCGAAAACCGATTTTGGACTAATATACGCCAGTCCGAACGGATAAACACGTCACGCATCGTTTTAAAACTAAACGGCAGGATCGGCGCGGTATACGGAATGCTCTGTACGGTGACCGAAGAGATACTGAACAGTAACAGGAGTATGCCTATCAATACACCGTATAATCCGAACGCGCCTCCGAGAATAATAAACACAAACCGTAGTACCGCGATGTTTCCGTAAAGTGACGGAATGACAAACGCGCTGATCGAAGTGAGTGCTACCACGATCACCATCGGCGCGCCGACCAGACCCGCGCGTACCGCCGATTCGCCGATCACCAACGCGCCGACGATGCTGACCGCGTGACCGACCGATTTCGGAAATCGCAAGCCCGCTTCACGCATAATTTCAAATACGAAATGGATCAACAGTGCCTCGACCGTCAACGGGAACGGTGTCGATCGCGACGAATTGATGAAGGATAACAAAAATGCTGAAGGCAGCATTTGCGGATGATGAGTACCGACCGCGACGTAAATACCGGGTAACAATAAACTGACAAAAAATGCCACGTATTTGATGACGCGGATAAAACTGGCATATAACGGGTGTTCGGCATAGTCGTCCATCGTCTGAAAATGCTCTGCAAACAAGTACGGAACAACCAATACAAACGGTGTGCCGTCGACCAGTACACCGATACGTCCTTCCGACATTTTTCCGCACAGCGTATCGGGTCGTTCGGTGGTATCCACACCCGTGAATACCGAATATTGTTTTTCTTCCAAAAACGGTTGCAGGTATCCCGATTCGAGTACCGTGTCCAACGGACAGTCGTTCAGTGCTTTACGAACTTGTTTGAGCAGTGTATCGGATACGCGGTCGCGCAAATAGCAAAGGCATACCGCCGTAGGGCTTAATTTGCCGACACTCAGCATTTCAAAGGTGAGTTGCGGTGTTTTTAAGCGACGGCGGATCATCGACATATTGATACGGATGGCTTCGGTAAAGCCTTCGCGTGAACCGCGAACGGTTACTTCGGTGGACGGTTCGGAGATGCTGCGGATCATAAATGCCTGCATACCGCCGAGCGTCGCGTGATCCACTCCGTCGATCAACACGGCGGCAAATCCCGATGCGATCCATTCGGTCAGTTGCGAAAGATCGGTCGCTTTTAAGATGTCCACAATACCCAGTACGCGATCCTGTATATGGGTCATTAGTTCTGTCGGCGAGTCAAAGATACCATCCAATTGTAACAACGGTAAAATAACGGCATCCGCCATCGCGTGACGGTCGACCATACCTTCCACACTGACAACGGCGGCATCGTAGGAAGCGACACGTATCTCGCGGATGACCAGATCGGCACTGTTGCCGAATTCGTTCCGCAATCCATCTAAATTTTCAGATAATGATCTTGACAGCGGTTTTGCACTTTTCATATTTTCACTCCCTGTTGACAGTTTATCCCTCGCTCGCAAGAATATCCTTGCCTGTGCGGCTCATACTATCACAAACACGTTTTGGGAGGGATCAGTGATGCTGGTTGCCGCCGTTCGAACGGCTCTCATCTATTTATTGCTTGTTTTGGCGTTACGATTGAGCGGAAAACGACAGATCGGTGAACTGCAATCCATTGAAGTGGTAGTCACCTTTTTAATATCCGATTTAGCGGTCATCCCCATTCAGGACACGGGTGCACCGTTGTTACACGCGTTGATCCCTATCGCTATTCTCATCTCAATGGAACTGATCTTTTCGGTATTGATGATGAAAAGCAATCTGTTTTCCACCTTGGTCAACGGTAATCCGGTGGTGATCATTCGCTGCGGTACCGTCGATCAGGATGCCATGTGTAAATTGCGGCTCGGTGTGGACGACCTGACCGAGTCACTTCGCCAACAAGGTGTTTTTGATATTTCTAAAGTCGACTGTGCCATCGCCGAGACCAACGGCAAGATCAGTGTTCTGCAACTGACGGATAAGCAAAACGCTTTCGTACCGATCATAAACGACGGTAAGGCGGTCAGATGGGGGTTGTCTTTCTGTCGATTGAAATCCGACTGGATCGAAAAAAAATTACAAAAACATCATTGTCGGATGCATGACGTTTTGTTGATGACCGCCGATATTGACGGGAACTATCACATCATTCGAAAGGAGCGGTCGTCATAAAACGGATCTATGTTGCGTTGTTGTTACTGGCTATGGTCGTGATCGCCTGTATGATCTGGTCGATATATGCGCGTGAGCAACTCGGCAGGATGTTGGATATTACCGAAGAGATCGAATCGGAATATCGTATCGGGAACCGCGATAACTGTAAACGGTTATCCGAGGAGTTTTTGCAACAACTTCCCACACGAACGCGTCATTTTCATTTGTTTTTACCCCAAACGTTTATACGGGACCTCACCCAAAGTGCCACCTTGTTACCGTTATATTTGGAGTCGGAAGAACCCGATGATTTTTTGGCGGAGATCAGCCGTTGTCGTCTGATTTTGAAAACACAATACGATCTCACCATTCCGAAATTATCCACTATACCATAACACACTCATACGAACTCCGGTTTCTGTGGACGGATTTCCGCCTGCGTTGCGTTAAAATACTCACCAATACGACAGTATTGGTTGCGTTTTGTGCCTTACACACGCAAAAACCCGTTCCACAGAAACTCAATATGACCTAAAAGTGATGATGTTTTGAGCGAGTTTCGGTGCGGCAGCCGCCGCTTTGCTGGCGCAAAGCAAGGCTAACAAGCCGCAAGTCGCCGAAAGAACACACTTTTAGGCGGGTTCGTATGCGTGTGCTATGGTATATAGATGAATTGTCAAACTAAGTGCAACACTTTTTAATTGAAGATTCAAACAA